>JAEUJA010000087.1 GCA_016793195.1 Phycisphaerae bacterium
GTGGAAGATGAGGTGCCGCTGATCCCGCTGTTCGTGCAGAACAACTTCTACCTCTTCGACGCCCACAAGCTCTCGGGAATCAGCTCGCACCCGCGCAGCGAGCAGCAGCTCTTCCGCGTTGATGTGCTGGGAGACGGGAAGGGCTCGGACAAGGCGCTGGCGCTGCCGCCCATGACGCCGATGGTGAATGACAAGGGCCGCTCACCATGACCCGCCTCATCCTCACGCGCATGGCCCAGCTCCCGCTTGTGCTCCTGGCGGTGTACACGCTCACGCTCGCGCTGGCGTGGGCGATCCCGGGCAATCCGCTCGAAAACTCCGAGCGCCGCCCGCCGCCCGAGGTCGAGGCCGCCATGAAGGCCCAGTACAACCTCGACAGTTTCGCCTCGTTCTATTGGTCCTATCTCGACAGCGCCACCGGCCTGCGGGCCGCCCGCGATCACTTCAGCGGACGGTCCGACGAAGAGCGCCGTCGCCTGGAGTCGCTCCACCTCGCCCCGCCGCCGCGGCGCGTCTTTGACCTCGGGCCCTCTCTCCAATACCGCGACCAGCGCGTCAGCGAGATCATCGCCGGCTCGCTCCCCGTCTCGGCCCAGCTCGGCGTCATCGCCATCATCCTCGCGATCCTCATCGGCACGCCCGCGGGCGTCCTGGGCGGCGTGCGCCCCGGCACATGGATCGACTCGCTCTCCCTGGCCATCGCACTCATCGGCATCAGCCTCCCCAGCTTCGTCACCGGCACGCTCCTCGTCCTGGTCTTCCCCGTGTGGCTCGGGCTCGGAAGGGTCGGCGGCTGGGGTTCGTTCTCCCAGATGATCCTCCCCGCGCTCACCCTCAGCCTTCCCTTCGCGGCCTACATCGCCCGCCTCACACGCATGGGCATGGTCGAGGCCATGTCGAGCGACTACGTCCGCACCGCCCGCGCCAAGGGCCTCCCCGAATCCGCCGTCGTCATGCGCCACGCGCTCAAGAACGCGGCCCTGCCCGTCGTCAGTTACCTCGGGCCCGCGTGCGCCATGGCGATGACCGGCTCCTTCGTCGTCGAACGCGTCTTCAACGTGCCGGGCTTGGGCCAGCACTTTGTGAATGCCGTGCAGAACAAGGACCTCTTTCTCATCATCGGCGTGGTACTGGTCTTCTCCACCATGCTCGTGCTCTTCAACCTCGTGGTCGATGTGCTCTATCGCTGGATCGATCCGCGGATCAAGGTCTGAAGAAGTGGTCGCGTGGACGAGTGGACAGGCAGCCAATTGGTCGAGTGGTCGAGTGTTCAAGGAATCAAGGGGTCAAGGGGTCAAGGGGTCAGTGACCAATTGATCGAATGACGCGAGCCCGGAGCGCCGGCGAGGGGGGTGCGCCTCTTCACGAGGCAACGAAGTGGCGAATTGGCGGAGTCGCGAGGTCGCGGTACGCCGGCGCTGCGGAGCGCGGCCGCACTCGTCGATCTGGTACGCTGCATCCTGCGTACATCGCGCCGGTCGGCGCGGGAGGATCGGCATGACGAGCTTTCGGCACATGGCGGGGGTGGCGATCGGGCTGGCGACGGCGATCGGAGGCGGCGCCTCGCGTGCGAACGCGCAAGAGACCGACGCGACGCGCATCGCGGCCGAACGCGCTGCCACGGCCGGCGCGCCAGCGGCCGATGACGCTCTGCCCAAGTCCGTCGATCTTCGCCCGAAGTTCGCGGGCTTCGGGCTCACGCCGCGGGTGCAGGGCCCTCGCGGCACCTGCTCGGTCTTCGCGGTGACGCAGGCGTTGGAGTTCGCCGTGGCGCGGAGGAAGGGCGTGGGAGAACGCCTCAGCGAAGAGTTCCTCAACTGGGCCTCCAACCAGGCGATCGGGCAGGCGGCGGACGGCGGATTCTTCTCGGATCTGTGGAGGGGCTTTGAGAAATACGGCGTGTGCGCCGAGGCGGCGATGCCGTATCGAGAGAAGTTCGAGCCCGATTCGCCTCCCAGCGCGGACGCGACGGCGCAGGGCGCGATGGCGCGCGAGCTGGGCCTGCGCCTGCGCTGGATCAAGGAGTGGGATGTCACGACGGGGCTGACCCCGGAACACCTCGCGTCGATCAAAGAAACGATTGCTGGCGGCTGGCCGGTTTGCACCGGACTGCGCTGGCCCAAGGCGCCGGCGTGGAAGCAGAACGTGCTGCAGATGGCCGCGCCCGCGGACGTCTTCGACGGGCACAGCATCCTATTCGTCGGCTATCGCGACGACGCGAAGGAGCCGGGCGGCGGCGTGTTCATCTTCCGCAATTCGTCCGGGCCGGAGCGCGAATCGGAGATGACGTACGAGTATGCCCTGGCCTATGCCAACGACGCGGCGTGGATCGAAGCCGAGGGGATTGACCCGGATGGCATCGGGCCCGCCGGCGCTGGTGAAGCCACGCCCCAACTTCGGGTCGCGGAGCGCGCTCAGGCAATCCGCCCGACGCCGAGGGCGGGCACCGGCGACACAACGCTGACGGAGCTGCTCAGCCCCTCGGCGCTGGCGCCCGCCGGACGAAACCGGCGCGTCTCGAGCAACATGCAGCCGGCATGGAACACCGAGAACCTCGACATGACCTGGCTCCATCCGGGCGAGTCGATCGAGATGCCGCGGCTCGACGGGCCGGGCGTCATCACACACATGTGGTTCACCAGCCACGCCGGCTGGACCGGCGAGCTCAACGCGCTCTCGCTCCGTGTCTACTGGGACGGGAGCGCGACGCCGGGGGTGGAGGTGCCGCTCGCCGATTTCTTCGCGGTGGGCCAGGGCAGGCCGGCGCCGGTGGAGAGCGAGGTGGTGCAGGTCTCGTCGACGGGTTCGCTGTCGTGCTACTGGCGCATGCCGTTCGAGAGGTCGGCGCGGATCGTGGTGACCAACGACAATCCCGACCGGGGCGCGGGGCTGTATTGGCAGGTGGACTGGACGCAGCTCCCTCGCCTGCCCGAGGGCACGCCGCGCTTCTACGCGAAGTATCGACAGGAGTATCCGGCCGTCGCGGGGCGTGACTACATGCTCGCGGCGCTTTCGGGCAAGGGACGCTACGTCGGCACGGTGATGTCGGTGACACTCGCACAAGACGGGTGGTTCGGCGAGGGCGACGACTTCTTCTTCATCGACGCCGAGGCGACGCCCAGCCTGCAGGGCACGGGCTCGGAAGACTACTTCAACGACGCCTGGGGATTCCGGGCGCGAACGAGCCGCTGGTTCGGCTCGCCGCGCTGGCAGGGTGATTCGACGGGCGACAGCGGCGTGTGCTATCGCTGGCACGTCGCGGACGCGGTGAACTTTGAGCGCTCGCTGAAGGTCGCCATCGAGCACAAGGGCAATCTTCCCGAGGACACGGCCGGTTTCTTCGTGGAGCGACCGGACTTCATCAGCAGCGTCGCGTTCTGGTATCAGGAAGGCGAGCCCGGGGCGTGGGCGGCGTTGCCGGGTTGGGACCAGCGGCGCGTGCCGTGGACGCGCCATCACTTCGTTCGCGACTATCAGGCCGCGAAGCACGCGTTGGGAGACGCGGTGAGGATCGATACGTCGGGACTGTTCGGCGCGCGACCGGTGCTGCTGTGGGACAACCGCGCGGGGACCGGCGCGGCAACGTTTGCCTTCGAGGTCGCGGAAGAGGGGGACCATGCCGTGCGGCTGACGGCGGCGAGCGGCGGCGACCACGGGAGATACGTCGTCGAGATCGACGGGCGGGACGCCGGCACGCTGGATTTTCGCACGCCCGACGGCGCCGAATTGGACCTGTCGCTGGGGCGGCGTGCGCTCTCAAAGGGCTCGCACACGATCACGTTCCGGGCGAAGAAGGAACAGCCAGGCCCGTTGGCGATCGAGATGCTGCGTCTCTTGAAGCTCCCGCCCGCCGCCAAACGCGTGCCCAAAACACATCACGAGGCGCACTTTGTCCGTCTGGCGATCGGACGCGCGACCTTCGCCTTCCGCCTGGCGTTCGGGCGCGTGCCCGAATCGCTGGATGAACTCGTGAAGTCCGGCATCCTCGACGCGCGCTACCTCAATGACGAGAACAATGTGCCGATGAAGTCACGGCGCGAAGGCGGGCACCTCGTCGTTGAGAGCACGGCGGGCGAGGTGTGGACGCACCGCTGGACGGGGCTCGATGCGCGCCGGTAGCGAACGCCGGCGATGATCGACGCACCGCGACGAATCGCGGCGACACTCGGCGATTCGTCGAATCACGACGATCCGCGGCACTTCACGCCGCCTTTCGCCAGCAGATCGGTGTATCGCGGGGCCGCGTTGGGCGGTATGCTGGCGCGGATGAGGCGTAAGGGCGGGCACAGCCCCGGATTTTACGACGCGGCCGCGGCGGCGCTGTGCTCGGCGCTGGCGCACGCGATCGCGTCAACCTCGGCGTTGCCGTTGCTTTCGTCGCTGGCCGCAGCGCCCGTGATCGCGGCAGGACCGCCCGGCACGATCGACTTTGACCGGGATATCAGACCGATCCTCTCGGATTCGTGCTTCGCCTGCCACGGACCGGACGCGGGGACTCGCAAGGCCCGCCTGCGCCTGGACACGCGCGAGGGGCTGTTCGGCCCGACGCGCGACGCCGCGGACGAGAATCGCGATCCGTTCTTTCCGTCGCGCGTGGTCGCGCCCGGCGATGTGGCGATGAGCGAGCTGGCTCGCCGCGTGATGTCTGAGGACGAGGACGAGCGCATGCCGCCGGCGGAGTGGGCTCGCCAGTTGACGGCGGAAGAACTCGCCAAGCTGCGGGAGTGGATCGACGATGGCGCGCCGTGGAGCGGGCACTGGGCGTATGAACCGGTAAAGCCCGTCGCGGTGCCGGACGCGCGCGACGGCGCGGCGTGCCGCAATGAGATCGATCGCTTCGTGCTGACGCGATTGGAGCGTGAGAAGGACGGGCCTCTGGGGCTGTCAGAGGAAGCAGATCGCGCGACGCTGATCCGCCGGCTGAGCTTGGACCTCACCGGCCTGCCTCCCTCGCGCGAGGAGGTCGCGGCGTTCGAGAATGATTCGACGCCCGACGCCTATGAGCGTGCCGTCGATCGACTGCTGGCGTCGGCACGATTCGGCGAGCACTTCGCCGGCGCGTGGCTCGACGCCGCCCGCTACGCGGACTCCAACGGGTTTCAGATCGACCCGGACCGAACGGCCTGGCCGTGGCGCGACTGGGTGATCCAGGCGTTCAACAGCAACATGCCCTACGACCGGTTCGTGTTCGATCAGGTCGCGGGCGATCTCGTTCCCGGCGCCGGCGCGGCGCAGATTCTCGCCACCGCGTTCAACCGCAACCACCCGATCAACGGCGAGGGCGGGCGCGACGTCGAAGAGTCGCGCATCGACTACGTCCACGATCGCGTCGACGCGACCAGCACCGCGTTCCTGGGAATCACCCTGTCGTGCGCCCAGTGCCACGACCACAAGTACGACCCCTTCACGCAAAGGGATTACTACCGCTTTTTCGCCTTTTTCAATAGCATCGACGAAACCGGCGGCGGCGAGCAGGGGGACATGCCGCCGCTGCTCGACTGGAAGGCAGCGGACGGGCGCGACCTGAAGGTGATGGTGATGCGCGATCGCGCCGAACCGCGAAGGACGCACATGCTGCTCCGCGGGGCGTGGGACCAGCCGGGTCAGGAAGTGGTACCAGGCACGCCGGATGCGATCACGCCGGAAGCCGCGGCGGCATCGGATGACGCTTCGCGCGGCGCGACGGCCGCTTTATCCAATCGCCTCGCGCTGGCGGCGTGGCTCACGTCGCGCGACAACCCGCTCACGCCACGCGTCGCGGTCAATCGCCTCTGGCAGCACCTCTTCGGCCACGGCCTGGTCCGCACGCCCGACAACTTTGGCGTGCAGGGCGAGCGCCCGACGCACCCGGAACTGCTCGACTGGCTCGCGGGGCGCTTCATGGAAAGCGGATGGGATGTCAAGGCGCTGCTGAAACTGATCGTGTCGAGCGCGACGTATCGACAGACGTCCGTGTGCTCGAAGGACCTCTTGGACCGCGACCCGGAGAATCGCCTGCTCGCCCGCTCGCCGCGCTATCGACTCGCGGCCGGCGTACTGCGAGATCAGGCCCTCTTCGCCTCGGGCCTGCTCGTCGAAACACTCGGCGGCCCGCCGGTCAAACCCTATCACCCCGCGGGCGTGTGGGAGGACGTCAGCTTCGGGCGCATCAAGTACGAGCCGGGCAAGGGCCACGACCTGTACCGCCGGAGCGTGTACACGTTCTGGCGGCGCACCGCGGCGCCGGTCAACCTCTTCGACGTGCCGCAGAGGCAGAAGTGTTCCGTGCGCGTGATCCGCACCAATACTCCGCTGCAATCGCTCGTGCTCTTGAACGACGTCACGTTCGCGGAGGCCTCGGCGGCGCTGGGCCAGCGGGCGATGCACGAGGGCGGCACGGACGACCGCACGCGCCTCTCCTGGGCGATTGAAACAGTGTTGTCACGCCGCCCGACCGAACACGAGCTCGACGTGCTCGCCTCGCGCCTCGGGCGCCTGCGCGATCACTACGCCTCGCACCCAGGCGAAGCTCGCGACGCGGCGTGCGCCGGCGATCGCCCCGACCCAGCCCCGGACCGGTTCACCGACATCGCGGCCTACGCCGGCGTGATGAGCATCATCCTCAACCTCGACGAGACCCTGACGCGGGAGTAGCCATGCATCTCTTCGGCAAGCGACGCGGCGAGTTCGGCGTGGACGGATTGGGCCAATGTGATTTCTCGCGCGGCGAGGGCGAGTCACTGGCCATGACGCGCCGCCAGTTTCTCGGGCGCTCCGGCGCGGGCATCGGCTCGGCGGCGCTAGCGATGATGCTCGCGGGCCGTTCGTCGGCCCAGCCCGCGGTGCTTTCTTCCGGCGTGAACACGATCGCGCCGCGCGCCAAGCGCGTCATCATGCTGACGCAGGCGGGCGCGCCGTCGCAGATCGACCTGTTCGATCACAAGCCCGGACTCGTGCCCCTGCGCGGCCAGTTGATCCCCGACTCGGTGCGCATGGGCCAGCGCGTGACGACCATGACCTCGGGGCAGGCGCAGAAACTCCTGCCCAGCCAGTTCGCGTTCGCCCGCCACGGGCAGTGCGGGGCGTGGATGTCCGAGCTCGTGCCCCACACCGCGAAGATCGCCGACGAGATCGCGATCGTAAAAACCGTCTTCACCGAACAGATCAACCACGCCCCCGCGATGACGTTCTTCCAGACCGGGCACCAGATCGCCGGGCGGCCGTGCCTGGGCGCGTGGACGGTGTACGGCCTGGGGACCGACAACCAGGACCTGCCCGGGTTTGTCGTGATGGTGTCGAAGGACGTCGAGCGAACCTGCGACCAGCCGCTGTATGAACATCTCTGGAGCGCCGGATTCCTGCCCGCGGAGCACCAGGGCGTGAAGCTCCGCGCCGGACGCGATCCGGTGCTCTACCTCCCCAACCCGCCGGGCGTCTCGCGCGAGGTGCGACGCGGACAGCTCGACGACCTCGGCGTTCTCAACGCGGCCCACCACGACCTCACGGGCGATCCCGAGATCGCCGCGCGGATCGCGCAGTATGAACTGGCGTTCCGCATGCAGGTCTCGGTGCCCGACCTGGTCGCGCTCCAGAGCGAGCCAGACGAGACGTTCGAGTTGTACGGCCAGGCCGCCCGAAGGCCGGGGTCCTACGGCGCCAACTGCATCCTCGCGCGCCGGCTCGCCGAACGCGGCGTGCGCTTCATCCAGCTCTACCACGTTGGCTGGGACCAGCACCGCCACCTGCCCGAGCAGCTGCGCATCCAGTGCGAGCACACCGACCAAGCGTCCGCCGCGCTCGTGCTCGACCTCAAGCGGCGCGGGCTCCTCGACGAGACGCTGGTCGTGTGGGGAGGCGAGTTCGGACGCTCGCCCGTCGGACAGGGTGACATCGACTCCCCCGACCACGGGCGCGATCACCACCCGCGCTGCTTCACCATGTGGATGGCCGGCGGCGGCGTCAAGCCCGGACTCTCCTTCGGCCAGACCGACGAGTTCGGCTTCAACATCGCCCAGGACGGCGTGCACATCCACGACCTGCACGCGACCATCCTGCACCTGCTCGGCGTCGACCACCAGCGCCTGACGTTCCTATCGCAGGGGCGGCGCTTCCGATTGACGGACGTGAGCGGAAAAGTCGTGCGCGGCCTGCTGGCATAGCGGGCCGACCCACGACCAACCCTGTCAACCCATTCCTTGAACGCGGCGCGGGCAAGTGCCCCCCGCTTGACTCTTGGCCCACGCCGGCCAATACTTGCACGATGACGCAAATGAACAAGCGAACGCGCCGGGTTTCTTCGCGTGCCTCTTCGATCGGAGCGCGGACCCGCGCGGGCAAACGCCCCGCGACGCCCAGGCACGCCGCCGCGTGCGCCGGGCCGCTCGACTCGCTGCTGAACCCAGGCCTCTTCCGCGCCCTGTGCGATCCGACGCGCGCGTCCCTGGTCGCGTGCATCGCCAAGTGCGGACGAGGGTGCTCGGTCGGCGAAGTCGCCGAGTGCTGCTCGGTCGACCTCTCGGTGGTGTCGCGCCACCTGGCGATCCTGGCGGACGCCGGCGTACTTCACGTTCGCAAGGAAGGCCGCACGGTTTTCTACGCCGTCTGTTACTCCGACCTCACGAAGCTGCTCCGCGAACTGGCCGACGCCATCGACGAATGCCGCCCGGACGGAAGCCCGGATGGAGGCTGTTGTGCCCCGCGCTGAGCCAATCCGCGTGCTCTTTCTCTGCACGGGAAACTCGTGCCGGAGCCAGATGGGCGAGGGGTGGGCTCGCGCCTTGCTCGCCGATCGCGTGGAGGCCTATTCCGCCGGGACCAGGCCGCACGGGCTGAATCCGCTCGCGGTGCGGGTGATGCTCGAAGCGGGCGTCGACATCTCGCGTCACGAGTCCAAGCCGGTCGGGTCGCTGCATGACCTCGAGTTCGACTACGTCGTCACGGTGTGCGATTCGGCCCGCGAGTCCTGCCCGGTCTTTCCGTCCCGAGTGCGCGTGATCCATCACGCCTTCGACGATCCGCCCCGGCTCGCGCAGGGCGCACGCACCGACGACGAGGCCCTCCCCCACTACCGGCGCGTGCGCGACGAAATCAGGGAGTTTGTTCAGCGTCTTCCGCGACTCTGGGAAGGAGTTCATCCATGACACGTCAGACCAGCCCCTCCAAGATCACCACGCCCGACAGCCCAAAGCGAGCCTGCGGCTGCGCCGACACCTGCTGCACGGAGCCCGCGCCCGAAACCGACCCATCGACCAGCGCGCCGTCGGCCGCAAGCGACCATGCGTCGCTCCACGAAGTCCGCGAGAAAGTCCGCGAGGGATACGGCGCGATCGCCCGCTCGGGCGCCTGCGGCGGGCCCGAAGGAACCACCGGCGGCGGGTGCTGCGGCGCCACCGCGTTCACCCCCGCGCAGCTCGCCCACGCGATCGGGTACGCCTCCGGCGAGCTCGCCGCCGTGCCAGACAGCGCGAACATGGGCCTCTCCTGCGGCAATCCCACCGCCATCGCGTCGCTGCGCCCGGGTGAGGTCGTGCTCGACCTCGGCGCCGGCGGCGGGTTTGACTGCTTCGTCGCGGGCCCCAAGATCGGCGCGACCGGCCGCGTGATCGGCGTGGACATGACGCCCGACATGCTGAGCAAGGCCCGCCGCAACATCGCGTCCTACCGCGAGCAGACCGGGCTCGACAACGTCGAGTTCAGGCTGGGCGAGATCGAGGCGCTCCCCGTCGCCGACGCCAGCGTCGACGTGGTGATCTCCAACTGCGTGCTGAACCTGTCGCCCGACAAGGCGCGGGTGTGGCGCGAGATCGCGCGCGTGCTGAAGCCCGGCGGGCGGGTCGCGGTCTCCGACCTCGCGCTGGTCAGGGCGCTTCCCGCCTCGGTGCTCGCGGACGTGGAAGCGCTCATCGGCTGCGTGGCGGGCGCGGTGCTGGTCGAAGAGACGCGAGAGATGGCGCGGGCCGCGGGGCTCGTCGACATCGTGCTCACGCCCAAGGGACACTACATCGACGCCATGACCAACTGGGAAGACCCGCTCTATCGCAAGATCGTGTCGAGCCTGCCCGCGGGGACCAAGCCCAGCGACTTCATCACGAGCCTGGACGTGACGGCGAATAAGCCCTGAGAATCACGCCCGGTCGCGGGCCTTCTCGGGCTTGGGGCGGCGCGATTCGCGCGAAGATTCACGCGCGCCCTGCGGCGGTGAGTCCTCGGCGTGCTGACGCACCGCGCCGTTGTCGGACTCGCGCGGGGGGACGCCCGCGGGCTCCGGCGCACCGCCGGCGTGGCGCGCCGCGGCGCGACGCGACTGCAGGGTGGGCTTGAAGTTCACAATCTGGCGCGCCGGGTTGTGGGCCGCCAGCGGGTGCTCGGGCGAACAAACCTTGGCGCCCAGCACCAGTCCGACATAGAGCTCGTGGTCGGCCTCGATATCGAAATGCCGCACCACCTCGCAGTCGATCGCGAGGACGGAACGGCTGAGGATCGGCGACGTCGAAACCAGTCGCTCGGTCGGCACGGAATCGAATTGGTCTCCGTGCTCGGAGAGATGCCCGGTGAACCGGCGGATCAGCGTGCGCTCCCCGGGATCGACCATGGAGACCGCAAAGTGGTGACTATCGCGGACGATCGGCTCCAGGCCGTGCCCCTTCCACGCCGCGACCGCGAGCAAGAGCGGCTCCTCCGCCACGGGCATGACGGACTTCACAATCACCCCGCCGCGCTTGCCCTCGAAGCTGGAGGTCATGACAAACAGCCCGCCGGGAAGGCGGGTGAGCACGTCCTTGGTCCGTGCGATCTTGTCTTGCACTCCGCCAGCCTCTCCGCGGCCCACGAGCCGCTGCGTGTCAGGGGGTCGGCGATCAACGCCGCCTGATCCAGCCGGTTTGCCCGGGCACGCACGAAATGGGTCCGATCTTGCCGATCAATCGGGGCAGAACGCCCCGGAGCAGATGTCTTTGCGCTCCCTTCGCTTGCCGGGTTTCACCAGTTTTCCTCCGAAGAGGACAAGAACAGAGTCTGAACACGGACAGGTTGTGCACGAGTTATTCACAAGTGCGCGAAGTTTCACTTTCCGTGTTGAAGCGTGGGGCAAAGTGGGGCATAATCCACCGCCGATCCAGGAGCGAGGCGGTGCTGATTGCTGTATGTGGGATACACGGAGCTGGTGATCGACGCCAAGGCACGGCTGGCCGTGCCGGCGCGGTACCGCGCTCAATGGGACCCCTCGGCGGACGGAAGACACTGGGTGCTTGTGCCGTGGGAGCGCGGGCTGCTGCGGCTCTACACGGAAGTCGGGTTCTCGCAATTGGTTGCGCAAATGAAGAGTTCGTTGACGCCGAGCCCGGAGCGGGCGCGGCTCCAGGCCGCTTTGTTCGGGTTCGCCGAGGCCGTCGAGATGGACGGCGCTGGGCGCATCGTGATCCCCAAGCACCAGTTGGAGCGGACGGGTCTTTCGGGCGAGGTGGTGATGATCGGCTCGGGCGACCGGTTCGAGATCAGGGCCAAGGGTGCCTGGAAGAGCGGCGAGGACGAATTGTTCGCAAGCCTGCCGTCGATGGCGCTGGACATGGAGAAATCGGATCGCCCCAGCGCCGGGGAGAAGTAGTTGTGTGAGGGAGCCCACCCCGGGCTTTCGCGGGCTTGGGGTGGGATTGACAGTTCGATTCGTGATCTTTGAGCCGGCGCGGGCCTTCGAACGGACTCGGCGCCACGGCAGCCGCGGGACTTCCTCCGGGATTCGGGGGCTCCTGCGGTTCTGGCAAGGCCACACCCGGGCAGGGACGCTCGGGAAACTGGCCTCGGACGACCCCGCGAGGGGTGCCAGGGAACCCCCTGACCAGGGGTTCAGGCCTGATCCGGCTCACGTGCCCGGGCGACCCACCAACGCCCGGGCGCATTGTCAGGCGGCGGGTTCTCCACCCACCAATCGCCCGCCGCTGATTCACTTCTCCGCCCGCGAGCCCACCCTCGCGGGCGGGGTTGTTTTTGGGGAAGAGGCATCAGGCATCGGGCATCGGCATCGGGCACCAGGGGGAAAGGGCAAGGAGCGCAGGGCCACCTGGCACAGCGCCACATGGCACATATTCACACCGCGCAGGGCACATGGGCACTTCGCACAGGAAGACAGGCGGGAGATGGCTGCACATGCACGATGCGTGGGCACGTGGAAGCACCCGAGGCAGCGAGGCAGGCGGACCGTGAACACCGGCGCGACCCGAGCACCAGGACACCATCAATAGTCGACTCGCACGAAGTCGGTGAGCGGCGCCTCGAACTGGCCCGACCAGTGGCATGGCGCCCCAAGGCTGCGGGCCGCGATGGCCTCGCTCGATCGCACGCACACTCGGAGGCGTTCAATCACACCCGGCCTGAGCTTGAATGTCCATGCATCATTCTCGGGATCGACAAGTTCGAAGAGATCCTCGCAATCATCGAAGGGCGCTGGGAGGGGATACTCGACTCTAAAGAACTGAAACACTTCGGTCGATGAATGAACCAGGCGATCCCCATCAAACAGATCGATGACAACGGCAGCTACCGGCCGAGGTGCGAAACGAGGGTACTTCTTCCACGCGACGTCGTTCATCGTCGTGGCATCAAACCACCATTGAAACTGCGTCGGTGCGCCTCTAATACCAGTCGAAAGCCGCCACCAAAGGCCCGCGCGGACTGCCGCTAGCATTTCCGCATCCTCGCACACTGGCACCGCAACTTCACCAAGCGGTACGACATCAAACTCCGCCCGGCAGATTCCGACCCGCTCGGGTCCATGCTCCCAAGCATGCATAACACGAAACGCAATCGCGTAGTGCCCGGGCGCGAGCGCGTTGCCGATGCCATATCGCTGATGGCTTCCAGGAGGAAGCGTGCGCGAGAGGCGCGGGTGTTCGGCATCGATGCGCAGATCGAACGGTGTGACACTGGCATCAATCGTTTCCGCTCGTACGAACGCGAATATCGCGTTGCTGCTCTCGAACACACGCGGGTCCAACTCGAAGAGCGGGGTTGATCCTTCAGGCCATCGCGGGCGTGTCACGATGGCGCGATTGAAAGCATCCTCCGCCGGCTCGGGCAACCGCCGCGCCAGAATCGAACGCTGCCAGTCCCACGCACCCCCTTCACGCGGCATGGTTCCCAAACGGTCGATGAGCGAGTCGGACAACAGGTCATCCCGGCCGCTTGATTCGATCGGAGCCAAGCACACAAGCAGAGTTGTGGGAATCCACGCCGAACCGACCGCGTTGCGCCGAACGCCAACGACCGTGAAATACCATCCCAACAGAACTGCGAGAACCGCGATCGCGACACGAGGCCACGACCGGCGCGGTCGCGACAGTTGCCGCTCCATGATCGCCCGCGTTCCGCACTCCGGGCATGTCACCGGCGCGGCGGACGTCGGGCGTGCGGCCGCGGACATGTCGTACCAACATCGGCGGCACCGACGCCGCCCACGCGAACGATCGCCGATCAAGGCGATCAGAAGCACAACCGCCGCGACACTCATGATCGCGTAGCCACCGACGGAAAGCCACCCGATCGCGCCGAGCATGCCGAGAGCTTACGGGCAATCACGGGGCAAGGATGCGAAGAACGGTCAGCGGCTCGGGCGGATTCGGTTCATGTGACGGTCGCGGGGCTGGCAACGGGCTTGGGCTTGTAGATGAGCTTCACCCAGATCGCAAACCCGAGCATGGCGGCGGCGATGAGCGCCAGCCAGAGCGGGCCGATGTACTTCCAGAGCAGGAAGACGTTCAGGCCCGCGATGACGCTGCAGATGGTGTAGCCGAGCACCTTGGCCCAGGCGGGGTTGGCGAAGTGGCCCATGCGTTCCTTGCTGCCGGTGACCATCATGAGCGGGAAGATGGCAAAGGGGAGCTGCATGGAGAGCACGACCTGGGAGATGACTAGGAGCTTGACGGTGTCCTTGCCGCCGGTGGCGGAGATGACGATGAGCGCGGGGATGATGGCCAGAGATCGGGTGATGAGTCGCCGGAGCCAGGGCTTGATGCGGATCTGAAGGAAGCCCTCCATCACGATCTGGCCGGCGAGCGTGCCGGTGATGGTGCTCGATTGCCCCGAGCAGAGCAGGGCGACGGCGAAGCAGGTGGCGGCGGCCCCGCCCAGCGCGGGCTTCAGGAGCTCATGCGCCTGGCCCAGTTCCTCGACGACGATGCCCTGCTTGTGAAACACGGCGGCGGCCAGCACGAGGATCGCCGCGTTGACGAAGAACGCCGAGCCCAGCGCGACGACCGTGTCGATGGTGTTGTACTTGATCGCCTCGCGCTTGCCGGCGTCGTCCAGCCCGTGGCGTCGCGTCTGCACGATCGAGGAGTGCAGGTACAGGTTGTGGGGCATGACCGTGGCGCCGAGGATGCCCAGGGAGACGAGCAGGGCCTCGATGTTGGGCATGGTGGGGACCAGCGCGCCGCCGATCATCGCGGAAACGTCGGGCTTGGACATGAAGATGTTGAAGGCAAAGCAGATCGCGATCGTGCCGACCATCGCGATCACGATCGCCTCGAGCTTGCGGAAGCCGAAGTTGATCAGCATGAGGAGCAGGAGCACGTCAAAGCCGGTGATGAGCACGCCCCACACCAGCGGGATGTCGAAGAGCAGGTTGAGCGCGACCGCGGCCCCCACCACCTCCGCAAGGTCGCAGGCGATGATGGCGACCTCGCACAGCACCCACAACGCGATGGCGGTGGGCTTCTTGTAGTAATCGCGGCAGGACTGGGCCAGGTCGCGCCCGGTGACGACGCCCATGCGGGCGCACAGCGTCTGGAGGAAGATCGCCATGAGGTTGGAGGCCAGGATGACCCAGAGGAGGGCGTAGCCGAACTGGCTGCCGCCCGCAAGGTCCGTGCCCCAGTTGCCGGGGTCCATGTACCCGACGCTGACCATGAAGCCCGGGCCGGCAAAGCCGAGCATGCGTCGCCACCACGGGCGGCCGCCGACGGTGTCGTGCTGGACATCGATCGTGCGGTGGGCCTCGGGCAGGGAGCGCATGTGATCGGGACCGCCGGGATCGAGGCGATGATCGAATGGTCCATCGGGCGGTGCGTGCCGGGCGGGGAGGGTTTGCCCGGCGGGCGCCAGGGGCGAGGAGAGCGGGGACGCGGCGTGGCTCGGGGTCGGCATGGTGGTACTCTGGACCGGCTGGATCAGTCTAGTCGCAAAAGTTTGATGAGTCAAACTCTGAAAAGTTGACGCCTCCGTCGCCCGGGCGCGGCGCCGGCGAACTTTGGGACCCCGAGGCCCCCCGCCCCGGAACGCGCCCGCGTAGACTTCGGGCCCGGAGGACCCGCGTGGCGACGGAAGCGGTCGAAAACTACCTGAAGGCGATGTACACGCTCGCCCGCGAGTCGCCCACCGGCGAGGCGGGGATGAAAGCCCTGGCCACGATGGTCGGCGTCACGACCGGCACCGCGACAACCATGGTCAAACGCCTCGCCGCGGCGAAACTCGCCCGATACGAACGCTTCGGCGGCGTGCGTCTGACAACCAAGGGCGAGGCGGCGGCGGTCGACATCCTGCGCCGGCACCGCCTCATCGAAACGTTTCTCGTCCAAACCCTGAAGCTCGACTGGGCGGTGGTTCACGACGAAGCGGAACGCTTGGAGCACGCCATCTCGCCCGTGGTGCTCGAAGCCCTCGACCGGCACCTGGGCCATCCCTCGAGCGACCCCCACGGCGACCCCATTCCCAGCGCGGAGGGGCGGATCCGCGAGCCCGGAGGCAGGCCGCTCACGGATTTCGAGACCGGCCAGCGCGGACGCGTGGTGCGGATCGCCGACCAGGACGCGGACTTCCTGAAATTCGTGGACGCCAGCGGGCTCCGCCCCGGGGCGCCCTTCGAAATCCGCTCGGTGGACGCGGCGGCCCAGACCATGAGCGTCCGGGCACGCGGACGCGACCCCGTCGCCCTGGCGCTGGCGGCGGCACGCAAGATCGTGTGTGAACGCGAATAGATCGGGTGCCGTCGGCCAAGGAGAATGTCGGCCATATACTGGATTGCCAACTCTTCATATCTACTATTCGACACCGCGCCCCGCCGCGGCTCTGGAGATGGAGGGCGACGTGAGCGAACCGACCATCGGCCAGCGAAATCCCGCCACGCGCCCGACGGACGCACCAAAGCCCCGCGCGGGGACCTATTTCGCGGGCAGGCCCACGATTTCGATCGGGAACAAGCGCCGGGCCGGGGCGGTCTTTCTTCGTGACGCCTTCCGCCCGTTCTATCTGGGCGGATCAATCTTTGCCGCCTTGGCGGTACCGCTCTGGCTGGTGATGTGGCGCGGCGGGGCGGAATCGCTCGGGCTGAATCCGGCGCTGGCGCCGATGTTCTGGCACGCGCACGAGATGGTGTTCGGGTTCGCCGCGGCGATCATCGTCGGATTCCTGTTCACCGCGGCCCGCAACTGGACAGGGCTCTCGCTCCCGGCGAACCTGCCCCTGGCGGTGCTGGTGGTGCTGTGGCTGGGCGCACGCGTGGGGATGCTGTTCACCTACGGGCGCGCGGTCGCGGTGGTCGACACACTGCTCTTGCCGATCATCGCGGGCGTGCTGGCGTTCAAGTTCGTGCGGGCGCGGAGCTTCGGAAACCTGCCGCTCGTCTTGGTGCTGGCGGCGTTGGCGACGGCCAACGGCGCGTTCCACGCGGGCGCGCTGGGCTTGATCGAGGTGTCGCCCCTGGCGGCGGTCGAGTTCGGGCTCATGATGGTGGTGCTGATCGAGATGATCGTGGGCGGGCGCATCGTGCCCGGGTTCACCGCCAGCGCCATCCCCGGCGTGCGCCTGCGCCGCTCGGCGTGGCTCAACCGGGCGGCTGTCCTCGGCACCGCGGCAACCTTCTCCTGCGACGCGCTCCGCGCCCCGGCGAACGTAACCGGCGCCATCGCGCTCCTGAGCGCGGCCCTGGTCGGGGCGCAGTGCCTTGGATGGAACCCGCTGGCCACGCGCTCGCGCCCGATCCTGTGGGTCCTGCACGCGTCGTATGCCTTCATTCCCGCCGGGCTGCTGCTCCTGGGGCTGGCGTGGCTGGGCGTCGTGCCGCGGACGGCGGCGATCCACGCGCTCGCCGTGGGCTCGACGGGCGGGCTGATCATCGGCATGATCACGCGCACGGCGCTGGGACACACGGGGCGGCCCGTGCGCGCGGGGCGATGGGAGGCCGTCGCGTATGTGCTCGTGCTGCTGGCGGCGGTGATCCGGGTCGCGGCGGCGCTGGTCCCGTCGATCGCGGTGCCGGGCGTGCTGGCGGCGGGGGCCGCCTGGAGCGCCGGGTTCCTGGTCTACGCGGCGTCGTATGGGCCGCTGTTGATCGGACTGGACCTCGGCGCGCGCCGGGAGCGGCCCGTGAGCGAGGCCCTGTCTGGCGGATCGGACATGAGCACTCGATGAACGAACGAGACACGGATGTCATGCGGCATCCGACCCGACCCGAACAGGCAACCCATCAACAACGCGGGGCTCCCGACGCCAACCTCAGCACCCCTGATCGAAATGATCGGCGAAGAGGTCGTAATCGTTCCCGTTGACGAAGCCGTCGCCATTGAGATCGGCGCCGGGATCAGCGCCGTCGAAGAGGTCGGCGAAATCGTCATAGTCGGCCCCGTTGACGAAGCCATCGTGGTTGAAATCGGCGGGGCAATCGCAGGCGTGCCAGCGCACCACGCCCTTGGCGGCAACGGCGCCCGCGGCCGCGAACTCGCCCCCGACGTAGAGGTCGTCGTTGTCGGCCTTCATGGCGAAGACGGACGGGAAGTTGCTCGAAATCACGCCGGAAACGCCGCCGCCGAGCGTGGCCCACTGGCCGTTTTCGAGGCGGTAGACGTAGCTGATGCCGGGCTGGGCCGTGCCGCCGGCGTAGAGCGTGCTCCCCGTGCCGTCGTTGAAGACCGCGAAGCACGTGGTGCGGCCGCCGAGATTCGCGCCGACGTTGGTCCAGGACACACCGTCCCACCTGGCGACGGAGGTTGTTGGCTTGCCGGTGGGCCTGAAGTCATAGCCGCCGACGTAGAGCGCCGGGCCGCTGCCGTCGTCGAAGACGGTGATGGCCGAGAGATCAGCGACGGAAGAGTTTCGGGTGATGCCGGTGCCGACCTTGCTCCAGACCGAGCCGTTCCACTTGGCCAGGAGCTGGATGTTCTGCCCATCGACGTTGTTGAATCGCCCCGCGGCGTAGAGCGCGGGGCCGTTGCCGTCGTCGTAGACCGTCATCGCAAAGACGTTGGGCGCGAAGTCGCCGGTAATGCCGGTGTTGAGCGGCGTAAAGGTCGTGCCGTTGTATTTGGCGATGCACGTCGCCGCGACGCCGCCGATGGTGGTGAATCCGCCGCCGACATAGAGGTCGTTGTTCCAGGTGGCGAAGGACCAGACGGCGCCGTCGGGGGGCGTGGTGAAGCTGGACCACGCCGTGCCGTCCCACGCCGCGAGGTTGGCGGTGTTGGGGACATTGGAGGCGGTGGCGAACCAACCGCCGACGAGGAGGCGCACGCCCGCGGGCGAGTTGTAGGTGGTGAGGGCCGCGACGAAGTAGTTGGTGTTGGTCGTGAAGACCCCGCCGCCCATGGCGCTCCAGGTGTTGGTGGCGGGGTTGTACTGGGCCACGCCCTTGGCGGCGGAGATGTTGGCCATGCGCGTGAACGCGCCGCCGGCAAAGACGCGCTTGCCCTGGCCGAAGTTGTGCGTGGCGAACGC
>JAEUJA010000235.1 GCA_016793195.1 Phycisphaerae bacterium
AAGTCCGCGCGCCACCGCGACATCCTCCGCCGCCACGCGACCAACCATCGTGTCTTTGTCGCCAGCGTCAACCAGGTCGGCGGCAACGACGACCTCGTGTTCGACGGGCACTCGTGCGTCATCGATCCCGGCGGCTCGCTCATCGCGGCCGCGCGAGGCTTCGAGAGCGAAGTGCTCGTGATCGATCTTGACGCGGGCGAGGCACCAGCATCGTCGCTTTCGGCTCGCGCCGCGCCGCCCGTCCCACCGCCTGTTGCCCGGCACATCCCGGCACCCGTCGCCGATCCCGCGCTTGCGGCGCCGGAAGAACTCGCCTTCCACGCGCTGCGGCGCGGCGTGGCCGACTACTGCAAGAAGACGGGCTTCAAGTCCGTGCTTCTTGGCCTCTCGGGCGGCATCGACTCGGCCCTCACCGCCTGCATCGTCGCCGCCGCCCTCGGGCCCGCCAACGTGCTCGGCGTCGGGCTCCCCGGCCCGTTCTCGTCCGATCACTCCGTCGAGGACGCGCGAGAGCTCGCCGCGCGACTGGGCGTTCGCTTCGAGATCGTGCAGATCAACTCCGCGTTCGAGGCGATGCGCCCGCCCCTCGACCACGCCTTCCACGACCTGAACCAGCCCGCTCTGGGCGCCTCGCTCCCCGACCTGGCCGAAGAGAACCTGCAATCGCGCCTGCGTGGCGTGGTGCTCATGGCCCTCTCCAACCGCGCCGGCTCGCTGGTCCTCACCACCGGAAACAAGTCCGAACTCGCCGTCGGCTATTGCACGCTCTACGGCGATATGAACGGCGGCCTGGCGGTCCTCTCCGACGTCTCCAAGCAGCTCGTCTATCGCCTCTCGCGTTTCATCAACGACAACTTCGAGTCGCTCGGCTTCGCCGTGCCGCCCATCCCCGAGCGATCGATCACCAAGCCCCCCTCGGCCGAGCTGCGCCCCAACCAGACCGACCAGGACTCGCTCCCGCCCTACGACGTGCTCGACGAGATCATCGATCGCTATGTCGAGCGGCGTCAGCACCCCGCCCGCATCGCGAGTGAAACCCGCTTCGACCCCGCCCTCGTCGATCGCGTCACGCGGATGATCGACCTCGCCGAATACAAGCGGACTCAGGCCGCCACGGGCCTGAAGATCACGAGCGTCGCCTTCGGTCCCGGACGGCGCGTGCCCATCGCCCAGCGCTGGCGTCCGACCGCCCGATAAGCGACCTTCCGCGTTGTTGGTTGCCCGGGAATCCTCGGCGTTGCACGCCGTCGCCGCTGCAATATGGCTTGACCCAAGGCGTTGAACCGGTCAGACTTGAGAAGTCCATCGCGCCGGGCTTCCGCCGCCCACGCGAAGGGAGAGGGAACCCGTGTCTTTGTAGAACGTGCGTGCGTGGCGTGATCGCCGCGCGCGTGATGCCGCGGTGTTCGCGGCGTGGTTGCCTCTCTTGCCCGATTCATCCCAGGAGAGACACCATGCACCGTTTGATCGTTCTTGGCGTCGGCGCTTCGGCGCTGCTCGCGTCCGTTGCCGGGGCCGCCATCACCGGCGTCGCCGGCGATGTCCAATTGATCGCCACACCCCCCGACGCGCGCATCGACGTGCTGACCAGCTCCGACTGGGTCCGCGCCTGGGACGAGAAGCAGAACTTCACCCTGACCGCCGGCGTGATTGTCGACGCGGTCAGCCCCGGCTTGTACAACGAAGAGTCCGACCTCGGGACCTTTGAGGTCGGCGCGGGCACGGCCATCTCCAGCCACTTCATCCACTTCGATTCGCCCGGCAACACCGCCGCGGCCGCCACCGGCGCGGTGCGATTCAGCCACAAGATTCTCGGGGTGATCGCGCGCGGCGACAACGGCCAAACGCTGGCCGGGCGCCTGGATCGCACCGATTATCTCGGCGCTCCCACGCTGTACTCCGACAACGTCGAGCACCGTGGGCTGGAGTTCAGCTCGGATTGGTTCCGCATCTCCGCCGATCGCCTGTGGATCGAGTTCCACTTTGCGATCGAAGCGCCGGGCGACTACATGCGAGTTGTGACCGAGGTCCCCGCGCCGGGCGCTGCCGCCCTGGTCGGGATCGCCTCGCTCGTCGGCCTGGGTCGGCGTCGCCGTGACTGAGACCGCCGCCGAGCGGCGTGACGATCTGCGAACATGCGCGCCGCAACGCGCCGCAACGTGCTGCGATGAGCCCCGGGCGAGCCCCCGGGGCTTTTTTGTGCCCGCGTGCGCGTGTGTGCCTGCCCGCGCGGCATCGCGCCGGCGAACATTCCGGCGGGCCACGATCAGCCGGCCCCGTAGGTCGAATCCGGGTCGGTCGCTGCGTCCACGCCCAGGCCCGCGATGTCGGTCGGCGGCTCGCCCAGCATCCCCATCGTGACCGGAAAGTGCCCGAGGCCCTTGAGCCCGTTGTGCCACAGAATCCGCCCCGTGAAGCGATCCAGGGCGTAGAGGTGCCCGCCCGAGCCGGCGAAAAGCACCTCGCCACGCACCAGGATCGTCACGATCCCCATCGAATCCGGCAGCTTGGTCCGCCACAACTCCGAGCCGTTGGCCGTATCGATCGCGGCGACGTGGTGGTTGGTTCCGATGTACAGTGGTTCGGCGGGCGTGGCCATGATTCCTCCCTGGCGGGCAGGATATCGCGCGGCACGCCCCGCGTGTCGGACCACCCGTGCGATGCATGTGCGGCGCCGATCGTGCCGGTCGTGTTTCCAACGGGGTTCCGGTTCCGTCGGCGCCGCGTGTGGTTTGAGCCCCGTGCGAGTCGACGCTCGGTCAGTGAGCGTGATCGAGATCGCGGCCGAGATCGCGGAAGGGGCCGAGCGGGCGTTTTCAGGGTGTGTGATCGAAGCGTTCACCGTCCGCCAACATCAGGAGCCGCCGATGGCACGCAAACGAGGCATCCCGTTCTTCAGGCTGGGGTTGCTGCTGGCGGTGGGGGCGGTCGGGGCGTCGGTCGTGCGGTTCTACATCGGCTTTGCCGAGAAGGCCGCCGACCTCGATTCCGACATCCCGAGCGAGCGCGCGCAGCTGTGGCCCATGTTCCGCGATGACTATCTGTTCGCCGGGAGCACGTCCGGCTGGCTGATGTGGGGCGGCGTCGCGCTCATGGCCGTCGGCATCCTCCGCGTCCTGTTCCGCCCACGCTAGGGCTATCGTTCCCGCACTTCCCGGAGATTCTCCATGCCCCTCACCCGCGAACAGATCACCCAGCGAGCCGCCAGGGAGCTGCGCGACGGCTACATCGTCAACCTCGGCATCGGCATGCCCACCCTCGTCGCCAATTACGTCCCCGCCTGCATGGACGTATGGCTTCAATCCGAGAACGGCCTCTTGGGCATGGGCCCGTTCCCGCGCGAGAGCGAGATCGACCCCGACCTCATCAACGCCGGAAAACAGACCATCACTTTCCGCTCCGGCGCCGCGTTCTTTTCCTCGGCCGAGAGCTTCGCCATGATCCGCGGCGGGCACGTCGACCTCTGCATCCTGGGCGCGATGCAGATTTCGCAAGAGGGCGACCTGGCCAACTGGATGGTCCCCGGCAAGATGGTCAAGGGCATGGGCGGCGCGATGGACCTGGTCGCGGGCGTGAAGCGCGTCGTCGTCACGATGGAGCACACCGCCAAGGGCACGCCGAAGCTCGTGAAGCAGTGCACCCTGCCGCTCACGAGCAAGCGCTGCGTCGACCTGGTCATCACCGAGCTCTGCGTGCTGGAGATGGACAAGAAGGCGCGCCGGTTCGTGCTGAAGGAACTCGCGCCGGGCGTGAGCGCCGACGACGTCAGGAAGCAGACCGAGGCCGAGATCATCGTCCCCGCCGGCGTCGGTGTCGTTTCGGTCTAGGTTGCGTGGGCCCGGGCGCCGGCGCGATCGCCGCCGCGTGGCATTCGATTACCCATCGCCCATTGCCCATTGCCTACGCCTTCGACTTCGCCCCCGCGCACTCCCCGCACGTTCCGAACAGCGTGATCTCGTGCTCGCGCACCTTGAACCCCGGCGGCACAAGCGTCGCCAGGTTCCCCGCGCACCCCGCGATGTCGTACACCCGCTCGCAGACGTCGCACCGAAAATGATGATGGTGCCCGATGTGGGCCGCCTCATACCGCGGCGGTTCGCCAGGGATGTGCACGCTCACCGCGCTCCCGGCGTCGGTCAGCAGTTTCAGCGTGCGGTAGATCGTCGCCAGGTTGATCGATTTCACCCTCGACCGCGCCAACCCCAGCAATTCCTGGGGCGAGAGCGGACGCCCAGCCCCACGAAGCGCCTCCTCGATCGCGGTCCTCTGCGGCGTTCGTCGCTCCATCGCCCCCAGCGTAGCCGATCCTCGCGCCGCGATCCTTTCACACCCACCTTGTGGACCCGGGTCCGCACCGGGTATCTTGAACGACATGCCGCACGCACGCCCGACGCGATTCTCCCGGCGCCGCTTATTGACGCTCGCCATGCTCGTGGCCTCGGGCTGTTTTGCCGCGTTCACGCTCGCGGCCTGCGGGCCATCGGACCCACGCCCCGCCGTCAAGGTGGTGGCCAGCGTCGGCGTGCTGGCCGATGCCGCCTTCAAGATCGGCTATCCGCGCGCCCAGGTCGTCGCGATCGTGGGGGCCGCCGTCGATCCTCACCGGTTCGAGCCCTCGCCCGATCAACTCGACCAGGTCCGGGACGCCGACCTGGTGCTCGCAGTGGGCCTGGGCCTCGAGCGGCGCGCCCTTCCGGTCCTGACCCGCGCCCGCGAAGGCAAGTCCGGCGTCGTCTCGATCGGCGAGGCGCTCGACCGCGCGCGCCTACTTCCGGGCTCCGAGCCCGGCGGTTTCGACCCGCACATCTGGTTCGACCCCTCGCTGTGGGCCGGCGCTGTCGAGCAGGTGCGCGACGCGCTCATCGCCGCCGATCCATCGGGGCGATCGGTGTACGAGAAGAACGCCGCGGAATACATCGCCGCCCTGAACGAGCTCCACGCGCAGACCAGGTCCCGGACCTCGTGGGTCCCCAAGGGCTCACGCGTCATCGTCTCGTCCCACGCCTGCTTCGCGTATTTCGCCCGGGCCTACGACTTTGAGGCGATCGGGCTCCAGGGCGTCGGCGGCGATGAACACGCCACGACCGAAGTCCTCGACCGCGCCGCCCATCTCATCATCGCACGCCGACTCCCCGCGATCTTTGTCGATACCAGCGTCTCGCCCAAGTCCATCGAGGACCTCGCCGCCCTCGTCGAATCGCGCGGGCACCACGTCACCATCAGCGGCCCGCTCTACGGCAGCGCCATCGGGCCCGAGGGCACTTCCGAGGGAACCTATCTCGGGATGTTCAAGCACAACCTGGGCCACATCGCCACCGACCTTGGCGCCACGCCCCCCGCCCAAGACCGCGGCCCGTAATCCCCCGCGCCGCTCCCCCAAACCCGCGAGAATCTTCCACCATCCCCCCCGATTGTGGTATAACAACCGGGTGGAAGGATCGGAACTCCATGAACGCCTCCAGGCCGCCGCCGCTGATCGCTCGTTCCGTCACATCGGCGAGCTGACCAACACCAATCCCGAGACGGTGCGTCGTTACATGTCCGGTCAGGCCCCAAGCGCCGAATTCCTCGCCGAGTTCTGCGTCGCGTTCGGCGTGAGCAGCGAGTGGCTTCTCCTTGGCCGCGGCCCGATGCGCGCCACCGAGGTCAAGGGCCACATGCTCCGCCACGCCGATCCGTCCGAGCTCCTGGCGGCGATGGCCAGCACGCTCGAGAAACTGATCGACCGCGTGGACCGACTCGATCGATTCGTCCAGACGCTCGAAACGCGCGTGCGGGCCAAGGCCCTGCCGATCCCGCCGGGCGTAAATGGAGTGGGGAGCCATGAGCCAGCCGCGCCCGCCGTTGATCCCGCGCACGACCGCGCCCGACGCATCGGCGTCGCTGTCACCCAGCGACCACGTCAGGATGCTGGTTGAGCTGCTCCGCCCCGCGACGCCCGACCTGGCCCGGCGCTGGCTGGCGGCGCTCCTGCTGGTCCCCGAGCACGAGCGCGTCGGCGTCGTCGCCGCCGTCGAACGCCAGATCATCGCCACCTACGACCACGCCCAACCCGTCCACGCCAAATCCGAACACGCCCAACCTGACCACTCCAAGTCGCCCGATCTCGACGTCGTGCATCCTCCCTCGCCGCACGACGGCTACGTCGAGCAGGTCGTCGTAACCTACGCGCCAACTTCTGAAAAACCCGGCATGTCCGGCAAGCCGGCCAAGCGCCCCGGCGATTCCCGAGCGAGCACCCGCGCCAACGGCCGCGCCCAGAGCGGATAACCCGCACCATCGCGCTCCCGGGAAAACCGTTCCCGCGCCTCCCTAGCCTTGGCCCTCCCCCAAGGCCGATATCCCTCGGGGCCGCGCCCGCCCCGGGAAGTCACTCGCGCCGTGCTCATCGCCCAAGCCCATTCCTTCACCCAGCAGGCTCGCCTGGCCATCACCCTGGCCTGGGTCGCGGGATACACCAACATCGTCGCGCTCATCGCCTGCGGCACGGTCACCAGCCACGTCACCGGCAACGCCAGCAACCTCGGGCGTCACGTCGTCGAAGGGAGCTGGCCCGCCGCGGTCTTCATGCTCTTTGTCCTGGCCTCCTTCTTCGCGGGCGCCTGCATCTCCGCGATCCTCACCGAGTCCGGTTGGCGCCGCGGCTCGGAATCCATCTACGTCCTGCCCTCGATGGTGCAGGCGATCCTTCTGGCCGCCTTCGCCGTCGGCCTGGAAATGCGCGACCAAGGCCAGCCGCCTTCCACCCTCGGCGTCTGGTGGCTCACCGGCCTCGCCTCCATGGCCATGGGCCTTCAGAACGCCACCATCACCCGCATCTCCAGCGGCGTGGTCCGCACCACCCACCTGACCGGCGTCCTCACCGACCTGGGCTCCGAGACCGTGCAGTTTTTCTACTGGCTCAGCGACCGCCGCCGCTCCAGCCCGCCCCTGCCGCCTGTCGCGCTGCTCCACTCCGCGCGCAACCATCCCACCGCGCGGCGTCTGGCGCTTCTCGCGTCGATCGTCGGTTCGTTCATCCTCGGCGCGGCCCTGGGCACCCTCGCCATCGACCATTTCCCAAGGTGGGCCATGGTCCCGCCCGTCCTGTTTCTTCTCTGGATCATCTGGCAGGACATCCACGTGCCCATCTGCGAGATCGAGGCCTCGGGCGACTATGCCTCGGGCACGCTCGACCTCCCCGCCGGGATCGCCGTCTACCACCTCCGCAAGGACAAGGATCGCGGCGGGCGGGTCCACCGCCTCCCCAACCTGCTCCGCTGGTGCGAGCGCTTGCCCGCCGCGACCCGCGTGCTGGTGCTCGACCTGGGCGACCTCACCGAATTCGACGCCGACGCGGCCTGGGAACTCCGCGCCCTCGTCATGCAGGCCCGGGCCCGCGGGCGCACGCTGCTCCTGGCCGGCATGACCGGGCCGCAGTACAACGCCCTCCGCGCCGGCGGCGCCGCGGACGTGCTCGACCCCAACAACGTGTGCCCCGACCTTGAGCTGGCGATCGCCCGCGCGATCATGCTGCTCGAGCACCCGCCCGCCCGCGCCGGCTAGTCCGCCGTGATCCCGGGGCTGGCATTTCCCGCGGGCGGCTTCGCGGCGTCCACGATCTGGCGCGCCCGCGCCAGCGCGTCGTCCAGGTTCTCGTGGATGTTCTCCAGCCCGATCTCCACGTCCATCCCCGCCTTCACCATCTCGAACAGCGGGTGCGCGTGCACGCCGCCCAGCAGCATCACCGTCCCGTGCTTCACGCAGCGCCGATGGAACTCGCGCAGCGCGTTCAGCCCCGTCGCGTCGATGTGCGGCACATACCGCATCCGCAGGATGATCGCCGTCGGCGGCTTCTCGATCTGGTCCAGCGCGTCACGCAGGTTGTTGGCGACCCCAAAGAAGAACGGCCCGTTGATCTCGTACACCTCCACGCCCCGCGGCACACGCCGATCCCGCACCGCGCCCGGGTCCTTGGGGTCCAGGGCCTCGGTCTCCTGCCCCTCCTCGATCTCCTCGCTGAGCCCCGTCACCGTCGTCACCTGCGCCATGCGCCGCATGAACAGGATCGACGAGAGCAAGATCCCCGTGCCCACCGCGATCGTCAGGTCAAACAAAACCGTGAGCCCGAACGTCGTCAGCAGCACCAGCACGTCCGGCTTGGGCGCGCGCAGCAGCGAGCGGAAATGCTCCAGCTCGCTCACCTTCCACGCCACCATCACCAGGATCGCCGCCAGCGACGAGAGCGGCACCGCCCGGGCGAGCGGCGCCATCGCCAGCATGAACAGCAGCACGAACACCGCGTGCAGGACGCCCGCGACCGGCGTGCGCCCGCCGCTCCGGATGTTCGCCGCCGTGCGCGCGATCGCGCCCGTCGCGGGCAACCCGAAGAACGTCACGCTCGCCAGGTTCGCCACGCCCTGCGCGATCAGCTCCTGGTCGGAGCGGTGGCGGTAGCCCGTCATGCCGTCGGCGACGACCGCCGAGAGCAGGCTCTCGATCGCGCCCAGGAACGCGATCGCCGACGCCGAGGGGATCAACTCGCGCATCATCGACAGCGAAATCGAGGGAACGTGCGGCGCCGGCAGGCTGCTTGGAATCCCGCCGAAGCGTGTGCCGACGGTCTCCACCAGCGGGCGGGCGTGCACGCCGTCGAACAGCACCGTCGTGGTCGACCATCCCATGAGCTTCACGAGCAGCGCGCTCAGCCCGACCGCGACGATCGCGCCCGGCACGCGCGGCGCGACCCGACGCAGGAGCGACAGGATCACGAGCGACCCCAGCCCGATCCCCAGCGAATGCCAGCTCACCGTCGCGTGGAACTCCCAGAAGAGCACCAATTTGTCGACGAAGCTTGCCGGGATCGTCGCGGGCGTTCCCTCCGGCGTGAGGATCGTCAGCCCGAAAAAGTCCTTGATCTGTGACGCCAGGATCACCGACCCGATCCCCGCCGTGAACCCCGCCGTCACCGGATACGGCACAAACTTGATGACGCCGCCGAACCGAAACACGCCCAGCAGGATCAGGATCACCCCCGCCATGCACGTCGCCAGCACCAGCCCTTCATACCCGTGGGTCGCGCAGATGCCGAACACCAGCGGCATGAACGCCGCCGTCGGCCCGCCGATCTGAAACCGCGATCCCCCCAGCCCGGAGATGATCGCCCCCGCGATGACCGCCGTGAACAATCCCATCGCCGGCGGCGTGAGCCATGGATGCACCGCCGCCAGTTGCTCCGCCACGCTCTGCGGAATACTCGCGATCCCCAGCGCCATCGCCAGGGGCAGCGCGATCACCGCCACCGTCGCGCCGGCGCCGACGTCCGCAAGAAACGGGCGGAACCCATAGCCCTCGCGCAGCGACGTCACGATCTGCGGCGTGAAGTGCGCTTTCCACGTTGACTTTGCCACATCGAGCCCTTGGTACCTGGTGGCCCGCCCTCCGAGAACGATCTTCTCGGCATGGGCCATTCGATTCCGAGCGTCGGACCGCGCACGCCACAGGATCGACCCGGCCCGTCCCGCGGCCCATGGTACGAACGCCTCCTGCCGACTGTCGAGCCTTCCGGCGACCCGGAGCCACGGCGCACCGCCTCCATTGCCCCTCGCTGCCTTGCCGGGCCACAAACTGCGGCGAATCGTCCCGACTCGCCGATCTTGATTGAGCCCCGCGCCGTGGCAACGCTGTCGCTCCGCGCCCATCTCACCGCCCCCCATGAACCTCGCCCGCTACATCCCTTCCATGTTCCACAGGCGTCTGCTCCTGGTCATGGGCGTCGTCGCGCTCGCGCTGCTCGTTCTCGCGGCCCGACTCTGGCAACTGACGATCACCAAGGGCGCCGAACTCCGCCAGGCCGCCGACGCCCAGCTCGTCGCGCGAAACTGGATCCCCACGACCCGCGGGCGGGTCCTCGACCGCAAGGGGCGCGTGCTCGCGCAGGACCGCGCCAGCTACGACGTCGCCGTCGCCTATCCGATGATCGACGATTCCTGGGCCGCCTCTCGCGCCAAGCCCCTGGCCGCCAAGGCCTACCGCGCGATCTGGCGCGAGTGCAGCGACGACGACCGCGTCGCGCTCATCGCCGCGACCCAGCAAGCCCTCGAGGCCCACGCCGCCCGCGCCTGGGACGACCTCGCCTCGCTCCTCGAAGCCTCGCCCGGCGAGCTCGCCGAACGCCGCGCCGCCATCGTCTCGCGCGTCGTGGCAATGTACCGCTCCATCGTCGAGCAGCGCCGCGAGCAGCTCAAACAGGAAGCCGCGGCCCGCGACGAGATCATCACGCCCGACCTCGAGCGCCGCATCGAACGCCGCGCCACCACGCCCATCGCCGACCAGACCATCGCCCATGTCCTCGCCCACCGCGTGAGCGATCGCAAGGCCTTTGAGGTCCAGCTCGCCCTGGGCGCGCAAGTGGAACTCTCACTCCCCGCCGCCCTCGGCATGGACGAAGCACCGACGATCCAGGTCGACCGAATTCCCGGCCTCGCCGTGCTCGACGCCGGCGACCGCGAGTACCCGCTCGAATCCACCACCGTCTCCATCGACCGCTCCACCCTCCCCTCGCCCATCGCGTCGAGCACCGCCGCCACCATCACGATCGACGGCATCGCGACCCACGTCCTGGGCTGGATGCGCAACGACATCCAGGCCGACGACGTCAAGAACCGCAAGGCCGCCATCGCCGCCGACGCCGCCCTGGCCTCGCGCGCCCTCATCGACGATCCGCTCGCACGCCGCGCCCTGGCCCCCGTCGATCGCGGCGAATACCGCCCCGGCGATCGCATCGGCCATGTTGGCCTCGAAGCGTCCAACGAAAACTCCCTCCGCGGCCTGCGCGGCGTGCAGACCCGCCGACTCGACACCGGCGACACGCCCCAAACGCTTCCCCCAGAGCCCGGCCGCGATCTCAAGCTCACCCTCGACATCCAACTCCAGGCACGCCTCCAGGCGCTCATGTCCCCCGCGTTCGGCCTGGCCACCGTGCAATCCTGGCACGGCCGCTTCAACGAGGCCGGTCAGCCCCTCGACCAGAACAACGCCATCATCTCCGGCGCCGCGCC
>JAEUJA010000267.1 GCA_016793195.1 Phycisphaerae bacterium
TGGGCGTGTGCTCGAACACGCCCGCGCCGAACACCTCCAGCGATCGCTCCTGACCGCGCAGCACCATCGCGGTCCCCGACACCGTGCTCGCGCCCTTGGAGAGCGACACGCGCTCGCCCATCAGCTCCACGATCTCGCGCACCGCGTCGGCCCGGAGCTGGTCCGCGTTGGCCGTCACGCCGTCGCTCCGCGTGAACCGCACCATCCCGTCGGCCTTCACGTCCGTGACCCCGATCTCGTTCTTCTTCGCGCCACCCTCGCCCCCGGAGGCCAGCCCCGCGCGGAGTTTGTCGGCGTCGAGCGTCACGCCGTCACGCTCCACGCGCACGCCGCCCCGCGCCTCGAACTCACGCGGCTCGCTCTCGCCGATCCCCGCCTCGCCCTTGCGGACGGGCACGAACGAAAGATCGAGCTCCCCCGCGGCCAGGGTCCCGCCGCGCCCGTCGTCGGCCTGCACGCCGTCCCGCGCTTCGATCCGGCGCAGCACCGCCTGCCCGTCGGTCCGCGGGCTCGGGATGAAAGTCGCGTGGAGATCGCCGGTGTTGAGCGCGCCACGCCCGTCGCGGGCGTCGACCTTGCCGTGCAGGAACGCCTCGCGCAGCGCCCCGGTCATCTGCCCGTCCTTCGTGTCGAAGAGGAACTGCGCGCTCTCGCTCCAGGCCACGCGCCGCGCGGCCCCGGCGGGCGCGGGCTCGTCCCCCACGCTCGCCTGCTCCTGCACCAGCACACCCCCGGATGCGATGTCGACCACGCCGGTGGCGATGCCGATCGAAACGCCCCTGGCCTCGAGGCGCCCCGCGCCCTTCGATCGCACCACCGCGGGCGTGGTGTCGTCGCCGATCAGCGCGACGCGGCGTGTGGTGGCGAAATACTCGACGTCGGTAGCGCTCCCGCCGGCCTTCGGCCCGGACGCGCTGAAACGCGTGCCGCCGGGGAGATCGGACTCGAACCGCATCGACACCTCGTCCGCCGCCAGCTCTCCCGGACGATCTTTTTCGGTCTTCAGCACCAGCGGCCCGGTCCACGTGATCGTGACATCCTCGTCCGATCGCATCGAAGCAAGCCCCTCGGCTGGCCGCGGCGCGCCGGCGTCGATCTCACCATCGATCGCGGGATCGATCGCCGGTTCGGTCGCGGCTGCAATTTCGGGCGGCGTGCCGGTGGCGGCGATGTCGCCATGGGCGGCGGGCGCCTCTGGCTTCTCGCCGGATTTGTCCATCGCCGGTACCGACGGCTTGTCCGCGAGCTTCTCGAGATCGCCTGTTGCCCCCGGCGCGAGCTTGCCGTCAACCAGCCGAGCCCAGGTGCGCAGGCGATCCGACGAAATCTCCTTGTCGCCCTGGACCACCATGACGTCGTCGCTGAACGCCGCCGCGTAGAAAACTTCGTCGAGGAGCGCGGGCGGCGTGGTTGGGGGCTCGCCCGGAGTCGCCGGCCCTGCCGCGGGAGCCGTGGCGGCGGTCTGGCCGGCCTCGGGCTTGGGCTTCTCCGCAACCTTGGCGGACGCCCCTTCCCCAGCGCCCGAGCGCAGGCGCGCGGGCCTGAGCACGATCTTCTCGCCGCGGTCGATCTCCAGCAGCTCGACGCGGCGCTCGGACTGATTCGTCACCACATGCAGGCCGGTGAACGCGAACTCGCCGAACTCGCCCTCGCCCACCACGCGGCTGGCGGTGCGCATCTCGCCGGTCGTGGTGTCGAACTCGACCGATGCCATCCGCGCGGTGAGCAGCGGCACGCCCAGGTCGGGGTCGATTTTCATGCCCGGCGGCAGCGCGGGGAAGAGCTTGATCTCAACGTTCCCCGAGAGCGTTCCCGACTGCGGCTCCTGGTCCTGGCGCGGGATCACGAACTGGCCCTGGTCGGCGCGGACGTACACGATCCGCCCGTCCTTCATGTAGTTGAACGAGCGTGGCTGTTCGATGCGGTAGCGCTTGCCCTCAAGCGGTTGGAGTCGATCCCAGCCCAGTTCGCCCGAGATGCGCGTCGGGTCGTTGCGATCGGTGAACGTGACCCGCTGCTTGTCGCCGCCGGCGATCAACCCCTGCTCGTTGCTGCCGCCGACGTTTTTGGAGATGTCCTTGATGTCGGGCGGGGCCGGGGCTTCCTGGCCGCTCGGCCCGGCGCTGGAGGCACGCGGGCCGCGCAGGGCGTAGAAGACGATCAGGCCCGCGAACGCGACGGAAAAGACGGCGGCGACGGCGAGGCCGGCGGTGCGCGTCGAGCCGGCGCGGGCGCGGAGAGCGCCGCCATGACCCCGAAGCGCCTTGTTCATCCGTGCTTGCTCCGCGGGCGATGTGTTCATGGATTCGATGGTATGTCGAGCGAGGGCTTGCCACCAGCCGAAGCGCGGCGACGGAGGAGCGATGCGCCGCGCGGCTCCTCGTGCTTGTGGTGGATTCGTTGTGGTCAAGCCCCGCAGGACCGGGCTTGGCCACGCCACCCGGAGAAGAGCACCGAGGTCGGCGAACCGACATCGGTGGCACGCGCCCGGTGTCACCCGACCCCGTCAGTCCTGCACCAATCGCAGTGCGATCAGGTCCTGCACGTCGAGGATTCCGACCGGGCGGCCCGCGTCGTCGACCACCGGGATTTCGTCCTGGCGGTGCTCGCGGACCATCAGGACGGCGTCGCGCACCAGGGCCGAACTGGAAAGCGTGCGCGGCGTGCGGGTCATCACATCGGAGACCGGGCGGTCGAGTTCCTTGGCGTCGCGCAGCACGAGGCGGCGCAGGTCGCCGTCCGTGAAGATGCCCGAGAGCGAGGCGTCCATTGGATTGACGACGAGCACCGCGCCGGGTCGGCGTCCGTGCTCGGCGGCTTTTTCGAGGGCGCGGCGCACGCTCAGGTCCTCGCGCACGGCGGTCAGGTTTCTTCCCACGACGAAGCGGAGCACGTCGGTGACGGGGCGGAGGGCGTTGCCCAGGGCGCCGCCGGGGTGGCGCCGGACAAAGTCGGCGTGGGTGAATTCGCGCCGGCGGGCCGCGGCGAGGGCGAGGGCATCGCCGAGCACGAGCGTGGCGGTGGTGGACGAGGTCGGGGCGTGGAATTCGGGGGTGGCCTCGGTAGTGACGCCGACGCGGAGGAAGACGGTGGCGAGGCGTTCGAGGCTGGAGCGCGGCGTGCCGTCGTCGCCCGCGCCGCCGCCGCCGGTGATGGAGATGATGGGCAGGGCGTCCTGGCGGAGGATGGCGGCGAGATTGACGAGTTCGTCGGTCTCGCCGGAGTAAGAGATGGCGATGACGACGTCGGCGGCGCGGAAGCGGCCCAGGTCGCCGTGGGCGGCCTCGGTCGGGTGCACGACGTGGGCGGGGATGCCGACGCTGGACATGGTGGCGGCGATCTTGGCGCCGACGAGGCCGGACTTGCCCAGGCCGGTGACGAGCACGCTCCCGCCGGCGCTGGCGGCGTTGCAGATGAGGTCGACGGCCCTGTGGAAGGACGGGCCGACGTGCTCGACCAATCCGAGCACGGCCCGGGCCTGCTCGCGGATGGTGTCGCGGGCAAATTCCCGCTCGGCGGCGTGGTCGGCGCTGAAGTCGGCGGCGTGGTCGGCCGGAACGGGGGGCGCGTTGGGGACGTGCTGGTCGATGGTCCGTTCCGCCATGCGGAAGTTTAGGCTGGTCTGAGGAAATGCCCCGCCGGCCACCGGCGGGCGTCGCGGGGCGCCATGGCGCTGTGAGGCGCGGAGGCAATGGGGAATGGGCAATGGGAAGAGAAACCAGTAGGCCGGATTGTCGTCGGCGTGTCTGATGGAGACGGGGGATACGCACGCGGAACGGAAATCACGCTAAACTCACGGGACACGGCGGAGCCGCACAATGAGCGTCATGGACGACTATCGCGTACATCTGGACGCCTTCGAGGGTCCCCTGGACCTTCTGCTCTTCCTCATCCGCAAGGACGAGGTGGACATCACCGACATTCCCGTGGCGTCGATCACGGAGCAGTATCTGTCGTTCCTGAAGGGGATCGAGCGGATCGACATCGAGCTGGCGGGCGAGTTCCTGGTGATGGCGGCGACGCTGATGGAAATCAAGTCGCGGATGCTGATGCCCGCGCCAGCGCGGGCGGCGGCGCTGGCGGCGGACGCCGGGCGGGCCGATGACCCGCGGGCCGAGCTGGTGCGGCAGCTCCTTGCGTACAAGCAGTACCGCGACGCGGCGGCGGCGCTGGAGCAGCGCCACCACGACTGGGCGAATCGATTCCCGGCGGGGCACGCGTCGGTGGATGATGATCGCCTGCGCGAGGCGATGGAGTCGATGGACCGGGTGGACCTTGGCGACGTCGGGCTGGTGGACCTGGCCGAGGCGTTCAGGAAGATCGTGGAGAGCGTGAACTTTGATCGCCTTGGCGACCACCAGGTGACGTACGACGACACGCCGATCGAGCTGCACGCGCAGGACATTCTCGATCGCATCCGCTCGCTCCCCGCGCCGGGCGAGGGCGCGCGGACGCTGGAGTTCTCGCAGGTCTTTCAGGGACGCACGCGCTCGGAGTTGATCGGGTTGTTCCTGGCGGTGCTCGACCTGGTGCGGCGGAGCCTTGTGGCGGTGAAGCAGGAGGCGATCGGCGGGGCGATCACGCTCTCGGAGCGCGAAGAGACGGACGTGATTCCCGCGACGATTCCCGCGGAGCATCACGGGGATTCAGTGTAGAGCGG
>JAEUJA010000279.1 GCA_016793195.1 Phycisphaerae bacterium
GCGTCGGCCTCGCAGAAGGAGTATCCCTTGCCCTTGACGGTTTTGACGTGGAGGACGATGGGGCGCGGGAAGTCGCGGACCTCGGAGAGGATGCCGATGAGGGTCGGGAGGTCGTGGCCGTCGATGGGGCCGACGGTTTTGAGGCCGAAGTGCTCGAACCATCCGCCCTCGTCGAGCATGGCCTTGGTGGCTTCGCCGGCGCGGTGATAGGCCTCGCGGACGAGCGAGCCGCCGGGGACGTGCTTCAGGATTTCGCCCGCGGATTTCTTGAGATCGGCGTAGAGGGAGGAGATGCGGACGCGATCGAAGTACTGGCTGACGGCGCCCTGTGGGTGCGAGATCGACATGCCGTTGTCGTTGAGGACGACGAGGAATTGGCGGGCGAGGGTGCCGGCGTTGTTGAGGCCCTCCATGGCGACGCCGTTGACGATGGAGGCATCGCCGATCATGGTGACGACGCGGCGGCCCTTCGGGCGGAGCTTGGGGTCGAAGGACTGGGCGGCGAGCAAATCGCCGCGGGCCATGCCGACGGCGGTGGAGATGCCGGTGCCGGCGTGCCCGACGCGGAAGAGATCGAAGGGGGACTCGCTGGGCTCGGGGAATCCGGCCATGCCCTGGCGGGTGCGGAGGTTGTCGAGGAGCGGGAGGCGACCGGTGAGCAGCTTGTGGGGATAGCACTGGTGGCCGACGTCGAAGAGGAGGCGATCGAAGGAGAAGTCAAAGACGTAGTGGAGCGCGATGGTAAGTTCGACGACGCCGAGGTTGGGGGCCAGGTGCCCGCCGGTGCGCGCGACCTGGTGGCAGATCGCGTCGCGGATTTCCTGGGCGAGCTGGGGCAACTGCTCGACGGCGAGGGCTTTGAGATCGGCGGGGGACTTGATCGAGTCGAGCAATCGCATCATCACCTCATCGGCCGCCCGGCGTTGGGCTGCTTCGGTCGCGCCGGCGGCGGTCCGGTTCGTGCCCGCTTGCCGGCTCGGGCCCCGATCCTTCGGGGCGCGGTCGGCGGCGGGGACGAACTTTCATCTCTTCCTGAAAACTCTAGCGCCTTCCCCGGGGGTTGGCCAGTGTGAATCTCAATACGACATCGCGTCGGGCGAGTTCGGCGTTCAGCGGGTTCGCGTCGCCAGGAGTCCCGCCAGGACGCGGAGCGGCTCGGCGCGCGGGCCGAGTTTTCGGACGGCGGCCAGGGCGCGTTTGTGCAGGCGCTCGACCTCGCGCTGCGAGGCCTCGACGCCCAGCACGCCGGGATAGGTCAGCTTGCCTTTGCCCGAGTCCTTGTGCGTGCGTTTGCCGGTGTGCTCGACTGACTGCTGGACGTCGATGAGGTCGTCGACGATCTGGAACATCAGGCCGACGGCGTCGGCGTAGCGGGTGATGGCGGCCAGGCGCGGATCGCGGGGCTTTGGGCCGATGGCGCAGAGGGCGCCCATGCGGCAGGCGGCGCGGAGGAGTGCGCCGGTCTTGTTGCGATGGATGAGCCGGAGGCGATGGACAGGAGAGAGCGACGCGGGCAGGCCGCCGAGGGTGTCGTAGACCTGTCCGGCGATCATGGCGCTGGTGGCGCCGGCGAGTTCTTCCAGGAGCAGGGTGACGAGGGCGGGCGGGCGCGGGGCGCGGGCGAGGACGACGAAGGCCTGGTTGAGCATGGCGTCGCCGGCGAGCACGGCCATGGCCTCGCCGGCGTGGATGTGGAGGGTTGGACGCCCACGGCGCAGGTCGTCGTTGTCGATCGCCGGCAGGTCGTCGTGGACGAGGCTGAAGGCGTGGATGTATTCCACCGCGACCAGCGCGGGGGCGGCGTCGCGCCCGGTGCCGCCGGCGGCGCGTGAGCAATGCCAGGCCAGGAGCGGGCGGAGGCGCTTTCCGCCGCCGACGAGGGCGTAGCGGACCGCGCCGGCGAGCGCGGGCGGGGTGCCTCGGGCGCGGGTGGAGCGGTCGAGGAGTTTTTCGATGGCGGGGATGGGCGCGAAGACGGCGGACGACGGGGCGCGCGATGGGCGCGATGTCACGCCAGGCGCTCCTGCGACCGGAGGAGGTCGTGGATTTCGGCGGGGTTGGCGGCGGCGTAGATGCGCTCGCGGAAGTCGTTCATCATCATCAGGCGGCTGATGCGTGCGAGGGCCTGGATGTGGTCGCTGGTTTTGTCGGGCGGGCTGGCCAGGAGGACGATGAGGCGGACGGGCTGGCCGTCGATCGCCTCGAAGTCGAGGGGGTCGGCGGGCTTTCCGACGGCGAGGGCGAGCGAGGTCATGCCGGGGCACTTGCCGTGGGGGATCGCCAGGCCGTGGCCGATGCCGGTGGTGCGGGTCTGCTCGCGGGTCCAGACGGCGTCTTTGAGGGGCTTGGCGTCGGCGACGCGCCCGGCGAGGGCGAGGCAATCAACGAGCTCTTCGATGACGCCCTTCTTGTCGCGTGAGGCGAGCGGGGCGCGGATGCAATCGAGGCTCAGGTGGTCCAACAGATTCATGTGCTGTCTCGGTCATGGGCGCGCGGGGTTGGGCGCGGCCAATCGGACTCCGCCAAGTGCTCCCGGCGTCCCCCGGGGACGAAGAGTGTACCCCTGTCAGGGCGCGGCGGACGGGCGGGAGAGCAGCACGGAATACGAGCCGTCGCGATAGGTCGAGGCGGGATCGCCGGGAAGACCCGCGGGGAGTGTGCATCGCTCGCGCGAGACGCGCAGGCCAAGGGCGCGGGCGGCCCAGACGGCCTGGCCGTGGTTCTCGGCCCGCTCGAGGCTGCACGTGGCGTAGAGGATCGAGCCGTCCGGCGCGAGCAACTCGGCGGCCTGGGCCAGGATGTGGCGCTGGAGGTCGACCAGTCGTTCCGTCTGCTGATGCGAGGCGCGGTACTTGGCCTCCAGGCGTCGCGCCAGGACGCCGGTGTTGGAGCACGGGACGTCGAGCAGGACCAGGTCGGCGGCGGCGCGGGCGCGATCGAGGGCCTCGGCGTGGGGGCACACCCGCACGCGGGCATCGGCGGCGAAGACTTCGGCCAGCCCGGCGCGGCGGGCGTCGTCGACGTCGGTGGCGATGATGTCGGCCCTGGGGAAGAGCGCGCGGAGCTGACGGGTCTTGGTGCCGCGGCCGGCGCACAGGTCGACGATGCGGCGCGGCGAGCGGTCGGCGACGCTGAGCACCGCCAGAGAAGACGAGGGGTCCTGCGCCCAGACGCCCGGCGTGGAAGCCAGAAACTGGGCGAGCGACGATTCACTTTCCACGAAGACGAAATGCCCCCGCTCGGCGTGGGGCGCCAGGGCCGGGTGGGACGCGACCCCGGGCGCGGCGTGCTGGGCGTTGATAATGACGGGGGCCTCGCCCAGGTCGTGGTGCGCGACGGCGCGGGCCTGGTCGGGGGCGAGCGCGGCGTGCCACGACTCGATGAGAGCGCGGGGGTGGCTGGTGGCGATCGCGAGCCTGGAGAGCGGCTCGGGCGGGAGCGTCAGCCCACGCAGCACGCGCGAGCGCCCCGAGGGGAGCGGGAACTCGTCGTCGCCGAGGGACCACGCGGCGCGCGTGAGGGGAACGGAGCGCCCCTCTCCGTCGGTGGTTCGTGGCGCGGCGTCGCTGACCTTTCGCAGGACGGCGTTGGTCAGCCCGCCCGCGCCCGCGCGGATGTTGGCCTTGGCCCACTCCACCGCCTCGTCCACGGCGGCGTGGGGAGGGACGGCGTCGAGCGCCACGATCTGGGCGGCGCCGACGAGCAGGGCGGCCTGCATGGTTGGTTCGAGGTCGCGGAGGGGCGTGGAAAGGAATCGATCGAGGATGAACTCGAGCGTGATCCAGTGGCGGAGGACGGCGTCATAGACCGCGTGGCAGAAGGCGGCGTCGCGCGGGGACAGGCCGCCGGTATCGGGGCGGGCTGGGAGGAGGTCGGGCCGGCGGGCGGCCTGCTTGGCGACGGCGAGGGTGGCGCGGGCGCGGGCGCTTGCCTGCGGGGGCGAGGTCGGGGAGGATGGTCGCGGTCGCCGGGTCGGGGGCATGAAGGGTCGACTGTAGCGCGGGGCGTTGGACGGACGGGAGCGATGACAGAGCCGCACGAGAGCTCGGGGTTGTTTCAGGGTCCGATCCCGAAGCTGCGGGTGCGGCTGTTGCCGCGGCGCGGCTCTGGCGGGCTGCTGTCGGGGATGCGCGTCCGCAAGAAGCTGATCGTGCTGCACACGGCGTTTTCGCTGGCGCTGGCGCTCCTCTTGGTGGTGGTGCTGAGCCCGGCGATCGGGCGTGTGATCGAGCGGGCGGAGGTGCAGGCGGCGAAGCTGGCGCTGGCGGCGCTGGCGGCGGGAGCGGAACCGGCCTCGATCGGCGACGCGATGATCGTCGAGGGAACGGCGGCGGAGCTCTCGCTCCCGGCGGAGGTGGCGGCGCAGGCGTCGTCGTTGGCGGGGGTGGCGATCGAGCGCCCCGCGGACGCCGATCACGGGGCCTCGGCGGTGATGTTCCTGGGGCGTTCGGCGGGCGGGAAGTATTTCGAGGCGCGCGCGAGCGTCGCGGGCGTGCGCGACGCGGAACGCAGGCTGTATGTGATCGTGACGATCGCGCTCCTGGCGGCGTACGCGGCGATCGTGCTGGCGCTGGAGGTGCTGGTCCTGCCGCAGAACGTGTACGGGCCGATCGGGCGGCTGCTCGACGCCGACCGGGCGTTCCGCGAGGGTCGGCGGCAGGAGGAACTGATCCCGGAGGGCGCGATCCCGCTGGATGAGCTGGGCGAGATCATGCGCTCGCGCAACGACTCGGTGCGGACCACGCGGGCCCATGAGCGAGAGCTGGCGGCGGCGCTGGCGAAGATCGAAGAGGCGGCGACGGACCTGAAGCGGAAGAACCATTTGCTGGAGACGGCGCGCCGGAACCTGGCGGACGCAGATCGGCTGGCGAGCCTCGGGATGATGTCGGCGGGGATCGCCCATGAATTGAACACGCCGCTGGCGGTGGCCAAGGGGCTGGTGGAGTCGATCGCGGCCGAGCCCGGCAAGGGCGTGGAGGCGTCGCGGGCGGAGCTCTTGGTGCGGGTGGTGCGCCGGTTGGAGCGATTGAGCGAGAGCCTGCTGGACTTTGCCCGGGTGCGCCCGCCGCACCGCAGGCCGACGTCGATCGCCGGCGTTGTTGACGAGGCGGCGACGCTGGTTCGGCTGGAGCGGGGTGTGGACGAGGGGGCGATCGCCAGCGAGGTGGAGCGGGCGATCTCGATCGAGGCGGACTCGGAGCGATTGGTGCAGGTGTTTGTGAATCTCCTGCGCAACGCGGTGGACGCGGTGCGGGCCGGGAGCGTGCGCGGCGAGGACGGGCTGTTCCGCGGCGAACCGGCGGTCGTGGTTTCCGCCAGCAGCGTCGAGCGCGACGGACGGCGCTGGGTGTCGATCACGGTCACCGATCGCGGCCCGGGGATCGACCCGGAAATCCTGCCGCGGCTCTTTGAGCCATTCGCCAGCACGCGTCTGGACTCTCGCGGCACGGGGCTGGGGCTGGCGGTGGCGGAGGGGATCGTGCGCGAGCACGGGGGGATGATCCTGGCGCGGAACCGCGGGTCGGGGCGGGCGGGGTCGGTGTTTGAGGTGGTGCTCCCGGCGAGCCCGGGCGAGGCGGGCGTGACGGGCGCGTCGGGCGTGACGGGCGTGACGGGCGTGACGGGCGCGTCAGGCGTGACGGGCGTGACGGGCGTGACGGGCGAGGAGGTTGGCGTGAATGAGCAGACGAAAGAGGCCCAGGCATGACCACGGACCCGCAGGCCGCCCTCCCACTGCCGTTGTCGATCGTGTCGCTGGACGACGACGAGGATTTTCGCCTGTACATCCGCGACGTGCTCGAGCGCGAGGGGCACGAGGTGCGGGTGTGCGCGACGCCGGAGGAATTAGAGCGGGCGTGCGAATCGTCGCTGCCGGACGTGGTGCTCCTGGACATGAAGATGGGGGCGCACACGGGTGAGTCGGTGCTGGCGGGGCTTCGGAAGCGGTGGCAGCGTCTGTGCGTCATCGTGGTGACGGGGTATCCGTCGCTGGACAGCATGCGCCAGACGTTCAAGCAGGACGTCTTTGACTATCTCGCCAAGCCGTTCAGCATCGAGGAATTGCGCCGGTGCCTGGCGCAGGCGTCGGCGGCGTTCGGGCTGGGGATGAGGCCGCAGGACAAGCTGCGCCGGGAACTGGGGCGGCGCGTGCGGCTGTCGCGGATCGATCGGGGCTGGACGCTCAAGGACCTCTCGGAGGCGTCTGGGCTTTCGGTGAGCCAGTTGAGCGCGGTGGAGCGTGGGGCGCACCTGCCGAGCGTGGAATCGCTGCTGGCGATCGCGCAGGCGCTCAACGAGCGCCCCAGCGCCTGGCTGCTGGCGGCGGGGTTCTGACGGCGACGCCACGAAATCGGCGAGGTGTCACGGTTGACATCGCGCCCGCGGGCCACTTCACTCCGGGTCGTGAGCGAGGCCAGTCACATGCCGGGCGGGGTCGGGGCCGCGCCGGGCGGCGAAGGTGGCGGGCGGCGCGTGCTGTTTACGGCGTTTGAGCCCAGCGGCGACGACCACGCGCAGGCCGTGATCCGCGAGCTGCGCTCGCGACATCCGGGCCTGGAGATTTTCGCGTGGGGCGGGCCGCGGATGGCGGCGGCGGGCGCGCGGGTCGTCGAGCGCACCGGCGACGACGCGGTGATGGGCCTGCCGGGCCTGAAGAAGCTGCACGAGCACCGCAAGATCAACGAGCGGATCGGCGCGTGGCTGGACCAGAACCGGGTCGACCTGCACGTGCCGGTGGACTCGCCGGCGGCGAACTTTCCGATCTGCCGGATGGCCAAGGCGCGCGGGATCAAGGTGGTTCACCTGGTGGCGCCGCAGATCTGGGCCTGGGCGCGCTGGCGCATCCACAAGCTCCGACGCCTGACCGATCGCGTGCTGTGCGTGCTCCCGTTCGAGGAGAAGTTCTTCACCAAGCGGGGCGTGCCGGCGACGTTTATCGGGCATTTCCTGTTCGACGATCCGATCGACGGGGCGGCGCTCGACGCGCGGGGCGCGGAGCTGCCGCCGGGCTCGCCGCGGATCGCGATCATGCCCGGCTCGCGCCCCGACGAGCTCCGGCGCAACTACCCGATGATGCTGGAGGTCTTCGCGAAGGTGCGAGAGAAGCACCCGGGCGCGATCGCGGTGGTGGCGGCGACGCGCCCGGCGGTCGCGGAGCAGTTGCAGGTGGTGGCGGCGCAATTGGCCGGGGGCCTGGGGCTGGGGCTGGTGGGGAGCAACGGCTGGCCCGAGTCGATGCGGTGCGTGGTGGGCGCGACCGACGTGGTGATCCGCTGGTGCGAGGCGGCGCTGGTCAAGAGCGGCACGGTGACGATGCAGGTCGCCAAGCAACGCCGTCCCATGGTGATCGTGTACAAGAAATCGAACTTCGTGCTCTACGCGATCGTGCGCGCGATCATGGCGACCAAGCTCTTCACGCTGCCGAACGTGATCGCGCACCGCGAGGTCGTGCCCGAGTTCGTGCCGCACTTCGGCGGGCCCGAACCGATCGTGCGGGCGCTGCTCGACCTGATCGAGAAGCCCGAGGTCGCGGCCACGCAGCGCCGGGAGCTCGACGCGATCGTGGCCCAGTTCGAGGGGCGGAACGCGCGCCGGCTGGCGGCGGACGAGATCGAGAGGGCGCTGGGGCTGAAGTAGCGGGAGTCGGGAGTCGGGCGAATTTCAATCACCCTCGCTGGCGCTTCGGGCTCTTGAAGGCAACGCCCTCCCTCACGGTCGGGCTACTGATCAAGGCGGCGGGCGCCCACGGCGGCCGCGATGTCCGCGATCAACTCGCGGGCCGAGGCGTCCGCGCCGGTCCGGCTCTTGCGCATGAACGACCGCCACATCCACGGGATCGGGATCACCGTGATCGGCATGTACCACCACCACGTCGGGATCGTGTACCACGAGAAATATGTCTTCAGCATCGAATCCGTAACCCACACGCCCGGCCAGATGGTCACGGCGAGCACCAGCACATACACCCACGGCAAGCGCCGATTCATGCGGAGTGAAAACGAGAGCGTCGCGCCCGAGGGGGCGGCGTCGACGCGGCAGTGCAGGGTGTGGTCAAACGGCGTGGCGAAGGCCTCGGCGACAAACTCGCCGGGCGAACTCTGGGCAAACCCCGGGAGCTTTCCGCGCTTGGACATCTCCGCGACACGACCCATCACCTCGCCGGGCGGCAGCGGCGTCGCAAGGCGCGCAAGCCCGTTTGGACTCGGTTCGGCGGCGTCAGGGCTCGACGTCTGCATAACACCTCGACCGGAGACTCGGCGACACGCTCGCCCCCGAATCTATCGGTGCGATCGCGCCACGACCTGCAAGGGTTGGCACGCCGAATGCCCGTACTGTTCAAGGTCATGGCCGCCAGCTTCCAGAGTGGTCCGGTGTTGCGTTTGGTCAACGCGGACGCGGCGTTGGATCACCGCCCGTCGCCCCCCGGCACCACGCGCCCGAGCGAGCCACGCGCGAAGATGACGCCGTCGCTCGCAAACCAGCACGGGGCGACGTCGGTCGCGACCGAGAATCGTGCCGCCGCGGGGCTTTCGGCGCTCGACGCCCGCTGGGTGTTTGCGGTGCAGGTGGCGCGGACACTCGACGGCGGGCAGGCCGCGGTCTTGTCGCCGGAGAAGCGCCGGGAGTTGATCGGCGGCGCGGTCCGCATGGGTCTCCGCGCGTTCGACGCCAACCTCGTGATCGCGATCGTGCAGGACGCGGCCCGTCGCGGCGAGTCTCCCTTGTCGCGCCAGACCGAATTCTGCCTCAAGCTCGTGAAGGCCCCCAGCGACGAGGGCTCCGAGGGCTGGAACTGGATGCTTATCATCGGGATGGCGCTGCTGCTGGCGGGCGGGGCGCTGGCGGGATTGCTCGTGTGGCTGAGGACGTGAAGAAGTCGTGAGTCGTGAGTCGGGCAGAATACGACCGGTGCCGGCTCTTCTTCCGCTGTCTCGCTGTCTCGCTTTCTCGTTCCCGCCTACATCGTTTCCGCGCGCCGCGCCCACTCAAACTCCAGCGGCTCGAGTTCCTCCGCGAGCTTGCGGCGCTCATTGCCCAGGGCCGTCGACTTGGATTGATTCCGCCACACGTCGGGGTCGCCGAGTTCAACGTCGATCGCCTTGATCCGCGTCTCGATCTTCTCGATCTTTGATTCGAGCTGGTCGGTCTTCAGTTTTCCCAGGGCGCTCACGCTCGGCCCGGCGCCGGCCGCCTTCTTCTTGTTGTCTTCGGCCTGACGCTTGCGACGCTCGGCGTCTTCGCGTCTGGCCTTTTCCTCGGCCGCGGCCTGGGCCGCCTCGCGCTGGCGCGCCGTCGCTTTCTCGTGCCACTCGGTGTAGTTGCCCAGGAACACCTCGCACCCGCCCTCGCCGTCGAGCACCAGGAGTCGATCGCAGGTCGCGTCGATGAGCGCGCGATCGTGGCTGATGAGCAGGAGCGTGCCCTCGTAGCCGAGTTCGCCGTCTTCCTCGGGCACCGCCAGCGCGTCTTCCAACCGCTCGGCGCTCGGGATATCGAGGTGGTTGGTCGGTTCGTCGAGGATGAGCAGGTTTTTCGCGCTGGCCAGCAGCCCCGCGAGCACGGCACGGCTCCGCTCGCCGCCCGAGAGCATCCCCATCTCGCGGTCCTGCTCGCTCCCCGAAAAGAGGAACGCGCCGGCGAGGTTTCGGGCCTGCTGCTCGCTCAGCAATTGTCCGGGGCATTCCTTCAGGATCACGTCCTGCAGGTATCGGAACACGGGCTTCTCGCGGTCGACGCCCTCGTGGAGCTGTCGGTAGTAACCGACCTTGACGTTGGAACCGAGGCGGACGCTGCCCGCGTCGGCGTCGAGCTCGCTGAGCAGGCACTTCACGAGCGTGGACTTGCCCGCGCCGTTGGGCCCGATGATGCCCCAGCGCTCGCCGCGCGCGACCGACACGTCGAGCTGATTGAACAGCACCTTGGGCGTGCCGTCGTCGCCGGCGTATTGCTTGGACAGCCCGCGCGCGGAGATGACGATGTCGCCGGTGCGCTCGGCCTTGGGGAGTTCGAGCGCGAAGACCGAGGCGTCCATCGGTCGTTCCAGCGTGAACTCGGCCTTGGCGCGCTCCAGCTTGCTCTGGCGGCCCTTGGCCTGCCTTGCCCGCTGCCCGGCCTTGTAACGCCGGATGAACGCCTCTTCCTTCTTGAAGCGCCCCTGCTGGTTCTCGAACGCGCGCAGCTGCGACATGCGTCGCTCGGCCCGGATCTCGCGGAAATCCGCGTAGTTGCCGGGGTACTCGATCAGTCTGCCGTGCTCGACCTCGATGATCCGCGTCACCACGTTGTCGAGCATGTAGCGGTCGTGGCTGATCATCGCCACCGCGCCGCGGTACTGCTCGGAGAGGAACGCCTCGAGCCACAGGCGCCCGTCGATATCGAGGTGGTTGGTCGGCTCGTCCAGGAGCAGGATGTCCGGCTCTTCGAGCAAGAGCTTCGCCAGCGCCAGGCGACCCTTCTGACCGCCCGAGAGCGACGCGACCGAGATCGAGAACTGCGAGTCCGTGAAGCCGAGCCCGTGCAGCACGGCCTCGATCTTGTGGTCGATCGCGTAGCCGCCAGCGGCCTCCATCGCCCGCTCGAGCTGCGCCTGTCGCTTCATCAGCTTGTCGATCGCGCCGTCGTCGCCCGCGCGGGTCGCCGATTCCATCGCGCCGAACACGCCGTCGAGTTCCATGTGCAGGCGGTGGAGCTCAACAAACGCACCCTCGGCGGCCTGTCGCAGCGTTTCGGTCGGATCGAGGTTGGGGTCCTGATGCAGATAGCCGGCGCGGCAGCCGCGCTGCAGCGAGACGCCGCCCGAATCGGGCGTGATCTGCCCGGTGAGGATTTTCATCAGCGTGGTTTTGCCGCACCCGTTGCGTCCGACGATGCCGATGCGCTCGCCGGGCTCGATGGAGAGCGACACGCCGTCGAGGATGATGCGTTGCCCGAAGGCGTGGCGGATGTTGGTGCAGGAAAGTATGGGCACGGGGGATTGTAGAAGCGGCGCGGCGCGCGCGGCGAAACGACCGGCGCGCGAACCAGCTCACCACGGGAGTCACGGAGGACTCGGGTGCGTGCCGGCCGCCACGGCTCTGACACTCGTCTCCGTCACGGGGAAAAGAAGAACGCGTCGATGAGCTTGTCACCGATGCCGAGCAACGCCGCGCCGGCGATCATGCCCGCGCAGATCGCCTCCAGCGAGCGGACCCAGAGCGTGTGGCCAACGCTGCCCTCGCGGTGCTCGTAGCGCTTGTGCAGGAAGTGGAAGAGCACGGCGCCGGCCCACATGCAGAACGTCGCGTCGGGCGGGAGCACCACGCCCAGGCCGATGCTCACCGGCGAGAGCCAGAACTTGCCCTTGGTCGCGATCTTGGCGGCCTCAAAGATCAGCGCGACCGACGCCGCAAGAATCAGCGACCACGCGATCGACGGACTGAGGTGGCTGAACCCGCTCTCGATGATGTCCGCGACACCCTTCCACTGGAGCGCCGAGGGCATCGCGTATTTCTCGGAAACCATGAAGTCCTGAACGCTCTCGCCGGGCTTGTAGCCCCGGAGGAACATCGCATAGAACAGCGGCGTCGAGACCAGCGCGCCGGCGAGAATCCCGATCACGTGCCCCACCGCTTGCTGGCGCGGCTTGGCGCCGAGCATGTAGCCGGGCTTGATGTCCGAAAGAAGGTTGGCCGCGTTGCCCGCCACCGACGCCGTGATGCCCGCGGTCATGAGGTTGACCGCTGGGTTCGGCAGGGCGCCCGTGGAGGCCGCGTTGGCCTTGTCGATCATGCCGAACGTGAACTGCGGGATCTTCGCCAAGGCCCCCGTGGGCGTCCAGCTTGTCAGCGCCATCGCGTTGGTGCAGATCAGCGAGAGGATGAAGACTAGCGGGAGCGCGACCAGCGTGGTCCAGTACGGCACGCCGTACCACGTGTGGGCCATCCACGCCGTGATCGCCGCCAGGATCGGCAGCCCGATGAACGACACCTTGGTCGGAAGCTCGATGTGCCCGACGGGATCGATCCCCGCGGCCTTCTTCTTGCTGAACATGCCGGCGAACGCATCGATGATCACCTTGGGCTTGGCGAAGAGCGCCACCAGCGACCCGACGACCATGATCGCCACGCCCCACCAGATCGCCCACTGATTCACGATCTCGGCCCGCCCGACGTGGAACTGCGACCACTGCGCCACGCCCTGCTCGACCAGC
>JAEUJA010000330.1 GCA_016793195.1 Phycisphaerae bacterium
TCAACAGTATCGGCCTTCCGGCGTCGATCAGAGCAACGCCACCGGGTCAACGTCCACCGCCGTGTGCGCGTCGCTGGTCAAGAGCCCCCGCGACCGCATCGCGTGCAGCGCCCGCTGGATCGCCCCGGCCCCCGCCGCCACAACCTCCAGGCCGAACCGATACTGCCCGTGGAGCCTCGGAATTGGGCACGGCGCGACCGGCCCGACCGCAACCGCCGCCTCGCCGTCCGCCGCTTTGCTCATCGCCCTGACCGCCTCGCGCAGCGCCGCCGCGACTTCTTCCGCTCGCCGCCTGGCTTTTCCCGCGTCCTTGTCGCGCGTCACGATCCGGGCCATCCGCGTCGCCGGCGGCATGCCCGCCCGGGCCCGGATGGCAAGCTCCTGTTCCGCGAACGTTCGATAGTCGTGCTTGGCCGCAAGCTGAATCGCCGGGTGCCCGGGCGACATCGTCTGCACGATCACCGTCCCGCGCGAATCGCGCCGCCCGGCCCGCCCCGCGACCTGGCTCACGAGCTGAAACGTCCGCTCCGTCGCGCGAAAATCGGGCAGGTGCATCGCAGTGTCGGCGTCGATCACTCCGACGAGCCGCACGTTCGGGAAGTCCAACCCCTTGGAGATCATCTGCGTGCCCAGCATGATGCGAATCTGGCCCTCCGAGAACGCCCGCAGAATCTCGAAGTAGTCCGCCGCCGACGACATGCTGTCGCGATCAACCCGCGTGATCGCCCCGGCCTCCATCGCGTGCCTGGCCGCGAACTTCCTGACCAGCTCGTCCTCCAGCCGCTGCGTCCCCAGCCCGAACGGATTCGTCGGCTTCGCGCACACCGGGCACGCACGCGGCAAAAGCTGCCTCGCCAGGCAGTGGTGGCACATCACCAACCCGCCCGGCGGCATCCACGCCTCGCTGTCCGTCCGCACATTCCGGTGCAGCACCATCGACGCGTCGCAGTTCTCGCACCGCATCACCCAGCCGCACTTGGGGTCCGGGCACGCGATGTAGTGCGCAAACCCGCGGCGGTTCAAGAGCAAAATGACCTGCCCGCCGTCCTTCAGCGTCGTGTCGATCTCCTTCTCCAGTGTCGGCCCGATCGCGTGCAGGCGATTGGCCTGCGACGGGTCCTTCACCGCGATCGCCCGCCGCTCCGCCGCCAGATCGACGATCCGCACCTCCGGCATCGAAACGCCCGTCACCCGCGTCGGCAGCTCCCACAGCGCGAACTTCGGCGCCGTTCCCGTCGCGTTCGCCCAGCTCTCCAGCGACGGCGTGGCCGACCCCAAAATCACCGGGCACCCTTCGATCTGCCCGCGCTTGATCGCCACGTCGCGCGCGTGATAGCGGGGGAGCTGATCCTGCTTGTACGAATGATCGTGCTCCTCGTCGACGACGATCAGCGAGAGCCTCTCCACCGGCGCGAAGATCGCCGAGCGCGCCCCGACCACGATCCGCGCCGTGCCCCGCCGAACTCGATCCCACGCCGCGTGACGCTGCGACGCCGAGAGCCCGCTGTGCAGCACCGCCACCGCCCCGGCGTCGTCTCGACCGAAGCGATCGACGAACCGCTGGCTGGTCTGGGGTGTCAGCGAGATTTCCGGCACCAGCACGATCGCCGTTCCGCCGCCGGCTGTGGCGCGGGCGAGCAATTGCAGGTACACCTCGGTCTTCCCCGACCCCGTCACGCCGCGCAAGAGATGAACGCCGAACTTCCCAAGCCGCGGCTCGATCCCGCTCACCACCATCGCCTGGTCCGGGCTGAGCACCGGCGGCGGCTCGGCCGACGCGAGCACGGGCATCTCAAACCCCGATGACTTCACGATTTCGTGCCTCGTCACCGAGAGCAGCCCCAGCCGCACCAGCCGCGCCAACGCCGAGACCGATCGGAGCGACAACGCCGCCAGCAGTTCCTTCTCCCCGACGCCGATCACTTCTCCCGATTCCCTGCCCTCTTTCTCGCCCGCCATCCCGCCGCTCAGCCCGCCGAACGCCGCCGCCAGCGCATCCACCGACTTTCTCGTCCGCGCCGGCAGTTCCCTCCCATCCTCCGGCGGCGTGAACGTGTACCTCCGCTCGATCGTCTTTCCGATCCCCTGCTTCACCGCCGCCGGCATCATCGTCGACAGCGCCATCCCCAGCGGGCACACGTAATACCCCGCGATCCACCTCGCCAGCTCCACCAACCCCGGTGTCAGGCTTGCTCCCTGGTGCTCAAGGATCGGCTTCACCCGCGACACGTCGAACCCGTCCAGCAGCTCCGCGCCGCCCGTCGCGATCACGATCCCGCCTGTCGGCGTGTCGCCACGCCCGAGCGGCACCACCACCCGGTCCCCCGCCCGCACCGCCGCGTCCGCGGCATACGTCAGCCCTTCCTGACCCTTCTCCGCGTCGATGCCCCGTTCCACCGCCACCTTCGCAAAGTGCGTCGGCGCGGGCGCATCCCCGCCGAAAAGCGAGGCCGGCGGCATGATCGATCGCGTTGGCTTGCGTGACGTTTCCATCGCCTGTGCGTACACTGTACCTATGCCCAACGCGCCCTCGGGTTCGCCCCTCCCCCCGGTCGCTCGACTTGCTCTCGCGGATGGCTCAGTCTTTGTCGGAAAGGCCTTCGGGGCCACCGGCAAGGGCGTCGTCGCGTCCGCCGAGGTCGTCTTCAACACCGCCATGAGCGGCTATCAGGAATCGCTCACCGATCCGTCCTACACCGGGCAAATCCTCGTCGCCACTTTCCCCATGATCGGAAACGTGGGGACCAACGCCCAAGACGTTGAGTCGCACAAGGTTCAGATCTCCGGTCTGGTCGTCCGCGAACTCGCCCGTCGCCACTCGAATTACCGTGCCGACGCCGACCTCTCGACCTACCTCGCCCGCTCCAACGTCCTGGGCATCTCCGGCATCGACACCCGCGCCATCACCCGCCGCCTTCGCACCACGGGCGCGATCCAGGGCGTGCTCACCGATCGCACCGACCTGTCCGACGCCAAGCTTGTCGATATGGCCCGCTCCGCGCCCTCGATGGCCGGCCAGAACCTCGTCCCGGCCGTGGGTTGCACGACCATTCAGTCCTGGAGCGAGACCCTCGGCGATTGGTCGCCCGATTCCCACCGCGCCGCGTCCGGCACACGCCGCGTGCTCGCCCTCGACTGCGGCGCCAAGCGGAACATCCTCCGCAACCTCACCGACCGCGGCTGCGTCGTCACCCTCGTGCCCCACACCATCTCCGCCAAGGAAATTCGCGAGCGCTTCGACCGAAACGAGATCGACGGCCTGTTCGTCTCCAATGGCCCCGGCGACCCCGCCGCCGTCGAGCAAGTCATCCAGACCCTCCGCGAAATCGTCCGCGACCAGCGCGGCACCCCGATCCCCACCTTCGGCATCTGCCTCGGGCATCAGCTCCTGTCGCTCGCGCTCGGCGCGACGACGTTCAAGCTCAAGTTCGGCCACCGCGGCATCAATCAACCGATCCTCGATCAGCGCACCGGAAAAATCGAAATCACAAGCCAGAACCACGGCTTCGCGGTCGATCCAGATTCCCTCCGCAAGGTCGGCGGCGAGCCCACCCACATCCACCTCAACGACGGCACCCTCGCCGGCTTCCGGGTCCCGGGTCGCCCCGTCTTCGCGGTCCAATACCACCCCGAGGCCTCCCCAGGCCCACACGACTCGTGCTACCTCTTTGACGAGTTTGTGGCCGCCATGGACGCCGCCCGCGGAATCACCGCCGGCGCAAGCCCGGCGGCTGCCCGATCCTGAGAAAATGGGGAATCTGGTGAACCAACGACCGCATTCCGGCGTCTGTCCGGGTGTTGGGAAACGTCCGTTTGCCCCTTTGGAACGGGCGTTCCCGCCTTTCCGGCCTGGGCGGGAGGGGTTCGCCGAACAGTTCTGCGAAAATTGCCTCAAAATCGCCTTGAAGGAGCCGCAGCTTCTTGTATGATCGAGATCAGGACCGGTGCGCGGCTGGAAGAGCGCGCCGAGTTCCCGGCAGCGTGGATTTCTCGGGATTCTTCCCGCGATCGGCAGTGTGAGAAGAGAGTGCTCGTTTGACAGACAGGTTCGTTTCAGCTCGGTGAGCACGGAAGCGCGATCGAGAATCGTGCGGTTCTGCTCGTCGATTTTCGGAGGTCTCGAACCCGGTTGAACCGGTCGAGTTTGGAGCGTGAGGCCCCTCGGGGCTCGAGTGTCGTCCCCTTTTTTTTTGTAGAGGAGTGTTCAATGAAGAAGATTTCGATGATCTGTCTGGCCGCCGGCATGGCCTGCGCGGCGACCGCCGTTGCCAAGCCCCCGCTTCAGCTCGCCGAGAAGGGCATCTACGTTGCCCCGGCTCGCGTTGCTCCCGCCAAGATCGTGAACGGCAAGTTCGAGATCGGCGCGTGGCAGGACTACAACACCACGTCGACCCGCGGCACGCAGGCCGTGTACTACACCTGGGACGGCTTTGAGGCGTGGGTCCTCAGCAGCGGCGAGTATCCCAACCTCGCCAACGGCGGCCAGGGTGCGGCTCAGTTCGACACCCGCTTCCCGACCGAAGGCGGCGCTTGCGGTCTCGGCTCGGCCCGTTGGTACTTCGGCTCGTCCTACGTCAACCCCCTCACCGCTGAGGACGTGACCGCCAACGGCTGCTTCGATCAGGGCGGCAACGCGGTCGATACCCTCGACTTCGCCTGGTACTGGGGCGGCGGCTCGTGCGTCGCGCTCTTCTTCACCTCCAACTCCCCGGCCGACTGCGCCAGCGGCGCCGACCTGGGCAACTACGCCACCGGCGTCGCCATCGGCTTCTCCGGCTCGATCCCCCCGGGCGGCTACTACTTCACCAACGTTGACGGCCTCAACAGCGTCTTCAGCATCTTCGTTCCCCAGCCCGCGCCGGGTGGCTCGCTCCTGTTCGCTCTGACCAGCGACGGTTCGACCCTCGCCAGCGGCGCCGGCACCCAGCCGATGCTGTGGGGCATGGGCAACAGCACCCAGGGCGAGCTCTTCCGCCCCGGTTCGTCGACCGACACCTCGTTCGACGACGACGCGCCCCTCAGCGCGACGTTCAGCTCCAACGAGTGCTACAGCTACGCCTACGGCGTCTGCCCCGACCCGCTCCAGAAGACCGTGTCGATGGGCACCTTCCGTTGCCCGGCCGACGTGAACAACGACGGCTTCGTCAACGGCGATGACTACGACGCGTTCGCTTCGGCGTTCGACGTGGCCGACCTGTGCGCCGACTTCAACGGCGACGGCTTCGTCAACGGCGACGACTACGATGCGTTCGCCTCGAACTTCGACGCCGGCTGCTAATCCAGCCCTGAATCGAAGTTGATCTCACGATCAAGCACGGCCCTCGCTCCGGCGGGGGCCGTGTCTTTTTT
>JAEUJA010000331.1 GCA_016793195.1 Phycisphaerae bacterium
TCGTCTCGCTCAGCACTCGAACCACGTACCATGACTTGGAAGCAGTTGTCAAGGGCCTGCTCCAGCGAGAGCTGGTCGAGCCTTGACTTAACCTCAATTGTCGCGATAACCGACTCGACAGGAAAAAGTGCACTGCCACCAGGCATCTCGAATCGCGGAAAGGCAGTGTCAAAGATCACAATATCGATCTGTGGAGAGGGTGATGCGGTCGCAGCGATAACCCGACCTGTGCCTATGCCACATCGAGCCGGTAAAAAAGCGCGCAAGAGCTCTTGGACTATGAACTCTCTAGCGTTTCCGATGAGCGTGGGATGATCAAAGAGCCCTGCTCGCGCAGCGTCCGTTCGGATTCTCTTGTCCAAATGGGAGAACCAATCGGCAATGAGCTGGCTGCCCTTCAAGTGAATCGCACTCCTGCGAATCTACCCATTCACGCTCATCACGACCTTGATCCCGTCGCCGGAGATCATGGTCTCGAAGGCTTTCTTGAAGTTCTCGATGGGCATCTCGTGGGTGATGATGTCGTCGAGTTCGAGGCGGCCCGAGAGCAAGAGCGATTCCATCTGGTACCAGGTCTCGAACATCTTTCGCCCGTTGATGCCGAGGACGGTGGCGCCCTTGAAGACGACGTGCTGGTTCCAGTCGAAGACCAGGGGCTTGCTGGGGATGCCGAGCAGGGCGGCGGTCCCGCCGTTGCGGAGGGCGCGGAAGCCCAGGTCGAAGCTCGACGCGGCGCCGGACATTTCGAGGAGGACGTCGGGCCCGTCGCCGCGGCAGGCCTTGCGGACCTCGGCAACCCAGGCGTCGCCCTGGCGCGCGTCGAAGACGTCGACGGCGCCGAGTTTTTTGGCCAGCGCGAGGCGGCGCGGGTCGATGTCGGTGCAGAAGATGCGGCTGGCGCCGGCGGCCTTGGCGACGGTGACCGCCATCAGGCCGATGATGCCGACGCCGGTGATGAGCACGGTTTTGGCGGAGACGCCGGCGGCCATAACGGTGTGGACGGCGTTGCCGAGGGGGTCGAGGACGGCGGCCACCTTGTCGGGGATGCTGGGGTGGACGGGCCAGACGTTTTCTTCGGGGACGCAGACGTAGTCGGCGAAGCAGCCGTCGCGATCGACGCCGATGATCCTGGTGTCGGCGGCGATGTGGGCGTTGCCGGTGCGGGCGTTGTAGTCGAGCCAGGCGGTGGTGTGGCCTTCGGCGCTGACGCGGAGGCCGGGCTTGTACTTGGTGACGGCCGAGCCGACCTGCTCGATGACGCCGACGAACTCGTGGCCTGTGACGATGCCGACGGGGATTCGCCCGGCGGCCCAGGCGTCCCATTCCCAGATGTGCCGGTCCGTGCCGCAGATGCCGACCTTGGAGACGCGGATGAGGACGTCGCGGGGGCCGCAGACGGGCTTGGGTCGGGCGGCGTCGAACTTGAGTTCCGTGCCCGCGTGGTGCTTGAACAGCGCTCTCATGGTGGCCTGCTTTCCGGTAGGAAGTTCAACCGATACCGGGGCCGTCACGGAGGCTCCGCGTGTGATCGTTGACATGGTGGGATGCCTTTCCGACGCCGGTCGAAAGCCCGACGGGCGCCTCTTGAATTGTGTCCGGTTGAGCGTGCGGGTCAAACAAATCCGGGGGCCCGGAATCGGGGGTCTTGACCCGCCTCTCCCTAGAACAGAATCAATGAGAATCGGGCGTCGCGTGCCGAACCAGGGCACTGGGGAATGGGCAATGGGCAATGGGGAGGCGCCACGGGTGAACTGAATCCGCTCTGGTTCTGAATCGGCGACTTGATAGTCGGCGGTTTGGCCCCGCCGGCGTCACGCGGGCGCAACTTGACGCCCGGGCGGTCAATCCGTTGAACCATCGAGCCCGGCGTGAGGTATCCTCTTGCATATGGCGTTCGATGGGGTCTTTCAATCCCGGTCCTCGCAGGGCTCGGCGCACGCGCCGGCGCGGGGTCAGGCCGCCCCGGCGACCCACCTGTTCATCGCGACGACGTTTTCGGGCGGACGGACGATCGGGGTCCGTCAGGCCCGCGACCAGCGGCAATTGGCGGAGCAGTTGCGTCGGGAGCAGATGGTTCCGACGCGGGTGTGGACGCTGCCGGCGGGGCTTGGGGGGACGGGTTCGTCGAAGGTGAGCCTGAAGAACCAGGCGGAGGTTCACCTCCAGCTTTCGCAGCTTTTGTCGCGGGGCGTGCCGCTTGTGGAGGCGTTGGAGGTGACGGCGACGGCGGTGGCGCCGGCGGTCCGCCCGCGGATCGAGCGGGTGCGCGAGCTGGTTGCGGCGGGCTCGGGGTTTGCGGACGCGGCCCAGACGGTCGAGGTGTTTGATCCGATCACGGTGGCGGTGTATCGGGCGTCGGAGCGATCGGGCGACCTGGCGGGGGCGGCGCGTCAGCTGATGACGACGACGCGCCGGCAACTTGCGATCGCGGGCAAAGCTGTCACGCTGGTGATTTATCCGGCGATCGTGCTGTCGATCAGCGTGATCGTCACGACGTTTCTGCTGATGTTCGTGGTGCCCAAGATCGGGAGCGCGATCGCCAACGCGGGGGGCGAGATCCCGGTGTTCACGCAGGTCCTGATCGACGTGGGCACGTTCATGCGCGAGCAGTGGGCGTGGGTGCTGGCGGCGTTCGGGCTGGTGGTCACCGGGGCGGTGGTGGCGCGGTCGCTGATCGCGGCGGGGATCGTCGCGGTGTCGCGTCGCCTGCCGCTGGTGCGTCCGGTGCTGGAGGCGCAGGAGTCGGCGCGGTTTTTCACGGTGATGGCGGCGATGAGCCGCTCGGGAGTGACGCTGGCGGACGCGCTGACAACGGCGACGGGGGCGGTAAGCGATCCGGTGCTGGTGAGGCAGCTGACGCGATTGCGGACAAGGCTGGTGGAGGGCGGTGTGCTGCGGTCGCTGATCCAGGAGGTCGAGGCCCTGCCGCTCACGACGCGGCGGCTCTTGATCGCGGCGGAGCGCGCGGGCGACCTGCAGGAGGCGTTTGACACGCTGGCGGACGACGCGACCAGTGACCTGGAGCGGCGGTCGACGCGGCTGATGGCGGCGCTGGAGCCGGCGCTGATCGTGGTGATGTTCTTGATGGTGGGGACGCTGGTGCTGTCGATCATGACGCCGCTGATCAAGATGGCGGGGAATGTGCAGTAGTGTAGTTGGACGGGGAGGTGCCCGAATGGAGAAGATTGCCGTGAAGAAGAATCGGATTCGTGCCCGCGCGTTCTCGCTGCTCGAACTCATGCTCGTCGTCGCGATCATCGCGGTGCTTTCGGGCATCGTGGCGTACAACGTGATCTCGGGCGGCGAGAAGGCCAAGCTCCGCGCATCGCAGGCGACGATGGACATCGTCGCGAGCGGGCTGAAGCAGTACCACCTGGACAACAGCGCGTACCCGGCGACGATCACGGCGTTGTATTCGGCGAAGATTCTCGACGCGGCCAAGCCCGCCAAGGACGGCTGGGGGTCTGATCTGATTTATTCGCCGCAGGGGCTGAACGGGCAGGACTTCACGCTGCGTTCGCCGGGGCCCGACAAGCAGCCGGGCACGCCTGACGACATCGATTACTGGACCATGAGCAAGCAGGGGCAGTGAGTCGGGAGTCGGGAGTCGTGAGTGGTGAGTCGTGAGTCGTTCGGGTTCGTCCGCCTTCGCCCGGCCCGGGCCTCGGTCCCAAAGTTTGCTCTTTGCCAACTGTGCATTGCGATTTGAGATTTCCATGCCATCCCGCCGCGGCCTGACATTTCTGGAGACGCTCTTTGCCTCGGCGCTCTTGGCGCTGGTGGCGGCGGCGGTGTTCGGCGCGCTGTCGTTTGTGCTCGGGCGGCAGCACCACGAGCAGCGGACGCTGGCGGCGTATGAACTGGCCAATCGCATCATCCTGCAGTACCTCGACGACCCGGAGCAGCTGCCCGACCAATCGCTGCCGCTGGAGTATGGGAAGGATCGATTCCGCTGGACGCTGTCGATTGATCCCGTGACGGTGACGGCGGCGAGCGAGGCGCCCAAGGACGCGGCGGACACGCGCCGCTCGATGCTCGACCGTGTGAAGCAGGTGTCGGTGCGTGTGTGGCTGGGCGAGGAGACGGGCGGGACGCGGGAGTTTGACGCGTCCGCCGCGCACCCCAAGGCGTCCCTGACGCGGATCATGTACCCGATGGCGTATCGGAACCCGGACGCGTTTGACCGGCTGATCAACAGCGACGCGGGAAGGCGCCGGTTGTTCGACGACATGACGGGGGGGAACGATCGCTCGACGCCGGCGGGCGCGCGTCCGCCGGGCCCGGCTCAGCCCGCAAAGCCCAACCGCGTCGCGCCCAAGTCGGCGCCGAAGCCGGCGGGTTCGCGACCAAACCTTCGCCCGCCGGGGGGTGGATCGTGAGGCGCTTGCGTTCACGGCGTGCACGTCGGCCGGGCGCGTTCACACTGCTGGAGGTAATCCTGGCGTCGGCGATCGGCGCGCTGGTGATGATCGGCGCGCTGGGCGTGCTGATGACGCTGCAGCGGAGCGATCGGCTGGCGGGGGCGAAGTTCGAGCGAGTGACCGAGACGGAGCGGCTGCACAAGGTGCTGGGTCGGGCGTTCTCGAACCTGCTGATGTCGACGCGGCCGACGCGCGAGACGCGGGGCGGCGAGGGGGAGGGCGCGGCGCCCGTCGGGCCGCCGCCGCCGGCGCGGCTGGTGCTCGGGGTTGATCCGCGGTTGTCGGGGGTGGTGCTGCGTCGGCGCGAGACGGGGCAAGGGGGTCCCGGGGCGGGGGCGGCGCCGCGGGTGGAGATGGTGCTGTCGCGATCGCCGGTGCCGGTGCGATCGCGGGCCCAGGACCTGGCCTATGCGAAGATGCGCGAGGACGAGGAGAGCATGTTCGCGGACAACGACGGCGAGGGGGGCGCGATGTCGAAGCTCTCGCAGTCGCG
>JAEUJA010000008.1 GCA_016793195.1 Phycisphaerae bacterium
GGGGCGGGCCCGGGATCTCCGGGGAGTCTTGCATGTCGCGCCGCACCTACCATCGTTCGCCGAGCCAGGGCGAGGCCACACGAGACCCGTCCGACGTGATGGCGAGCGCATCATCGGACCCCGGCACTCCTCCGATCGTCGCGGTGCACGACGCCCAGCCCGAGCTGATCGGCGAGCCGCTCGAGCGCCCGCCCTTCCTCACGCGCCTGGTGACGCTGATCGTCATCGTGCTCCCGCTCCTGGCCCTGGCGGCGGCGATCTGGATGATCTGGGACACGCCCTCGCTCTGGCTCAACGTCGGCATGTTGCTGGGCGGCTATGTGCTCACCGTCCTGGGCGTCACCATCGGCTATCACCGCCTCTTCACGCACAAGTCGTTCAAGGCGAACCCGGTCGTTACCGCGATCATCGGCGTGCTGGGGTCCATGGCGGTCCAGGGCCCGATCCTGGAGTGGGTCGCCACCCACCGACGCCATCACCAGCACACCGACCGCCCCGACGACCCGCACTCGCCGCACGTCCACGGCACGACATTCCTCTCGCTGATGCGCGGCCTGCTGCACGCCCACTTCGGTTGGTTCTTTTCCAAAGCGCCGACCCAGGACTTCATGCGCCGCTATGTGCCGGACCTTCAGGCCGACCGATTGGTCGCGTCCATCTCGCGCCTCTTCCCCTTCTGGGTCGCGCTGGGGCTCCTGATCCCCGCGGGCGTGGGGTATCTCGTCACGGAGAGCTGGGTCGGCGCCTTCATGGGCCTAGTGTGGGGCGGCCTGCTCCGCGTGCTCCTGGTCCACCACATCACCTGGAGCGTGAACTCAGTGTGCCATCTCTGGGGCCAGCGACCGTTCAACACCCACGACGAGAGCCGCAACAACCCCGTCTTCGGCGTGCTGGCGCTCGGCGAGGGGTGGCACAACAACCACCACGCGTTCCCGGCCTCGGCCAAGCAGGGCCTGGAGTGGTGGCAGATCGACGTCAGCTATCTCATCATCCGCCTGCTGTCGCTGGTGGGGCTGGTGCGCGACATCCGCATCCCGCCGCCCGAGCGGATCGCCGCCAAGCGCCGTGCCGCGTGAGCCGCGTGAGCCGCGTGAGCCGCATGAGCCGCCAAGTCGCCCCCGTTCTGGACCCTGAACTCGCCCCCGCACTCGCCCCCGCGCCCGCCCGCCCCTACGCCGGCACCGCGCCGCCTGCCGCTTCCTGGGCCGCCCGTTCTTCCAACTCCACGCCGCTGGCCCGGCGCTTCGAGTGGTCCGCCGCGATGATCGCATAGATCGACGGCACGACAAACAGCGTAAACAGCGTGCTGATCGTCATCCCCGCCACCAGCACGATGCCGATGCTGTTGCGCGCCTCGGCCCCCGCGCCCGTCACCAGCACCAGCGGGAAATGCCCGAACACCGTCGCCGCGCTCGTCATCAGGATCGGGCGCAGCCGCGTCGCCGAGGCGCGCCGGATCGCCTCGAGCTTCGGCACGCCCTGCTCCTGCAGCGTGTTGGCGAACTCCACGATCAGGATGCCGTTCTTGGCCACCAGCCCCACCAGCGTGACCAGCCCGACCTGCGAATAGATGTTGAGCGTCGTGAAATCGAGGTACGTGAACACCAGCGCGCCCGAGATCGCCAAGGGCACCGACCCCAGCAGCACGATCAAGGGATCGCGGAAGCTGCTGAACTGCGCCGCCAGCACCAGATAAATGAGCAGCAGCGCAAACCCCAGCGTCTCGGTGAGCGAGCTGCTCTCCTGCCTGATCTGGCGGCTCTCGCCGGCGTAGTCGATCCCGTAGCCGGGCGGAAGGACCTCCTTCGCCGCGTCCTCGAGCGCCCGCAGCGCCTCCTCCTTCGTGACACACGTCGCCACCATGCCCTGCACCTTGAAGCTGTTGCGCTGCTGGAATCGGCTGAGCGTCCGGGGCACCGTCTCGGTCCGGAGCGTCACGAACGACGACACCGACGCCAGCCCGCCCCCCGGCGTGCGCACCTTCAGCTGCAGCAGGCTCTCGGGCGTGGCCCGCTCCCCGTCCGACACCTGCGGGATCACCTTGTAGCTGCGCCCGTCGTAGTTGAAGCGGTTGACATAGCCGCCCGAGAGCAGGACGCCAAGGTCACGCCCCACGCTCGCCAGGTCCAGCCCCAGCGTCGCCACACGCTCCTTGTCGATCACCAGCCTCGTCTGCGGCAGGTCAATCTTCAGGTCGGTGTCGGCGTACATGAACTTCCCGCTCCCGAACGCCGCGCCGACCAGCTGCTCGGCGTACCGCGCCATCTCCGGCCCCTCGTCCGTGCTCGTCACGACCAGCTCGACGTCGAACTGCCCCGCGCCCGGGAGCGGCGGGGGCAGGCCCACGAGCGCCCGCACGCCCGAGATGCCCGACAACATCCCGAAAGCCTCGCCCTGCATGTCGGCCGTCGTGCGTTCCCGCGTCTTCCAGTCCTTCATCTTCGCGCCGCCGAACCCGCCCGACGGGAACGTCACGTTGAAGTACATGTCGACCTCGGGGATCGTCAGCATCTTGTCCGCCGTCTCGTACACGCCCTTGAGCGTGTACTCCAGCGAGGCGTCGGGCGGCGTGAAGAAGATCGTGAACAGAAACCCCTCGTCCTCGGTCGGCGCCAGCTCGCGGCGCGACTGCTCGTATAAGGGCGCCGCCGCCGCCGTGACCACAAGCGCCGCCGCCGCGATCACCCAGCGCGCCCGCAGCGTGAACGCCAGGTGCCGCTCGTACACGCCCCGGACCCGGTCGAACAGCGAATTGACGAGGCGCGTGAACCGCCCCTGGCGTCCGCTCGGCGCCACCAGCCGGGCGCTCATGATCGGCGAGAGCGTGAGCGCCACCACCCCCGACACCACCACCGCCGCCGCCAGCGTGAACGCAAACTCGCGGAACATCACGCCCGTCAGCCCCCCCTGGAACCCGATGGGCGCGTACACCGCCGCCAGCGTGATCGTCATCGCGACCACCGGCGAGAAGAGCTCCCGCGCCCCGACCAGCGCCGCCCGCAGGCGCGTCTTGCCCTCGCGCACGTGCCGCTCCACGTTCTCCACCATCACGATCGCGTCGTCCACCACCAGCCCCACGCACAACACGATCGCCAGGATCGTCAGCAGATTGAGCGAGAAGCCCATCAGCATCATGAAGATGCACGCGCCCACGATCGAGATCGGGATCGCCACCAGCGGCACGAGCACCGTGCGGAACGAGCCCATGAACAGGAACACCACCAGCCCCACGATCGCGATCGTCTCGGCCAGCGTCGTGCCGATCTCCTTCAGCGCGTTCTCCATGTAGTACGTGCCGTCGTAGGCCATCAGCATGTGCACGCCCGCCGGGAGCGTCGGCTCCACCCGCGCCATCGCCGCCCGCAGCGCGCTCGCCACGTCCAGCTCATTCGCCCGCGGCAGGGGCCACACCGAGATATAGATGCCCGGCTTCCCGTTCACGCCCGTCTCGGCCTGCGCCTCCTCGCTCCCGATCTCCACCTTCGCCACGTCGCCCAGCCGAACAATCGCGCCGTCGGCCTCCCGCACGATCATCCGCTCAAACTCTTCCGGCGTGCGCAGGTCGCTGTTGGTGAGAAGATCGAGCTGGATGTCCGTGCCCTTGGTCCGACCCACCGTCGCAAGGAAATTGTTCCGCCGCAGCGCGTCCTGCACGTCCGTCGGCGTGATCGAGAGCGCGTCCATCCGCGCCGAGTTCAGCCACACCCGCATCGCCAGGTTCCGCGGCCCCTCGATCCCGATCCGCTGCACCCCGGGCAGCGTCGAAAAATCGGGCTGGACCTCGCGCGAGAGATAGTCCGTCAGCTGCGTCATGTTCAGCGTGTCGCTCGTGAAGCTGATGTAAAACGTCGCGTAGGGCTTGTCGGCCCGCTGGATCTCCACCGCCGGCGCCTCGGATTCCTGCGGCAGCTCCGACCTCACCTGGTTCAGCCGCGCGCTGATCTCCGCCAACGCCGCGTTGCTGTTGTGGTTCAGCCGCAGACGCACCTCGATCCGCGACAGCCCGGCGTTGCTCGTGCTCTCGATGTAGTCGATCCCGTCGATCTGCGACACCACCCGCTCGATCGGCGTCGTGATGAACCCGCGCACCGTCTCCGCGCTGGCCCCGATGTACGCCGTCGTGATGATGATCGACGACGACTCGATCCGCGGATACTGACGCACCGGGAGCGTGCCGATCGCCCGCCACCCGATCGCCAGGATCACGATGTTCAGCACCACCGCCAGCACCGGGCCCTTGATGAAGATGTCGGTTAGCGACTTGGTCGGCGTGGAACTCATGGTGCTCTCTCTGGGTGGCCCGGCGGTCCCCGCCGGTTCTTCTCTTCGCTTCAACGCGAACGTCGCGCGCTCGCCCGTGCCGCTACTTGCCCTTGGCCTGCTCACCCGCAGCCGGCTCGACCTTGGCCCGCCCGCCCGCGCCACCATTCCCCGCACCGCCCGGCGCGCCCTTCATCACCAGCGCCCCGTCGCGCAGCTTGAAGCTCCCCGCGGCCGCGATCTCCTCGCCTTCCTTCAGCCCGCTCACCACCACAACATCGCCCCCGATCATGGGCCCGAGCGTGACGAACCGCTGCTTGGCCCGCAATTCGCCAGGCCCCGCTCCAGACTTGGCATTTTCCCCGGCGCCCGGTCCGATCACGAACACATGGTCGCCGAACGCCGCCCGCCGCACCGCCGTCGCCGGCACCACGATCGGGTTGCTCGTCGCGCCCACCGGCACCGACACGTCCACGAACATCCCCTGACGCAGCCTGCCGCCCCGGTTGTCCACCTTCGTCCGCACCCGCACGTTCCGCGTCTGGTAGTTCGCCTCGGCGTCGATCGCGACGATCTGGATCTTCGCCGGCTCGCCCCCCAGCACCGCCGACTGCGCGATCACGATGTCGCCCTGCTTCACCTCGCCCAGATACTCCTGCGGGATCGCAAAGTCGAGATAGATGTCGTCGGTCACGCCCTGCAGCGACACGATCGTCGCGCCCTCCGCAAGGTACTGGCCCGGATGAATGTTCCGGAGCCCCGTCCGCGCCGCAAACGGCGCGCGGATCGTCTTCTTCTCGATCTGCGTCTTCACCTGCGCCGCACGCGCCCTGGCCTGTTCGACCTCCGACCTGGCCTTGTCCGCCTGCGCCCGCCCCGCGTCCAATTGCGAGCGCGCGTTGTCCATCTCCGTCGCCGCCACCGCCTTGGCCTTCATCGCCTCTTCCATCCGCGCCAGGTTCGACTCCCACAATTTCACGCTCGCCTCGGCCGCCCGAACGCTCGCCTCAGCCACCCCGATGCTCGCCACCACCGCCTCAAGGTCCGCCCGCTCCGTGCTGGAATCCAACTCGATCAGCACCTGCCCTTCCTCGACCACCTGGTCCGAGTCAAAGCTGATCTCTTTCACCACGCCCGAAACCTCCGTCGCCAGCGTCACCGCCCGCAGCGGCACCACCGTCCCCGACAGCTGCGCCACCTTCCGAAACGGCGCCGTCCGCGCCGCCACCGTCTGCACCGTCTCCGCCGGCTCAAACCCCGCGTCCATCCCCACGGGTTTGGTGCGCAGCTTCTTGACGTACCACACGCCCCCGCCCGCCAGCGCCAGCACCGCCACCACCACGATCCCCGCCGCGATCCGCGACTTCATGATGCCTCCCCGCGCTCGACCCACCACCGGCTCAATTCCGAGAACGAACATCATACGAACACGAATACGCCCGGGCGCGCGCGGCCTCAATCGCCGCTCAACGAATCCGCCCTTTCATGGTTGATTTTCGTCGTGCCCGGGCCGCGCGGTCGGACCTACCCAAGCCTGATTCGTTCCACGATCTCCAGCCCGAACGCCTCGAGCCCCGGCATGTCCTTGCTGCTGTTGGTCAAGAGCCGCAGCTTCGTCAAACCCAGCCCCCGCAGCAACTGCCCGCCGATGCCAAACTCGCGCTGGTCCATCGGCATCGTCGACCGCGGCACCGACGCCGCCACCAGCTTCGGCGAGTCCACATCCGCCCCGCCACGCCGAACGCTCGTCAACCGATCGTCCCGCCCTTCGCCCACGCCCTCGGGACGCAGGTACACCACCGCGCCCTTGCCCTCACGCGCCACCGCCTGCATCGCCTTCTCCAACTGCGCGCCCGTCGCGCCCGTCGCCGACGAATCCAGGTCGTGAAAAATGTCGCCCAGCAAGTGCCGCCGGTGCATCCGCACCAGCACCGGCTCCTGGTGCTGCACCACATGCCCATCAAGCCCGATCGCCCCCACGCCGCCCACCGTCAGCACCACATGCGGCAACGGATCGACCATGCTCTCAAACGCCAGCAGCGTGAACTCGCCCCACGGCGTGCGCAGCGGCCGCCCGTTCACCGGCTCGATGCGACGCACCAGCGACTCGCGCGCCAAGCGATGCTCGATGATCTGCGCCACCGAACACATCTTGAGCCCGTGCTCCTTGCAGAACTCGATCAGGTCCGGCACCCGCGCCATCCGACCGTCCGGGCGCATGATCTCGATGATCGCCGCCGCGGGCGTCAGCCCCGCCAGGCGGCACAAGTCCAGCGACCCCTCCGTCTGCCCCGTCCGCACCAGCACCCCGCCGTCACGCGAGCGCAGCGGATTGACGTGGCCCGGCCTCACGAAATCGTCGGGCGTGGTCGCCGGGTCGATCGCCATGCGGATGCACGTGGCCCGCTCGAACGCCGACACACCCGTCGTCCCGCCGTGCCTGGGGTGCAGGTCGATCGACACCGTGAACGCCGTCCCGCGCATCGTGTTGTTCACCGCCGACTGCGGGTGCAGCGACAGTCGATCGCAGTCGCGCTCCGTCAGCGACAGGCACATGTAGCCAAGGGCCTTGGAGAGCATGAACGTGACCGCCTCGGGCGTGACGAACTGGGCCGGGAGCACCAGGTCGCCCTCGTTCTCGCGGTCCTCGTCGTCGGTCAGAACGACCATCCGCCCGGCACGCAATTCGTCCAGAATCTCGGGGATCGGGCTGAACATCGCGGGGATGCTAGGTATCGACGCCGGCGCGGGTGGCGGCCCGCACGCCCTTCGGTGCTATCACGCGCCGCCCCCGCTCACGCGATCGGCATGATCCGCGGAATGATGAACTGCACCAGCAGGAACGCCGCGATGCACACACCGACAATCGCGATGATCAATTGGGCCGTCATCGAAAAAACCTGCTTCCAGTACGTCCGAAAGTCCGACACCCGCACCGCCTTGTACGCGATCGACACCAGCAGACACACCGGCACGATCAAAAGCCACCAATGCCGCTGGAGCGGCAGCGGATCGATGAACGGACGCAGCGCCAGGGTGAGCAGTTCGGCGTGCATGGCTCAGGCGTTCTCCCGTCGCAGGGTGGGGAAGAGCGCATCGATCACGATAATCAGGTTCAGCATCCCCGCCAGCGTCGCCATCAGCGTCCCCAGCTCGTTGACCTTGGACAGCGACTTGATGTTGGGCGGGCGTGCCGGCGCCATCGTCACGGCCTTGCCGTCCCGGGTGTAGGTGGCGGTCGGGACCCCCGCGGGGTCGGGCCTGATGGGCAAGGGCGACGCGTCGACCGGATTGCGGGCCTCGTCCGGGAGCGCCGTGCGGAGTTGTCTTTTCTGGAGATCAATGACCTTGAAATGGTGCTGGTGCGCGTAATCGATGCCAAACGCCAGCGGGCCCACCAGCGCCTGCCCGAAAAACCACACGCGATCCTCGCGGGAATCAATCACGTCGATCCCGCCCACCAGGATGCCCCCAAAGAACAGGCCCAAAACCCCAATCGCGACCAGGGCCGCACGCCTGGGCTCGCGACGGACCAGGTGCCCGGCCCCCGGAAAAATCACGGCGGCCACGCCCGCGAGCGGGTCAAAGCCGGTCTGGTTCGTGTGGGTGGTGTCCATGCGGGTTCGTCGCGGCAGAATCAAGATCGCGTCCGGTGCGATCGGACCGGCATTGTTGGCGGGCGGGTGCCCCCGGTCGCGGGGAAGCCGGAACCGTTTCACCCCGCCGGCGAAGATCGTGGCAGGGGGGCGGTTGACACCGGCGGCGCGGGCTGTAATGTACCGCGCCATGGGCCGGTGGTTCCGCCGGTCCCAGGGTGGGAGGCGCCGGGCGGAGTGCCCGGGCCCCCGGGGTGGGTCAAGGACAGGTCTCTGACGACGAGGTCACCGATGGAAGGCACGGCAATCGCGATCGCCGGCGAAGAGTTGTTGCAGCACCAGTGGTCGACGCCCTACGCGCCGCCCCAGCCCTCCATGTACGACGACGACGACGAAGAAGAAGACGAAAACTTCGGCGGCGAAGAATTCGAGGACGACGACGCCGACACCAACGCCGACACCGAAGAAGACGACGATTTCCTCGAAGACGACGACGAGGAAGAGGGCGGCGGTGACGGATTTGACGCCGGTGACGACGACGACGACGACGACGAAGACTTCTAGTCGCCCGCGGCGTCAAGGCCCAACGCCCCCGCGTCGATGCTGCGGAACCACCACGGGGAGTTCCACGCATGCCGACCCAGGGCCGTAACGATCCGAAAAACACGCCCGCCCGCCGGTGCGAAAGCCCCTCACCAAACCTGCAAGACCAGAACCCCTGGGACGGCGGGGTCGTCGACCGCCGCGTCATCTCCGACCGGCGCGAACTGGCACGCTCCGACGACACCGACACCGGCCTCGAACGCCGCCGCGGCGCCGGCCGCCGCCTCTCCGATTTCCAGAAGTCCGCCGAAGAAGGCGAGATGAACAAGGAACAGTTCATGTTCCTCATGGCCATCGACGCCTTCAAGAAGGGCAACGCCCGCCAGTTCCCCACCTGGACCGACGTGCTCGAAGTCATCCGCCTGCTCGGCTATCGCAAAACCATGGCCAGCGAACTCAATCTCTCCAACGCCGAAGACTGGAACGAGCGCGCCGACGCCCCCGCCAACGTCCGCGCCGCCCGCTGGCACCAGCGAGCCGCCGTCGACAAGTCCCGGCGCGAAAAGCCCGCGGCCTGACGAAACCGACCCAACGCCCCGGCCCGCGCCACGCGCCACCCGCGCGAGCCATACGAATTCTCGGTCATCCGCGCGCGGTTCCCACGCCGACGATGAGCGGAATCCTCGAAGCGAATCGTCGCGCTCACGCCCGAGTCTGATCGAGAATGCGTCTCACCCCGCGCCCGATTCGCCCCCGCCGCCTCCGCGCGCCCGACCCTCACGCCGCCCGCTCCTTGCCGCACTCCGGGCACCGCGCGAGCTCCTTCAGCTCATAGCCGCACTTCTGGCAACACCCCGGCCCGATCGGCGTGCGCAGCGCCGCACGCCATGCGATGAACTGAACATACAGCCCCGCCACGCCCGTCAACAGGAGCGGCACCAGCACCACCACCGCCTTGGCGGGCGGGTTTCGGTACACGCCCTCCGCATACCCGATCCACGCGACAACGAGCGCCGCCGTCGCGATCGCGCCCAGCGGCCCGAGCAGCACCGCCCGCGCCCCCCTCACCCCATGACGCCGCACCCCGATCAGCAACGCGACCAGCGACGCGATGACCATCACCACCCACACCAGCCCAATAATCGGCCCGAGTTTCACGCGACGAGCATACCACCGCTCGCTCGCACCTCTCGCGCCACCTACGTTCGCGTCCCGCCCACCACCGCCATCGCAAACCCGTCGTAGCCCTTGGCGCCCACCGTCTGCAGCACCGTCGCCTCCACGCCCGGCGTCTGCCCCATCAAGCGCATCACCTCGCGCGAGCCCTCGACACGCGGGTCCGTCCCCGACCTGTCCAGCACGCCCCCCTCCCGCACCACGTTGTCCACGATGATGATCGCGCCGGGGCGCACCAGCCGCAGCGCGATCTCGAAATAGCGCGGGTTGTTCGGCTTGTCGGCGTCAATGAACACGAAATCGAACGCCTCGGGCTTCTCGCGCTCCATCGCCGCCAGCGATTCGAGCGCCGGCCCTTCGCGAAGTTCGATCAGGTGCTCCACCTTCGCCAGCGCGAAGTTCTCGCGCGCGATCCGTGCATGGTGCGGATCGATCTCCAGCGTCACGACCCGCCCGCCCGCGCCGAGCGCCCGCGCCAGCCAGATCGTGCTGTACCCGCCCAGCGTTCCGATCTCGAGAACCCGCCGCGCCCCCGCGACCCGCGCCAGCAAGTGCAGGAATTTCCCCTGACAGGGCGACACCGCGATCGGAGGCAGCCCCGCCCGCTCGCAATTGGCCAGCACTTCCGCCAGCGCCGGCGATCGCGCCTCACCATGTATCCCAAGCCAGCCCTCGGCCAGCGCGTCCACGGCGGACCAGGTTACCTGCGGGTCGCTTCGCGCGTTTTCCATGGACGATGATTGGCGCGGAACGCGGGCGGCACGCCGTCCGCGCCCCTACCAACGACCGCAGCGGCGCCGACGCGGTTGACCCGCATCGAATTCGCCCGCGGGCGATCGAAATCAGCCCCGCGCCCCCGCTCCCAGCACCCGCCGGATCAAGTGCAGCAGCGTGTCCGACATGAACGGCTTGGCGATGAACGTCGCCCGCTCCGGGTCCACCCCGTGGTGCGTGATCGTCTCCTCCGTGTACCCCGACATATAGATCACCGCGATCTTCCGCGTCTGGGCCAGCTTCTCCGCCAGTTGCACGCCGCTCATCTCCGGCATCACCACATCCGTCAGCAAAAGATCGATCGCCCCCGCGTGCCCCGCCGCCACCTTGAGCGCCTCCGGCCCGCTCTCGGCGGAGAGCACCGTGTACCCCGCGCTCCGAAGCTCCTCGGCCACCAGCTCACGCACCAGCGCGCTGTCCTCCGCGATCAAAATCGTCTCGCTCCCCCGCGGCGGCGGCTTCGGCGCCGCCACGCCCGCCGTCGGCGTCGCCCCCGCGTACACCCGCGGCAGGTACACCCGCACCGACGTCCCGCGCCCCACCTCGCTGTACACCCCGATGTGCCCCCCCGCCTGCTTCACGATCCCCTGGCACATCGCCAGCCCCAGCCCCGTCCCCTTGCCCGCGGGCTTG
>JAEUJA010000037.1 GCA_016793195.1 Phycisphaerae bacterium
TGGGCGGCTGGCGGATACTCGCGCCGTGGAGATTTGTGGAACAACTTCGGGCTCGCACGCTAGGGCGTGGCGGTTTGGCGCGCGGGGCGAGTTGACGCTCGGGCGATCGCGCGTGGTGGCGATTCTGAATGTCACGCCGGACAGCTTCAGCGACGGCGGGAAGTTGACGACTCCCGAGGCCGCGGCGATGGCGGCGTTGCGCGCGGTGGAGCAGGGCGCGGCGATGCTGGACATCGGCGGCGAGTCAACGCGCCCGGGCGCGGCGCGGGTGAGCGAGGAGGAGCAAATCGCGAGGGTTGTGCCGTCGATCAGGGCGATTCGAGCGCGGGGCGGCGCGGCGGGCGAGATTCCGATCAGCGTGGACACGACGCGGTCGGCGGTGGCGCGTGCGGCGATCGAGGCGGGGGCGGATGCGATCAACGACGTGTCGGCGGGGACGGAGGACGAGGGGATCCTGCGATTGGCGGCGGAGCGCGGCGCGGGCGTGGTGTTGATGCATCGGCTGAGGCCGCCGGGTGAGGATTCGTATTCGGATCGATATCGCGAGACGCCGCGGTATCAGGAAGTGGTGCTGGAAGTGCGGGCGTTTTTGGTGGAGCGGGCGCGGCGGGCGATGGAGAGCGGAGTGGCGCGCGAGTCGATCGTGATTGATCCGGGGCTTGGGTTTGGGAAGTCGGTGGAGGACAATCTGCGGCTGGTGCGACGGGTGGATGAGCTGGTGGGGCTGGGGTTTGTGGTGTTGGGCGCGGCGAGCCGCAAGAGCTTTGTGGGACGGGTGTCGCTTGAGCGGGAGAGCGAGCCGACGGAGCGACTGGCGGGGTCGCTGGCGTTCGCGGCGGCGATGCACGCGCGGGGCGTGCGGATGTTCCGGGTGCATGACGTGGCGGAGCATGTGGAGATGCTGCGGGTGCTTGATCGAGTCGTTTGACTGTTGGCGGATGGGCGCGGCCGTCACCACAGAGGCACGAAAACACAGAGAGGGGACAGAGGCGGAGGCGAATGGGGAGCGGGAAAGAAGAGCGGGGGTGAGGGTCGGTGATGAGAAGAGATTGAACGCAGAGGTCACGGAGCACGCAGAGGTGACGGCGCGGCATTTGGCGTTCGTGATCGGGCATTTGGGAAGACGGAAAGAAGCGGGAATGGGGAGTCGGGAGTGGTGGAAGAGCCTGAGTCTGTGCCGCGGGTACGGCGCGATGAGGGCGTTGGGGAGAACGGGCTACGAACAGGGAGTGGACGGTTGGGGGGACGGGGCTACCATCGGCCTGAATCTGCTTTGCCGGTGTGGCGAAGCGCCTGACGACGGAGCGTCAAAGGGACCACTTCATGAGCAGCGCCAACGTAGTGAATCTGACGGACGCGAACTTTGATGCCGAGGTGATCAACTCGGCCCAGCCGGTGCTGGTGGACTTTTACGCGAGCTGGTGCGGGCCGTGCAAGATATTGTCGCCCGTGGTCGATTCGCTCGCGGATCAGTTCGTGGGCAAGGCGCGGGTGGGGAAGGTTGATACGGACAACGCGCGGTCTGTGAGCGTGAAGCACGGGATCACGGCGTTGCCGACGCTCCTGGTGTTCAAGAACGGTCAGGTGGTGAAGCGGTGGGTCGGGTTGACCCGCAAGGAAGACATCGCCGCGGTGCTGAGCGAGGTTACGGCCAAGTGAATTCCGGCGAACAGCCCGGGGCTGGTGGGTCTGAGGGGCGTGTGCTGCGCTGCGGCGTGGTGGGCGTCGGTCGGATGGGCCAGCACCACGCGCGGGTGTACGCGACGGAGCGGGGCTGCACGCTGGTGGGCGTGGTGGACGCGAGCCCGCCGCGTCGGGCGGAGATCGCGGACAAGTTCAATTGCCGCGGGTTTGAGACGGTGGAGCAGTTGATCGAGGCGGGTGTTGACGCGGTGTCGGTGGCGGTGCCGACGACGTATCACCGGGCGTCGGCGGAGCCTTTGCTTTCGGCGGGTGTGGCGTGCCTGATCGAGAAGCCATTGGCGGGCGACGTGGCGTCGGCGCGATCGATCAAGGACGTGGCGGAGCGGACGGGCTCGATCTTGATGGTGGGGCACATCGAGCGGTTCAACCCGATCATGCGTGCGATGCAGAAGGCGACGGAGAACAGCCAGCCGGTGGTGCCGCGGTTTATCGAGGTGCATCGGGTCAGCCCGATGACATTCCGCTCGGTGGATACGAGCGTGGTGATGGACATGATGATCCATGATCTGGACGTGGTGCTGATGCTGATGGGTGGGCGGGAGCCGGACGACGTGCAGGCGTCGGGCGTGGCGGTGATTACCGATCACGAGGACATCTGCAACGCGCGGCTGACGTGGAAACTGGCGCACGGAACGTGCGTGGCGAGCGTGTCGGCGAGCCGGCTGGCGCTGAAGACCGAGCGGGTGACGCGGATCACGGGGGAGAACGCGTACATCAAGATCGACTATGGCGCCAAGGCGGGGACGATGATCCGGCGGATCGCCAACGAGCTGCAGATGCGGGAGATGCGTGAGCAGCTGCGGCGGGGGGTTGATCTGACGAGCCTGAAGTGGAGCGAGTTGGTCAACATCGAGCCATTGGTGGTGGACGACGCGGAGCCGATCGTGATGGAATTGCGGGCGTTTCTGCACGCGATCCGTTCGGGGGAGCGTCCGCCGATCGACGCGGACGCGGGGTTTGTGAACGTTCGCGTGGCGCAGCGGATCATCGAGGCCGTGCGGATGAATCAATAGCGCGGGCTCATCTTTGATCGAGCGTGGCCGGCGTGCCCATGGCAACGGGCTATAGAGCATGGACGATGGTGTTCGGCTGCGCCTGGGCGGAGTCCAGCTTTGGTATGGCTTTCCGGGAAATTGATGGCGCGATCGGTGTCGGAATGCGCCTTGCGGGCGTGTGCCCGGCGCGATGGGTGTGGGTCCGATCATGTGAATCGGTGGTGGGGTAGGCGGTCGGATTGGGCGCGGGCGAGGAAGTTGACGATCGGCGTGCTTCCGGGGCGGGATGGGATTACAATCCCGGCTCCGAAGCTTCACCCTCCGGGTCCTCGCGGGCCGGCCCGGGCGGGTGGCCAACATCCACGGTCCGCATTGTCCAGAAGCACCCCATGCAACCCAACGATCAGAACGCGGCGTCCCAGACCTCCGGCAACCCACTCTCGCCCGAGCTCGAGGCGGAGATCAACGCGGCGATGGAGGACATGGCGAAGTTCGCGCCGCCTTCGGCGCCGGCGTTACGCCCGGTGGCGGCGCGTGGGTCGGGGATTCGCGGGCCGCGGGTCGTGCAGGCGGGTCGCGAGCATCGCTCGGGGCGCGTGGTGTCGATCGGGCCGAGCGACATTTTCATCGAGTTTGGTCCGAAGGAACTGGGCGTGGTTTCGCGGATCGGGTGGCCGGAGGATCAGCTGCCGAAGGTGGCGGACACGGTCGAGGTGGTGGTGGATCGGTTCGAGGCGAGCGAGTCGCTGTTCATTTGCTCGCGTCCTGGCTCGGTGCAGAAGGCGGACTGGGAGCTTCTTGAGGCGGGCCAGACGATCGAGGCTCGTGTGACGGGAGTGAACAAGGGCGGGCTGGAGCTGGAGGTGGCGGGGCACCGCGCGTTCATGCCGGCGAGCCAGGTGAGCGCCGACCGCGTCGCGGACATGTCGGTGTTCGTGGGCGAGAAGATGACGTGCCAGGTTGTGCGCGTGGAGCGGATGGGCAAGGGCAACATCGTGCTTTCGCGGCGCGACCTTCTGGAGCAGGAGCGGAAGGCCAAGGCCGAGAAGCTGAGGGCGACGCTGGTCGAGGGCGCGGTGATGGACGGCGTGGTTCGGAAGATCATGCCGTTCGGCGCGTTCGTGGACCTGGGGGGCCTGGACGGCCTGGTGCACATCTCGGACATGACGTACGACCGCGCGGGCTTCGGCGAGAAGTCGGTGGCGAAGTACGTGAAGGAAGGGCAGGCGGTCCGGGTGCAGGTGCTGAAGATCGACCCGGAGGGGAACAAGATTTCGCTCGGGATGAAGCAGGTGGCGGGGGATCCGTTTGCGACGGCGGCCAACGACATCAAGGAAGGGTCGGACGTCACGGGTCGGGTGGTGCGGATCACGGAGTTCGGCGCGTTCGTGGAGCTGGCGCCGGGCGTGGACGGGATGGTGCACATCTCGGAGTTGGATTACAAGCGGGTCGGCAAGGTCGAGGACGTGCTGAAGGTCGACCAAGTGATCAACGCGCGGGTGCTGCGGATCGACGCGGGCTCGCGGCGGATCAGCCTGTCGATCAAGGCGACCAAGCCGGCGCCGGAGCCGGTGGGCGGCGAGGGCGGCGGGCCCGGTGGTCCGGGTGGTGGTCCTGGTGGTCGGGGCAAAAAGCGCAACGAGCCGGTGGGGCGGAGCGCGGATGAGATCCTGAAGGAAACCCCGGCGCTGCGGCGCATGCGCGAGAAGTTCAAGAAGGCGCAGTTCAAGGGCGGGCTCAGCTGATTCTCGGGGGCGAGCGGGCGCGAGGGGATTCGCTACCATCGGGCGATGGACCTTGATCTGCGCGAGATCATCGGCGAGTTTCGCCTGCGCCTTCGCGGCGTGATCCACGTCGGGGCGCACCTCGGGCAGGAGGCGGCGGCGTACCGCGCCTGCGGGATCGAGCGGCAGCTGTGGATCGAGCCGCAGCCGGATATTTTCGCGCGGTTGTGCGCGATGCTCCCGAGTGACGAGCGGGTGACGGCGGTGAACGTCGCGTGCGGGGAGTCGGCGGGTGTGGCGACGATGCACGTGCTCTCGGGGAACGAGGGGATGTCGAACTCGCTGCTGGAGCCGGAGCTGCATCTGCGGAAGTGGCCGGAGTTTCGCCCGGGCGCGACGATCGAGGTGGCGGTGAAGCGTCTGGATGACGTGGTCGAAGAGCGGAAGCTGAGCGCGGCGGAGTTCAACCTGATCTGCGTGGATACACAGGGGTTTGAGCTGCCGGTGCTGCGGGGCGCGACGCGGCAGCTTTCGCACGCGGACGCGCTGGTGTGCGAGGTGTCGGCGGTTGAGCTGTACAAGGGTGGCACGCGGGTGGAAGAACTCGACGTGTTCCTGCACGAGCGGGGGTTTCTCCGCGTCAAGACGCGGTGGGCGTCGGGGTGTGTCGGTGATGCGTTGTATGTGCGGCGCGGTCTGCTGCCGGTGTTGACGCGGGCGCGGGTGGCGGTCTTTGGCGGGCAGGGGCACCGGGCGTCGCGCCGGGCGATGCGGGAGATGCGTGCGGCGGGCGCTCTGGATGGGCGCGCGTGATACGCGGGCGGAGCGGCGGAACTACGATCGCGGCATGAAGATCGGCGTGATTATCCCGGCCGCGGGCGCGAGCGCCCGCTATCGAAGTGAGTCGTCGCGATCGAAGCTCGACGAGGATTTGGGCGGCAAGTCGGTGCTGCAGCGATCGGTCGAGCTGTTCACCAAGCTTGATTCGCCGGACTGGACGGTCACGTCGATGGTGGTGGCGGGCCCGGCGGCGGACGAGGCGTTCGCGGAGTTCCGGCAGCGCTACGCGGACAAGCTGTCGATCCTGGGCGTGTCGCTGGTTCGCGGCGGGCTTGTGCATCGGTGGGAGACGGTGAAGAACGCGCTGGCGGCGGTGGCGGGCGACTGCACGCACATCGCGGTGCACGACGCGGCGCGCCCCTGCACGCCGATGGAGCTGATCGAGCGGCTGTTCGACGCGGCGAAAAAGCACGCGGCGGTGGTGGCGGGCGTGCCGGTGGCGGACACGATCAAGCGGACGATCGAGATCGACGCGCCGGCGGCGCGGCGCGATCCCTTGGCGGCGATCCTGGGCGACGACGCGCCGAGCGGGCCCAAGAGGATGCGGCTGGTGGAGACGACGCTGGAGCGGGCGGATGTGTACGCGATCCAGACGCCGCAGGTGTTCCGGGCGGAGTTGCTGCGCCGCGCGTATGCGCAGGGCGATCTTTCGAGCACGGACGATGCGTCGCTGGTGGAGCGGCTGCTTGCGAAGGAGAATCCGCCGGCGAAGGCCGGGTGCTCGGCGGAGAACTGCGTGGTGGTGCTGGACGGGGACCCGCGGAACATGAAGATCACGCGGGCGGGTGATCTGCGGGTGGCGCGGGCGATTTTGGGCGTGAGCGGGGCGCAGGACAAGCCGGCGCACCGAAGGTTTTGATAGGCTGCGCCTAGTTGGAGGCGCGGCATGAAGGTGACGGAAGGACGATCGAGGCGGCGCGGGATGTATGTCGTGACGGCGTGGGTGTGCGCCGCGCTGGTGGTGCTGACGGGCGCGGCGTGGATCGGGGGGGTTGCAGGTACGCGGTCGGTGAGCCTGGGGCGCGTGTGCGCGAGTGTGACGGGATCGCAGTTGCAGATCGCGTTCGCGAACCAGCCGGTGGAGCGGCAGAAGGACCGCTGGTATTTTCGCAACGCGACGGCGGCGGTGGTCATGCCGGGGAATTTGCTGCGCCCGAAGATGTCCAAGGCGACGATGACGGTGGGGACGCAGGGGGGCGCGATCGTGGCGATCTCGCTGCGGGTCGTGACCGTGCCGCTGTGGCAGCTGCTGCTGATGTGTTTGATCGTGGGCGGGGGCGCGTGGCGGCTCTCGCGGCGGGGGTTTGCGATCGATCATTGCAGCGAGTGTGGGTATGACCTGCGCGGGCTATCGAGCGGGAAGTGCCCGGAGTGCGGCGGGGGGTTTGTGGCGAGGGTGATGGCGCTGGTGAGGCGAATGATTGGGACACGACGTGGAGCGTGGTTGGTGTGGGGATGAAGAATCCATGCGCGCAGGCACGGACCTGAAGACAGGTCCGTGGCACGAAGAGCACCGACCGCGAAGACGCCGCCGGTGGCACGGCGCGGGATGTTTCGAGGAACGTGGTCAAGCCCTGCAAAGCCCGGGCTTGACCACGCCACCCGGAGCATGTGGAGTCACACAGCGGCGGGGAGCGCCGGGCCACCCAAGGAGCCGGCCGCTAGACTGACCGCATGGCAGAGACCATCTTCAGCAAGATCATCCGCGGCGAGATTCCGTGTCATAAGGTCTACGAGGACGCGCAGGTGCTGTCGTTCCTTGATGTCTTTCCGCTCTCGCGCGGGCACACGCTCGTGATCCCGAAGCAAGAGGTCGCGACGGTTGATCAATTATCGGACGAGTCGGCGGCGGCGCTGGGGCGGGCGCTGCCGCGGATCTGCCGCGCGGTGCTGAAGGTGAGCGGGGCGAGGGCGTACAACATTTTGCAGAACAACGGGGCGGGGGCGCACCAGGCCGTGTTCCATGTGCATTTCCACATCATCCCGAAGCACGAGAACGGCGAGGGATTGGGGATCGTGTGGAAGCCGGGGAAGCTGGATAGCGCGGCGGGGGCGGCGATGGCGGCGGAGATCGCGAAGGCGATGTGAGCGCGGTTCACCACGGAGTGGCACGGAGTGGCACGGGGAGGCACGGAGAAGGAGCGAGCGACATCAGCTCGCGAGTTGCCCGTCGTGCTGG
>JAEUJA010000043.1 GCA_016793195.1 Phycisphaerae bacterium
CGACAAGATGGACCTCGACGACCTCACCATCTACCTGCGCGGCGCCGACGCCACGCCCATGCGCCTCTACGAACAGATCATCGCCCACGGAAGGGCCGTCGTCGTCCGCGCCGTCAAGGGCGAGGGCGTCAAGGAAGACCCCCCGGCCCACGTCCTCCCGCCCTCGTCGATCCATCGCGTGGGGTTCGAGGCCGGCGAGGCGCTCCTTCCCTATGACGCGCGGAGCTGCCAGGGCTACCGCCTCGTCCACGAGTATTTCGCGTTCCCGCGCCGCTTCGCGTTCATCCGCCTGGCCGGCCTGGGCGACGTGCTCCGGCGCTGCAACACCGACCTGGTCGACGTCACGATCCTGATGGACCAGGAGGACCCGGACCTGGAGGGCGCGGTCGACGCCGAGAACGTCGCGCTCCACTGCGTGCCGGTCGTCAATCTCTTCCCCAAGCGCGCCGACCGCATCCTCATCTCGGACCGCTTCAGCGAGTTCCACCTCCTCCCCGACCGCACCCGCCCCCTGGATTTCGAGGTGTACAAGGTCATGTCGGTCACCGGCTACGCCGGCGGGAGCGAGGAGGTCCGGCGCTTCAAGCCCTTCTATTCCGCGCGCGACACCGACAACGACGGCGCGTCCTATTTCGCCGTCAGCCGCGTCCCCCGCGTCCTCTCCGAGCGCGAGAAGCGCGAGGGGCGTCGCTCCAGCTACGGCGGGAGCGAGGTCTATCTCTCGCTGGTCGAGGGCGAGAACGCGCCCTTCTCGACCGACATCAAGCAGCTGGGCGTCGAGATCCTCTGCACCAACCGCGACCTGCCCCTGGGCATCGCGGTCGGTCGCGGCAAGACCGACTTCACGCTCGACGTGGGCGCGCCGGTGACGTCCGTGCGCGTGGTCGCCGGGCCCACCCCGCCGCGCCCCAGCCACGTCGAGCCCAAGGGCGGGCAGAACGAGGGCGAGGCCGTCTGGCGCCTCATCAGCCACCTCTCGCTCAACTACCTCTCGCTCATGGACGACGCGCCGCGACAGAACGAGCCCCCGCAGGGCGCCTCGCCCCTGCGCGACATGCTCCGCCTCTACGCCGACACCTCCGACCCCGCGGTGCGCCAGCAGGTCGAGGGCGTGCGAAACGTCGAGTGCCGCCCCATCGCCCGCCGCGTGCCCTCGCCCGGGCCCATCGCCTTTGCCCGCGGGCTCGAAGTCACCGTCACCCTCGACGAATCCCTCTTCGAGGGCACCGGCGTCTTCACCCTCGGCGGCGTGCTCGAACGCTTCTTCGCCGGCTACGTCTCCATCAACTCCTTCACCGAAACCGTCATCCGAACCTCCGAACGCGGCGAGATCATGCGCTGGCCCGCCATGATCGGCGGGAGGCCGGTGCTGTGAGCCCCCCCGGCGTCAACCGCGAGGCCCTCGATCGCCTGGCGTCCGTCGACGCCCGCTCCGTCGACTTCTATCAGCTCGCGCGCACCCTCGAGTGCGCCTTCCGCGACCTCCCGCGCCTCGGCACCTCCCAGAAGCCCGGCGAGGACCCCGTCCGCTTCGCCCAGGAACCCTCCACCGCCTTCGCGCCCACCACCGTCTCCAAGATCGAGAACATCGCCGGCGCCCGCGCCGGACGCGTCTTCGTCAATTTCCTCGGCATGCTCGGGCCCAACGGCCCAATGCCCCTCTACCTCACCGACTTCGCCCGCGACCGCGAGCGAAACCACGCCGACCCAACCCTCGCGCGCTTCCTCGACGTCTTCAACCACCGCATGGTCAGCCTCTTCTACCGCGCCTGGGCCGTCAATCAACTCCCCGTCAGCTTCGACCGCACCCACGGCCAGTCCGACGCCGTCACGCAGATGGAGGAAGACCGCTACGGCGCCTACATCGGCAGCCTTTTCGGCATCGGCATGCCGACGCTTCGCGGGCGCGACCGCGTCCCCGATGTCGCCAAGCTCCACTACTCCGGGCGACTGTCCAACGACACCAAGCACGCCGAAGGCCTCCGCGAGATCATCCAGGATTACTTCGGCGTGCCGACCAGGCTCGAAGAGTTCGTCGGCGCGTGGCTCGAGCTCCCCTCCGCGTCGCTCTGCCGCCTGGGCGTCTCGCGCGAGTCGGCCACGCTGGGCGTCAGTTCCGTCCTCGGCGCCCACGCCTGGGAATGCCAGAGCCGCTTCCGAATCGTGCTGGGGCCGATGGGCCTGGCCGACTACGAACGCCTCCTCCCCGGCGGCGACAGCCAGGGCCGCCTCGAAGACTGGGTCCGAAACTATGTCGGCCGCCAGTTCTCGTTCGAGGTGAATCTGATCCTCCGGCGCGAGGAAGTGCCGCGCATCAAGCTCGGCGGCTTCGGGCGCCTCGGCTGGACCACCTGGCTCTTCGGAGATTCCAACGGCGGCGGCGACCTGGGGCGCGACGCCTCGGACCTCACCCTCGTCCGCGATCCGTGACCGTGTCTTTCGTTCAACCCCGCGCCGATCGCTCGGCGCTCATTTTCGGCGGGAATATCCATGGCTGAGATCAGCAGAACGGCACTCTTCGGCAAGCTCAACCCGATCGCCTACAAGGCGCTCGAAAACGCGACGGTCTTCTGCAAGCTGCGCGGCAACCCCTACGTGGAGATCGTCCACTGGCTCCACCA
>JAEUJA010000070.1 GCA_016793195.1 Phycisphaerae bacterium
AAGTCGTCGGAGTCGGCGGTGCTCGCGGCGTCGAGAGTTTCGTGGAGGGCGGCGTGGATCGCGGCGCGGCGGGATGAGTCGAGGTCGTTGAGCGAGAGCAGGGCGAGCGCGAAGCGGGCGGCGATGTCGAGCGAGCGCCACGCGGGATTGACGCGGACGAGTTCGGCGAAATCGAGGCGGCCGGGGAGTTCTTCTTTCCAGCGTGCGTGCTCGGCGGGGTCGTCCCAGAAGAAGGTGGTCGCGCCGAGGGGGCGGTTGCACGCGGCCTCGATGAAGAGCTCGATGTTGGGCGAGGTGATGTCGAGCGGGATGAGTGTGTGGTTGACGTCCAGGCCGTGGATCGGCGCGCCGTTGTGCCAGAGTGTGGCTTCGGTGCCGCTGGAGAAGCGGAGGTGGAGGGGCTTGGTGGTGGTGGTGAGGGAGGCGGTGAGTCGGAACCAGGCGATGGACCAGACGGGCCCCCAGCGCAGGCCGATTTCGACGGGTTGATACGAGAGCGAGCGGGCCTCGAGGTCGTCCTTGGCGTGGTGCTGTGCGATCCGGCAGCGGAGGGGCGCGACGAGCGAGCGGGTGCGCGCCGTGAGTCGCGCGTCGATGCGTGACTTGAGCTGGGCGAGTTGGTCTGGTTGGCCACTCATGGGGTTAGCGTATGACGTGGTGTGTTCGGCATTCGGCATTCGTGATTCGGCATTCGGGGGTGCGTGAGCGGGCTGGGGCGTGCGGTCCTCCGCGTGGTCTCTCTACGGAGGGGACGGACGGACACGTTGGTGCGCAAAGTTGCGGCGGTGAGCAGGCACTAGCCACTGGGCACTTGGCACGAGGGGAAGGCGGAAGACAAGGCCGTTGAGGGAGTTGCGCGAGGGGAGAGCGAGTGCGAAGAATTTTTTCTGGAAAATGGAAGGAGCCAAAGAAGACGGACACATTGGTGCGCTGCGGCGCGGTGGTAAGCAGGGACTAACCGGAGGAAGTCACGGAGTCACGGAGAGACGGAGAGTCGGATAGACGAAGTGAAATGCAAAGACGCGTCCTCCCTGACTTCGAGCAACTGATGAAGAGGAGAAGAGTTCAAGTGGTCTGGTGAGAGGAGCACCAAGCGCGGGGCGCGGGCGGGTTGCGGATGCATACGCCGCGGATGAGCGAGTCCGCGCGTGAATCCGTGCGATGGGATTTGTTGAACCCCTGATTCGCGTGGCAACAACGCTCATCGGCGGCGCGAGAAGAACGTGGTCAAGCCCGGCAGAGCCCGGGCTTGGCCACGCCACCCGGAGCCAGTGGAGAGCATCGATGTCGAAGGCGACATCGGTGGCACGGCGCAGCAAATCGCCAAATGGCCAAATGGCCAAAGGGCCAAATGGCCAAATGAAGAGAAAGGCGCAGACCTGAGGGCAGGTCCGCGGTGCGCGGGGCATGGATCGAGCGGGCGCTGTCAGGCGACGTTGGCGACGCCGAACTTGGGGGAGAGGAGCTTGAGTTTTTCGCCGAGCCAGGCGCGGTAGTTGGCCTTTTCGCGGCGGAGGAAGTCGAGGTCGAGCCTGGTGGGCTTCTCTTTGATAGTGGTGAGGCCGAGGCGGTTGAGGAGGTAGGCGCGTGGGGAGCGGGTGAAGAGCATGGCTTCGTTGCCGTAGCTGGCGGTGGCGACGCAGGCGTGGACGCGGTTGCTGAAGGTGCATCGGGAGTGTGCGTAGAGGGCGAGATAGGTGTGTGGGATGTCGCTGACGAAGGAGCGGGGCCAGCGGTAGGTTTTTCGCGGGAGGAAGGGGTTGTAGCGGTGGTCGGTGCGGAGGATGGGGAAGCCGTCGATGGTGTCGGGGCGTTTGGGGAGGGGCAGGAAGGCCTCGACGAAGGGCCAGGTGCGGGCGCGGTAGCTCATCTCGGTGCGGAAGGCGGGCTGGCGTGCTTCCCAGGTTTTGCCGTTCCACTCGAAGGGGGTGATGTTTTTGCGCGCGGGCGAGAGGGACGGGACGTTGACGAAATCGGGCTCTGGGATCTGGTCGAAGTTGACGACGACGTAGTCGGGGAGGTCGTGGGGGAGGGGTCGGTAGAGGTCGCTGACGAAGGTGGCGACGTCGACGCCGTCGAAGGCGTGCTCGGCGAGGTCGGCGTAGAGCTCGTAGGTTTCGCGGTCGCGGGTGGTGAAGATGAAGGGCGGGGTTTCCTTGAGGAGGCGGCGTGAGAGGGCGACGGTGTCCTTGTCGTACTTCATCATGCCGGCGGCGAGGACGATGATCTTTCCGCCGCGTTCGTGGCAGGCGCGCATGGCCTTGGCGGTGATTTTTTCCATCTCGGGGCGCATGAAGGGTCCGAGGATGACGAGGGCGTCGCACTTGACGTGCGCGGCGTAGTCGAGGGCGTTGGGCGGGTTTCCCTGCTCGGTGTTCCAGTATCCGGGCTGGTCGCCGATGAGGACGACGTTGGCGTCGGGGCAGACCTGCTTGATGAGGTACTCGGCGCCGAGCTGGAAGAAGGCGTTTCCGATGTTTGTGGACCAGTAGCCGGCGAGGATGGCGAGACTCGGGCCGCTGCCTGGGGTGGTGGTGCTTCTCGGACCGGTGTCGGACATGAGGTTCATACTCCCCGGGAAGGAACCGGCGGTCAGTTTCATGCGGTTGCGGTGGTCCATGGGTCGATCATCGGAGATCGGGGGTCATGGCTTCGCGTCCGCTGCGAGCCCCGGGGCGGGATTGCCGATCGGGGCACCCCCGCTGGCCCGATATCTTGCGGTATCATGGGGTCGAACGAGGGGCCGAATCCTAACGCCGACCAGCACGCTTGAACACCCAAACTCAAACCCAATCTTCGACGAACTCCGGGGATGGACCCGGGGGTGATGGTCCGGCGGGAGTCGGGGCGGCGGGAGTTGGGCGGGTGGTGGCGGAGCCGCCGCGTCGCTCGCCGTATTCGGCGCGGGCGAAGATTGGTCGGGTGTTGTGGTCGGTGGCGGCGGTGCTGGTGTTCAAGGCGTCGCCATCGGGATGGAACGGGCTTCGGCGCGGACTCTTGCGGCTGTTTGGGGCGAAGGTGGGGGCGGGGAGCGCGATTCATCCGTCGGTGCACATCGAGATTCCGTGGAACTTAGAGATTGGGACGAACGTTCGGGTGTGCGAGCGGGCGATTTTGTATTGCCTTGGGCCGGTGGTGATCGGGGATGGGACGCTCGTCGGGCCGTTTGTGCATTTGTGCGCGGGGACGCACGACTATACGAATCCGGCGTTCACGCTGGTGCGATCGTCGATCACGGTGGGTGCGAGGTGCGCGCTGCTGACGGCGTCGTTTGTGGCGCCGGGGGTGGTGGTGGCGGATGGGACGGTGCTCTTGGCGCGGGCGGGGCTGTTCAAGAACTCGGAGGCGGACACGACGTATGAGGGCAACCCGGCGAAGGCGGTCGTAAAGAGCTGAGGTCGAAGAAGAGATTCAACGCAGAGGTCGCGGAGGAGAAGCGTTGAACTCGAAGGGCTCGAAGATCGCGAAGGGCGCGGCAATCGGCAGAGAAGGCAGAACGCAGAGGAATCAGAGGAGAGCGGAGGGACTCAGAGGGAAGAGGGGAATGGGGAGTGGTGATGACGCGGAGGTCGCGGAGGAATGAGAAGCGCACGGGTCTGGAGGGCGGGGCCACGCAGGGGCGGGCCATCCAAAGCCAAGTGCATCGCGGTCGCCTGACGAATTGAGATGACGACTTCATCGACCAATCCGCTTCCTGTTGATCCCGCGAGGATGGCGGGGGCGGCGATCTTGGATCGGGCGTGGCCGCTGGTGCGGGCGACGCTGTTCCGGTTTTCCTTTCACAATTGGTACGGCTTTCGGAACGCGTTGCTGCGGATGTTCGGGGCGACGATCGAATCGACGGTGCGGATCAGGGCGTCGTGCACGATCCACGGGCCGCGGAACTTGAGGATGGGGCGGAAGAGCGCGCTGGGTGATGACGTGACGATTTTCGCGCACGGTCCGGTGTCGATCGGGGCGCGGGTGGTGGTGAGCCAGTATTGCCAGGTGAACGCGTACACGATGGATGCGCGGCGTCTTGGCGGGGCGTTGTCGGCGGCGGCGGTGACGATCGGGGACGATGCGTGGGTGGCGGCGGATTCGGTGGTGGAGGGGCCGGTTGAGATTCCGGCGGGCGTGGTGGTGGGGGCGAGGTCGGTGATCCGGGGCGGGCTGGAGCCTTGGACGATCGCGTCGGGCGATCCGGCGCGATCGCGGCGGGCGCGGGCGTATGTCGGTCCGAGGGCGGGGGGCGTGGCGGGCGACGAGGCGACCGGCGCGCGAGGGAGAGGGGCATGACGACGGCGCGGGTCGACATCTCGAGCGCGCCGAGCCCGCACTCGCGTGGGCATCGGGTGGCGCGGGTGTTGTGGGGGGTTGTCCACGCGACGCTGTTTCGATGGAGCCCCAAGCCGATGCACGGGTGGCGGGCGATGCTGCTGCGGGTGTTTGGGGCGAAGGTTTCGCGGACGGCGCGGGTGTATCCGCGGGCGCGGGTGTGGGCGCCGTGGAACCTATCGATGGGGGAGTTTGCGACGCTGGCGGATGACGTGGATTGCTATTGCGTGGCGCCGATCACGATCGGGTCGCACACGGTGGTGTCGCAGTATTCGTATCTGTGCGGGGCGACGCACGACTTTGAGCTGGCCAAGAGGCCGCTGGTTCCGATGGCGATCACGATCGGGTCGGGCTGCTGGATCGCGGCGGACGTGTTCGTGGGGCCGGGGGTTTCGATCGGGGATGGGACGGTGGTTGGGGCGCGGTCGAGTGTGTTTGGCGACTTGCCGTCGTGGAAGGTGTGCGTGGGCTCGCCGGCCAAGGCGGTGCGGGACCGGGTGATACGGGACGGGAGTCACGAAGTCACGGGAGAAGGAAGCGTGAGTCGTGAATCGTGAGTGGTGAGTCGTGGGAGAGAAGAGACGGAGAGACGGAGAGACGGAGAGACGGAGAGACGGAGAGACGGAGAGACGGAGAGACGGAGAGACGGAGAGACGGAGTGAAGAGCCGGAAGGAAGACTGCGCCGGCGATGGTGACGGATAGGAACAGGCCTCGTCGGAAAGTCGGCCACTCAAAGACAAGAGCACCGATGCCGCAGACGACATCGGTGGGACGGGGGACGGGCGCGAAGAAAAAAGCACCGACCGCGAAGACGCGGTCGGTGGCACGCGGGATGAGCGCGGGGTGAGATTCGAAAGACGTGGTCAAGCCCGGCAGAACCCGGGCTTGACCACGCCACCCGGAGCATGTGAAGTCACGCGCCGGCGGGGACCGGTGGGCCACGCAAGTTGCCCGGATGTCAGTGGGGCGTCGTCTTATTCCTCGGTTGAATCGATGGCGGGATCGGCGGGCTTGTCGGCCGGTGTGGGTGCGTCGGCGGGCTTGTCGGCCTGCTTGTCGGCGGGGGTGGGCGCGTCGGCGTCGGCGGTTTCGAGGGCGTGTTTGGTGGCGGCGGCGACATCGGCGGCGGGGAGGATGACCATGGAGGCGCCCAGGCCGCGGAGCTGGGAGCGCATGTCTTCGTCGTTGTCTTCGTCGACCTCGGGGAGCTGAACGATGGTGACGCCGACGAGTTTGCCCGAGTTGGTGAAAACGGGAATGCCCAGGTCGTTCATGTCGCTGGGGATGATGAGGTTTCGGGGTTTCTTGGCGAGGGCGGAGACGCGGCAGAAGGTGAGCATGGGGGCGTGATCGAAGTACTTGCTGAGGCGGCCGACGCCGACCATTTCATCGGCGAGGGCGGGGGTTGCGGCGGCGGCGAGGTCGATGGATGTGAGGGTCATTCCCTTGAGTTCGGAGACCTTGATCCAGGCGAGGTCGAGCTCGCTGTCGCGGGCGATGAGCTTGGCGTCGAGTGCGTCTTCGTTGTTTTCGACGGTGACCTTGATGTCGCGCGGGGTGACGGTGACGCCGGACATGCGGTCCTGCATGGAAGGGGGCACGCCGCCGGACTGTGAGTTTGAGCAGAGGATGAGGCCGGAGGCATCGATGATGACGCCGGTGACTTCGCGTTCCTGCTCGTGCTCGCCGAAGGAGCCCTCGTACTTGAGAGACATTTTAATGGAGACGACGGCCTTGGCGTGGGCCTCGGCCGTGGCGGCGATGGTCGAGGGCTTTGAGTCCTGCGCGAACGCGGCGGGCGCGGCGAGGAAGAGGGCGACGGAGGCGGCGAGGATGTGGGTGAGGCGGGAGGGCATGAGGGGCTCCGGGGAGGGGGAGAAATCGCCAAAGTTCAAAATCGCTAAATCGCTAAAGAAGAGAAGTGAGACAGCGGGCAATGGGCCACATCGCAAAGGGCCAAATGGCGAGTGAAGAAGCGGGACGATGACGTAGGTTACTTTTTCGCCGGTTCGTTGGTGTCGGCGGAGGGTTTCCACTCGGGCTCGACGAACTTGTATTGGGTGCGGATGCCGCGGAGGACGACGAAGGAGATTCGCTCGGGCTGGTCCTTGGCGACATCTTCCATCGCGGCGCGGTACGAGGCGAGATCGGTGATGGCGTGTTCGCCGATTTGCTGGATGAGATCGCCGGAACCCAGGCCGCCGAGGCCGGCCCAGCCGGCTTCTTCGACCTGCTCGACAAGGACGCCGGAGACGGATTCGTCCCACTTGTTGTCGTCGCGGTCGAAGAAGGTGAGTTCGCGGACGGTCATCTCGAAGTCGCGGTTCTGGTCGCGGCGTGCTTCGTCGGGGCCGAGGCGGGTGCGCTCGAGGGTGACCTTGACGTCGACGGGCTTGCCTTCGCGGAGCACGCCGAGGGTGGCTTCCTGATCGATGGCGAGTGAGCGGACCCTGCGTTCGAGGCTTTTGGAATCCTGGTTGCCCTTGGGGGCGATCTTTTCGTTGTTGATGGAGACGATGATGTCGCCGACGCGGAGGTCGGCGGCGGCGGCCTTGGTGCCGGGGTAGACGCGGGTGACGCGGAAGCCGGTAGAGTCGGGGATGTTCAGGCGTTTGGCGAGGTCTTTGAGGACGACCTGGGTGGCGACGCCGAGCCAGGCTTTGGGGACTTCGCGGGGCGGGTCTTCGGGTTTGTCTGGCTTGGGCTTGACGAGGGTGGCGAGCTGCTTGCCGTCGCGATCGAACTCGACGAGCATGAAGTCGGGTAGAGTTTGCTGGGACATGATGGACTCGTAGGCGGCGACGATGGCGGGCAAGCCCGCGATGTCCTTGCGGTCGATCGTGCGGATGATGTCGCCGGGGGAGAGGGCGGGCTCGGCGGTGGCGGCGCCGGCGCCGGCGCGGACGCCGACGACCAGCACGCCGCTGGTGTCTTTGAGTCGGCGGTTTCGGGCCATGACGGGGGTGATCTCCTGGACGGAGAGTCCCCAGGAGCGGAGGGCGGCGCGATCGCCGCGGTCTTTGAGGAGTTTCTCGGGGACGACGGTGAGCTTGGATTCCTTGGCGTCGCGCTGGTAGGTGAGTTCGGCGGGCTTGCCGACGGGGAGGTCGGCGAGGCGTTTGAGGAGCGGCGGAACTTCTTCGACGAAGCGGATGGTGAGGGGCTCGTTGTTGATGGAGAGGAGGAGATCGCCGGCGCGGAGGCCGGCTTTGTAGGCGGGGCCTTCCTGATCGACGGAGGTGACGAGGACGCCCTTGTCGAAGCCGGTGCGTTGGATCTGGCGGAAGTTGAGGCCGAGCCAGCTTCGCGGGACTTCGGAATTGGCGATGAGGGCGTTGGAGACTTCGCGGGCGATGTTTGAGGGGACGGCGAAGGACATGTTGGACCCGCCGCGGGTGTTGACGCCGATGACCTGGCCGTCCATGGAGACGAGCGGGCCGCCGGAGTTTCCGGGGTTGATGGCGGCGTCGTGCTGGATCCATCGTGCGAAGAGGCCGGTGCGCTGGTCGAGGTCGAGGGACATTCCCTCGAACTCGTCGTCGCTGGCGGCGAAGACGCGTTCGGTGTTGCTGACGATGCCGAGGGTGACGGAGCGTGAGAGGCTGAAGGGCGAGCCCATGGCCAGGACGCTGTCGCCGACGGTGAGGGTGTCGGAGTCGCCGAGCTTGGCGGAGGAGAGCGTGCCCTTGAAGGACTTGAGATCGAGCTTGAGGACGGCGAGGTCGGTGAGGGGGTCTTCGCCGACGAGGGTGGCGGGGATTTCGGATTTGTCGGAGAGGGTACAGGTGAACTTTTTGCCGCTGTCGGTGACGTGGGCGTTGGTGAGGACGTAGCCGTCGGCTGAGATGATGGTGCCGCTGCCGGTGGAGCGGCCCTTGGTTTCCTTGCCCTGCCAGTAATCGACGGTGACGACGCTGATGTTGACGAGCGCCGGGAAGACCTGGTCGCGGGCGCCGGCGATGAGTTGGCGCATCTGCGCGCGGAGGGATTCGGGGGGTTGCGCGGCGGGCTGGGCGAGTGTGGGAGCGGCGAGGAGGGCGCCGATCAAAAGCGTGGCCGCGGTCGCAACGCGGGTGAGTCGTTTCTGCATGGATTGGTGGATCACGCGTGGCTCCGGTCGAGTGGTGTTTCGGAGCGCGAGTAGTTCACGCCCTTGGATCGGTGCTGATCGATGACGTTGGCGAGGATGCCGGGCGCCTTGCCGATGAGCTCCGGGACGATGACGCCCTTCTGGCGGAACTCGCCGGAGGCGACGAGTCGCGCCATGATGGTGCAGGGAAAGGCGGTGGTGCGCGACATGCTGGTGGCGCGGCTGTGGTGGTGGTAGGTGTCGAAAAGGTCCCAGGTGACGCGGGTGCGGCGGTTGTTTTTCATGCCGTCGACGATGACGCGCATCACGGTGACGTCTTCTTCGCC
>JAEUJA010000133.1 GCA_016793195.1 Phycisphaerae bacterium
ACGCCCGAGACCTTTCCGGCGAGAGGGTCGGCGTCGAAGTGCGTCCAGTCCATGGCGAGGGTCTGGCTGTTCACGAAGCGCCCGAAGGTCTGCTGGTAGTAGCGCATGGTGCTCGTCAGGAGGTAGCCGTTGAACGCGAGTTCTTCCGTGTTGACGCGCAGGCCCGTGCCGAACTGTCCGCTGGCCAGGCCCGACCAGATCAGAGTGCGGAAGTTGGCCTCGTCCTCCTGCTGGGTGAAATCGGCGCTGTACGCGGGTGTCTGGTTCGGCCACGCGGTTCGGTTCATGCCCCACTCACCGCTGAGGATCGGGCGGTTGTCGACGCGGCTGGTCGCCCAGTAGTTGGAGAAGTAGCCGTTCTCGAGCGCGACCATCACGGACCGGTCCTCGGCCGGGTTGTTGATGGGCTCGCTGTTGCTGATCGTGTAGAGGTGCGGCACGAGGGCGTCCCACGTCCGCGAGTAGAAGATTTCGCGGGCCAGCGGGCCGCGCGGATCGCGCGCGATCGTGCTGTTCATCACCAGGCGATCGGGGTCGATCTGCTTGATGTACGAGGCCAGCTCGTCGATCCAGGCGGCCCGGGTGCGGTACTCGGTCTCGCGCCCGGGCTCGGCGTTGCCCTCGGCGTTGAGCGTCCACTCGTAGCTGTCCCATTCGTTCACGGGCTCCCAGCCAAGCACGCTGGAGGCGTAGGGGCTCTCCTGGACCCATGACACAACCGTGTCCATGCGGACCTTGGCGATGTCGAGCGTGCCCGAGGTCTGGAAGAAACTGTTGATGTCGGTCAACGGTCCGCCCATGTTCGTTGCCCAGGGCCCCTCCTGCCCGAAGGCGTCGTCATAGCTGAACGTGTCGAACGGGCTGAGGATCACATGGATGCCGCGCGATCCGCATTCCTCCAGCAGGTTGTGGATGAACTGGCGCATGTCCTGGTTGTACTGGCCGTTCTCCTGTTCGAGCCAGTAGAGACCCTGCGGCGGATTGGGGTTGCCGGCGTAGGTGACGTTCAGAAGCTCGAGGAACACACGCATCGTGTTGACCCCGCGGTTCTGGAGCATGTCGAGGTACGGCCCGGCGGTGCCCTCGTAGGAAGGCTCGTCGTGGAAGTTGTGGTACATCTGGTTGGCGTTGTCCCAGACGTCGCCGGGGAAGAGGTTGCGCGTGTAGGACCAGGAAAGCCCGATGTGGTCGCCCACGGAGATGAAGGCCTCGCCGTTCTCGTGCATCAGCATCGTGCCCGCGGGCGCGGGGATGATGCGACCCTTGTCGCCGACCACGCCGGCGTCGGTCGTGAAGCTCGCCGAGTTCGAGAGGTCGCCGAGGTTCCCCGCGCCGTCCACGCCGCGAACGCTGACGTAGTACGTCGTTGAGGGCGAGAGCTCCGCGATGCGCAGCAACTCGGAGAGGCCCGCCAATCGCGGCGTGTAGGACTGGCGAACGACATCGGCGCCGCGCCACGCGTCGTCCGTGGTGATGGGCGACGTGGAAACGCGAATCTCATAGCTCGACACGCTCCCCAGGCCGCCCGTCGTGCCCGCGGGCGCGGTGAACGTCAGCTGCGCCCCATAGGCCGAGGGATTCTGCGCCGCGAGGTTCGTGATGGCGGCGGGCTTGGCGCCGGCGCGGCTGTCGATGAACATCGCCTGGGCGTAGTTGACCGGGCCGCGGATGCCCGCCAGGGTCGACGCGTACGAGCTGTGCACGCCCTGGATGTGGTCGTCGATGTGGTGCGGCACGTCGAAGCGGTTGGAGGCGTCGCGGTTGTCGGCCATGTTGCGGGCCGAGCCGTCCTGGTCGAGGATGAGGTCAAAGTTCATGCCGATCGTCGTGGCGTGGGACGGCGCGCTCATGCGCAGCGCGGCCCACGGGACATACATCTCCATCGACCAGCCCGTGTCGGTGTCCGACGAGTTGTTGATCGTGCCCGCGTAGGCCGTGGCGTAGGACGCGCCGGTGGGCAGGTAGTAGTCCAGTGGATTCCCGCCCGATTGAACAACGTCGTACCAGTTGAACTCTTCGCTGTCGGGTGAGCCGCCTGCGCCGTCGCCGGTGACGAACTTGTACCGCTTCACCGCGCCGGAGCCCGAGTAGGCGTCGGTCCAGGCGGCGATGTTGGCGCCGAAGGCATAGTCGCCGTTCTGGAAATACTCGTCGCGCGAGTTGTTGGGATCGAAGTAGAAGGAGAGCGAGTCGTCGCTCTCAACCTCCCAGCGATTGCCCGAGCCCGAGCCCAGGCCGTCGGCCCAGAGATTCTCGTCCTGCACGTCGGCGGACAAGTAGAGTCCCGTGTCGGTCCACATCATGCGGATGGTGGCGGCCCGATCGTTGCGGGTGGCCTGGGTGCGGAAGATGGTGAGGGCCGAATCCCAATCGGCGTCGGAGAGCGTGCCGTCGACGACAGCGCTGCCGCGCGGGATCGCCCACAGAGGGTTGTCGGGCGTGACCGGATCGGCGGCCATCAGGGTGCGGGCCTCGAGGGGCTCGATCGAGCCGGCAAGGCGAGCAAGATTTCGACGACCAACCCGACCAAAGCGCGCGGACACACCCATGTCTCTCGTCTCCCCTGTCCACGATCCCTCGCGGACACGGGTCGATCGGAGAGAACGCCCCAGCGTGCAAGGCAGAAGTTGCCGATTTGGTGGTTAGGGGACGCCGGGGCGGCGGCGCGATTGCAACGGGTGGCAACGGCGCGCCAGGCGGCGCGGGCGACGGGCCTTGCGGTGGCCGAAAACCACAATGCGGGCGACAGGAATCGAACCTGCAAGGCCTTTCGGCCACGGGAACCTAAATCCCGCGCGTCTGCCAGTTCCGCCACGCCCGCTCCGTCCATAATCCTACCGTACACGCCGGGGATTCGGCGTACTTGTGATGAAAGTGTGGGGCAAAGCGCCGAACAAAGACGAGTCGGGCGAGATATGGGGCTGTGCCCGCCGCCCGCCGACCACCCGGCCTTGCCGGGAAACTGGGGATCCACATGAGTGCTCGTCACGGTTCCGGCAGTTCGATCGCGCCCATCTTTCTCCGCCTGTGCCTGGGCATCACGTTCGTCTGGGCCGGGATGGCCAAGGTGATGCAGGAGGTTCCGGTGCAGGGAGACCAGGCCGCGGTCCTGGCCAACATGGGCGTGATCGCGCCGGCGGGAAAGCCCACGTCGATGGGCGGCCATGACAGCGTACCGACGCTGATGGCTCTCACCGCCCCTCAGGATCAGCCCAAGGAACCGGCCAAGGAAAGCACGCCGCCCGCGAGCGCACCTCCCGCCACCCAGCCCGCGTCACCCGCCGCGACTCCGCCCTCAGCACCGGCCCGATACACCGCTGCCGATTTCCCGGAGCCCGTCAAGGTGAAGATGGTCCACATGGTGACCATCGGCGTCTCGAGCGCCACCATCGTCCCCCTCGACGACAAGGGCGCGCCGGCCAAAATGCGCCTGCTCCCCGCGGCGTTGGGCCAGCGACCCTGGCCCGTCGTCCTGGCCTGGGGCGCCTCGCTCACCGAACTCATCGGCGGCGCCATGATCCTCGTCGGCCTCTTCACCCGCTTCTGGGGGCTGGGCCTGGCGGTCGTCATGGGCACCGCCATGTGGCTCACCCAGTTTGGCCCGGCGATCCAGGCAGGGACGACCCACTACGGCTTCCTCCCCGCGTACCCCGCCTACGACGGCGAACAATGGACGCCCCTCCTCTGGCAGTTCTCCCTCTTCACCTCCGCCCTGGCCCTGCTCTTCCTGGGCGCGGGGGCGGCCTCACTCGACGGGCTCTTCTTCGTCAAGTCCGGCGCCCCGGCCCCCAAGCCCGCGCCAGAAAAACCGGCGCAGGGATAAGAAGAGCTTCGATGTCCGCGTTGATTGGACCAGTGCCACGCGCGAGTACCCCGCGACGAGACCCAAGCATCGCCAACCAAGCATGGCCAAGGCAAAGCCACCAACCCGGCGAGCGCTGAACCCGTGGATGACGGGCGGCATCTGTGCCTCACTCTCGCTGGCGGTGCACGGCGGCGTGCTCCTGTGGGTGCATTCCCAGCGCGCGATGCTGGGGCGTGCCCACGCGCTGGTTGATTCCCTCCCCGCGACGATCGAGAGCACGCTGGTGCTCGCGCCTCCTCCCGCCCCAACCCCCGCACCAACACCCCCGCCCGTGCCAACCCCCCCACCGACGCCGGAGCCCGCCGAAGACCCGCCGCACGAAACCGAAACCCAGCGCCCCGCGCCGAGCGACGCGCTTCTGACGCCGGCGATGGTCGCCGACGTGCTCGACACGCCGCGCCGAAACCTCCCCGACGCCCGCGCCTCGACCGCATCCACAACGACCGAAATCACGCCGATCGCTCCGCCCGCGAGCTCGGGTGCCGCCTTGGGCGCCGCGCCGATCACCTTCGCCGGCGTGGCGGCGGAGCGCGCCTCGACCATCGTCTATGTCGTCGACGCCTCCGGTCCCATGGCCTCCAGCCTGCCGTTTGTGGTTGACGAACTCTCACGCTCCATCGAGAGCCTCGCGCCCACTCAGCAGTTCCAGGTCATTCTGTTCCGCACGCCCCCAACAACGAAAGAGGCCCCCGATCCCGCCAGCCCCGCGGGCTACGAGATGTTCACCAGCCACGCGGGCGGCCTGCTCCCGGCGACCCGCGAGAGCAAAGACCGCGTCCGCGCCTGGCTCACCAGCGTCCGCCCCACCGGCCGCTCCGACCCGCTCCCGGGACTCAAGGCGGCCCTGGCCATGAGGCCCAGCCTCGTGTTCCTCCTCTCGCGCAGCATCAAGCGATCCGGGCCCACCAAGGAATGGGGCGCGGGCGCCACCGCCATCCTCTCCACGCTCAACAAGCTCAACCCCGTCGATCGCGTCAGCGGCCAACGCGCCAGCGTCATCAAAACCATCCAGTTCCTCGACGACGATCCCAGCGGCGTCCTGCGCTCCATCGCCGGTGTCCACGGCGACGGCGCGGGCTCCTACCGCGTCCTCGAACTGGCCGAACTCACCGGCCCGCGCGTCACCAGCGTCGACGACGCACCGTGACGAACCGCGCCCCGCCCGCGGAGGTACGACGAGTACGTGACCACCAGCGCCGACGAGCCCGGCAAGACTCCCCGCGACCGCGTCCCGCTCTGCGGCCGCTGCGCCTACCCCCTCGATTGGGATCGCCTCGCCAGCGTCTTCCGCTGCCCCGAATGCGGCGCGACGCACTCGGGCCGCTGGTTGCGAGCGGCACGCGGTCGGCGCACGGCCAGCGCCCGCGTCGCCTGGGCCGTGCACCTTGTGCCCGGCGCCGTCGCGCTCACCGGCGTCGCCCTCGAATGGGTCGTGTGGCTTTGGGGCACGCGGTTCTCGCCGCCGACCGGGCTGCTGTCGCTCGGGCTCGCGATCGTCCTCCCGGCCTGGTTTTATTTCGGCTACCTGCCCACGCGGGCGCCCGGGCGCGAGTGGTTTCGCGGCGCGCTCTGCGGCTTCTTCGTCACGGGACTCATCTGGCTCGCCGGCTTCTTGGCGTCGGCGGTGCTGTCGGCCATGCTCGTCCTCCTGCGTTGATGCCCCTTGACTCGACCCCCGCGCCCTCCTCCAATTCAGCGTGCCCCGCGCCCCGGTGCGCCCGCCGTCGGGCGGCATCCAAACCCCGGGGCGCTCGCCGCGTGCCTGTCGACGCCCCCAAGCGCCGTTCAAGCCCGCCGACCCCTCGAACACGCCGCGGTCCTTCGTCGGCTTGGTTCGCCGGGATCTTTCTGCGGCATTGGCCGAACTCCCACGGTCGAGCCCTGGAATCTGGCGCCTCTCCGCACCTCCGGGCCATCGCCCGCGCGTGCGTTTCGATTTCAGCCGCCGACGCTTCGTGCCTCTTTTCGCGCGGCGTGCCGACGCCCGACCCAGGTCGGGCCGGAGGACTTCCGTTGAGTCATGGACAATCTCGTTGGCGGCGTCGGCGCAGGCGCGGTGGTGGTGGCGGCGGGGGCGGGCAGCCCCAGGGCCAGGGCGCCGCGACCATGCCGCCTTCAGGCGCTCCGCAAGCCCAATCGCCCAACCAATCGCCCAATCAGCCGGGCGCCCCATCCTCGAACCCAGTTCGCCAGCAGCCCCTCGGCCCCGGCGGTCGTCCCCTCCCGCCCGCGCTCCACTTCGGCCCGCTCTCGCCCATCAAGCCCTTCGAAGATCTCACCAGCATCGATCCGCAGCCGCGCCTCACGCTCGAATACCCCGGCTGCCCGCCCTCCTGCCGACTCATCGATCTCTTCTGCCCGATCGGGCGCGGGCAACGCGGCCTGATCGTCTCGCCCCCCAAGGCCGGCAAGACCACGCTCCTCAAGGACATCGCCACCGGCGTTCTCCGCAACTACAAAGACGTCTTCGTCGTTGTGCTGCTCATCGACGAACGCCCCGAAGAAGTCACCGACTTCAAGCGCACCTTCGCGCCCGGCGGACCGGCCGGCGCGGGGACCTTCTTCGAGCCCGATCGCTGCCGCGTCCTGGCCAGCAGCAACGACCACGGCGTGGAACGTCACATCGAGGTCGCCATCCAGACCATCGACACCTGCAAACGCCTCTGCGAAGCGGGCAAGCACGTCGTCGTCGTGCTCGATTCCCTCACACGCCTCGGGCGAGCCTTTAACCAATCACGCAAGCACGCCTCCAGCGGGCGCACCCTCACCGGCGGCCTGGACTCCCGCGCCCTGGAAGTCCCCAAGCTCCTCTTCGGCGCCGCCCGCAACAGCGAAGAGGCCGGCTCCCTCACCATCATCGCCTCCTGCCTCGTCGACACCGGCTCGGCCGGCGACCAGATCATCTTCGAGGAGTTCAAGGGCACCGGAAACATGGAGCTCATCCTCGATCGCAAGATCTCCGAGCAGCGCATCTTCCCCTCGATCAACCTCGCCGCCAGCGGCACGCGCAAGGAGCACCTGCTCATGTCCGAGCGCGAGATGAACACGATGACGGCCCTGCGCCGCCGCCTGCTCCAGATGCCGCCGCCCATGCAGATCGAGCAGCTGCTCAACGCCCTCAAACGCTTTAAGACCAACGACGAACTCGTCGGAAGTGCGGGCGACGCCAGGGCGTGAAAGGCGGGACCAGCCAAGGGGCGCGACCTTGCGCCTTCCCACGCCGCCGATGAGCGTCGTTTCGACGCGAGTCGGGGGCTCGTGACACACGAAGCGCCACGATTCGCTCGCGGACTCGCTCATCGTCGGCGTGGGAAGTCGCAAGGTCGTGCGTCGACCGATTGCTACCCCACCATCTTCACCGTCAACCACGCCGCCAGGTACGCCACCCCGCTCATCCACGCCAGTTGCAGCACGGCCCACTTCACGCCGCCCGCCTCGCGCGCCGTCACCGCCAGCGTCGGCAGGCACTGCATCGCCAGCACATAAAACACCAGCGCCGACCACGCCACGCTCGTCGTGAAAATCGGCGTTACACCATCGTCCCGCGTCGCGTGCGCGATCTGGTCGCGCACGCCCGCGTCCTCCGCGTCGTCAACGCCCGCCACCATCACCGCCATCGTCGAGACGAACACCTCGCGCGCCGCAAAGCTCGTCAAGACGCCCACCGACAACTGCCAATCGAAGCCCAGCGGCCTGAAGACCGGCTCGATCGCACGCCCCAGCTTCCCCGCGAACGAATTCGACAGCGCGTGCCGCGCCTCCGCCCGGTCCGCGCTCGTTTCCAGTTCCTCGATCTTCGCTCGTGCCGCGGCCTTGTCCTGTTCAGACATCGCCGCGACCGGCGCGTTGTTGTTCGCGCCCGCCGCGCCGTCACGAACCACGCGCTCGCCGCCCGCGTTCTCGCCCGCCGCGCCCCGGCCCACCGCGCCCTGGCTCGCCGCGCCCCGCGACACACCATCAAGGCTCTGCCGCAGCGTCTGCGCCTGATCGCGCAGCATCACCGACTCGCCCGGCGGCGGCACATGCGGGAACGCGCTCATCCACCACAGCACCACGCAGATCGCCAGGATGTTCGTCCCCGCGTTCTTCAGGAACGTCATGCCCCGGTCATACGTCGCGATCGCCGCCGTCCACACGCTCGGCACCTTGTACGTCGGCAGCTCCAGCGCCATCGGGCGGCTCGCCCCGCGCAGAATTGTCCGCCGCGCCACCAGCGCCGAGAACAGCCCCGCGCCGATCCCAAGCGCATAGCACCCGACAAACGCCAGCCCCGCCGCGATCGGTCGATCACGGAACAAGATCGAGATCATCAGTACATACACGGGAATCCGCGCCGAGCACGTCATGAACGGCGCCACCAGGATCGTCGCCAGCTTCTCGCGCCGGTCCGGGATCGCCCGCGCCGACATGATCCCCGGCAGCGCGCACGCGTGCGACGACAGGAAAGGCACAAAGCTGTGCCCCGGCAGTCCGAACGGCCGCAGCACCCGGTCCATCAGAAACGCCGCCCGTGCCAAATACCCCGTGTCCTCAAGAATCGAGATCAGGAAGAAGAGCAAACAAATCTGCGGCAGGAAAATCACCGTCGCGCCGATCCCGCCGACCACCCCCTGCGCCAAGAACTCGCGCAGAATCCCCTCCGGCATCGCGGACTCAATCAGCCCGCCAAGCCTTGCGAACACAACCTCGATCCAGTCCATCGGATACGCCGCGAGCTTGAAGATCACCACGAACAGCCCGGCCATCACCGCCGCAAAGATCAAGAGCCCGCTCACCGGGTGCGTCAGCAGGTTGTCGAGGCGATCGGTGAGGCGCGAGCTCGCCATCCACCGCGCGCTCCCGTGCTCCCCCGCCGCGCACGGCAGGCTGTGCTCCGTGCTCAGCGAATACACGTTCTCCGCCCAGCGCTCCAGCGCGTCGCGATCGCCCGGCGGCGTGCGGTTCGACACCCGCGCCCGATCCAGCGCCGGCAGAATCCCGCCCGCCCCCTCGCCGCTCCGTGCGTTGCACAGCACCACCGGACACCCAAGCTGCTCTTCCAGTTGCTCCGCCACAACCCGCACACCCATCCGCCGCGCCAGATCGACCATCGTCACAACCACCACCGTGGGCAGCCGCTGCGACAGCCCCTCGCCGACGAGCGACAGATTCCGGATTAGATTCGTCGCGTCCGCCACGATCAAGAGCGCATCGGGCTCGCGCGTCTCTTCCCCCTTGGGCGACAACTTCCCCGCCAGCACGCGACGGCAGATCTCCGCCTCGGCCTGCTCAAGCTCCAGCGAGTAAATCCCCGGCAGATCAACCAGGTGCGTGTCGACCTGGTCACCCGCCGCGCTGCCATTGGTCCCGCCCGCGCCGCCCGGTGCGCCGCCGGCCGCGCCGCCCCCGCGCAGCACGCCGACCCGCGCCTCCTGCGTGGTGCCCGGAAAATTGCTCGTCTTGTGGCGCAGTCCCGAGAGCCGGTTGAAGAGCGTGGTCTTGCCCGTGTTGGGATTGCCCAAGAGCGCGACCGTGCGCACCGCCGAACCTTCCGCGCCCGTCGCCACGCCGCTCGCGACGCCATCACCGTCATCACATCGGGGACAGTCGCCGCTCACCCGCGCGCTCTCCGCTCAGTCGTTCACGCTGTCGATGAAAATGTGCCGCGCCAGCTCCGGCGACAGCCCGATCCGACACCCGCACCCCTCGCGCCCCTCGCGCCCCACGATCTCCACGATGCACGGCGTGCCCCGACGGCACACCCGCACCCGCACGTTCGGCGACAAGCCCATCGCCCGCAACAGCGCCGCGTCCTTGGCGTCAAGGTCGGCCTTGGCCACGCTTCCGCACACCCCGGGCTGGGCATCAACGAGGCTCGTCACGCCCCATTCTAGGCCACCAAACCCCGAGTTGAGACTCGGTCGCAACGGGTAGAAACCCCGCAAGACACCCCCACGCCCACCAAAAAACCCGAGGCGGGGCCTCGGGTTTGAGGAGTTCTCGCGCGATCACATCACAGTGGCTATGGGCAGCCGTTCTCGTACTGCTCAGAAAACAGGTCGTAGTCGTCGCCGTTCACGAATCCGTCGAAGGTGATGTCCGCGAGCGGGTGGCCGATCTCGAACAGAATGGCGAACCAATCGTAATCGTCCCCGTTGATGAACCCGTTGCCGTCGATGTCCGCGGCGCAGGTGTTGTTCGCTTCACGATCGCACACGTCGATGTGGCCGTTATCGTCCATGTCGTAGGGGTGATAGGTCTGGTTGCCATACGTCACTGTCTGGGCAAGATCGGTCGCGTCGGCGATATTGTTCTTGTTGCAATCGACGTCGAGCGTGAAGGAGTATGTGAACTCGTAGACATCCGGGGCGGGGCTTGCCGACGTTCCCTGGCACTTCAGTTCTCCCGCGACGCGGGTGATTCGATATGTCCCCGGAAGGAAGGGAATCTTTCCGGTCGTGCCGTCGGTGCCGTGGATCGTGATCTCGCGTGGGTTGCCGCTGGTCGCGGAGCCGAACGTGATGACGGCACGGTTGGTCACGTCAACCCAGCTCCCGAGGTCCTGCTCGATCTTGATCGCGGGGTCGGTATCGTTCTGGAACACCGGTCCGTAGAAGCGAAGGGTGATCGTCCGATTGTTGCCCGAAGAGCCGCCGGGGTTGCGATGGTTGAAAGCGGAGTCGAAGAACGTGGAGCCACTCGGGTACGTCATGTCCTGCGGATAGAGGTGATACGGCACCAGGCCCACCGCCCCGCCGCCGAGTGACGAACTGGCGACGGTGTAGTACGGCGCGCCGTTGGAGGTGGTCGAGAGCTCAACACTCCCGATGGTGACTCTGTCGCTCCAGGTGCCCGAGCCGTTGGCGGCGTTGATGATGACCTGTCCGGTCAGCCCGGAGTTGCCGATGACAAGTTCGCCGTTGAGCGACCCGGAAACGGTGACGCGCCCGTCGTTGGTCGAATCGCTGATGATCTTGCTTGCGACGATCGTGGCGTGGGTGCGGATGCCACTGGAGGAGTCGGTTGTCTTGATGTGACGGATGCTTCCGTCGGTGACCGTGTCGTGGGCCGTGTCGTTGGCGATGATGTAGCTGTCGATGAAAGGCGTTTCGATGAAGTCGGTGCCCTCGTTGGCACGGATCATGGCCTCGCCGAGCCCTTGGGCTGTGAACTGGCTGATTTCCTGGGCGGCGAGAATCTTCTTGATGCGGCCCTTTTTGACGAGAATCGGATCGGGCCCGTAGCCCGTAATGCGTGCGCCCGCGTCGATGAGACTAATGTCACCGTTCGCGACGGTGATTTGCGCCTTCATGTCGTTAGTTGCCTTGATGCGAGTGATTGTCCCGTTGGCGAGCGAAATATCGCACAGATCACTGAACCCATCCCCTTCAATCACGAAGACGGGTTCAGAGGACGTGCCTCCCGGCGCATCAGCTTCGAAATTGCCGCGAATCGCGCCGCCAGCATCAAAGCGGACGAGATGGTCAACGTAGATGTAGTACTCGTCAGGGTTTGTGGTCTGCCCGAAATCGCCAGTGATGCCGCCGTAGAACTCGGAAATCGTCGTACCCGCCAGTCCCGTTGCAACGATTCCCTTGAGATTGCGCCCCCGACGGGACGGGGCGATATCCGAGTTGTTGAAGTCGGGGCCGGTCGAATTGTCATCAGCACCCAAGTAGATCGAGACGACCCCGGTCGATGGGCCGCCGGTGAAGGTAATCCTCGGAATGTCTGTGCTGTTGTCGGCTGGAAGGATGTCGACGAACCGAGTGTTCACGTTGAGCGAAATCGACGTGTCGGATGACCCGACCGTGTGGGCGGCGATTTCCGAGCCGCCGGAGTTGTACTCCTTGACCACGGTGCTCGCCATACAGACGGAAGCGATGCTGATGCACGAAAGCGATGCGATGTGGAACGATGTGAGCCTCATGACGTGACCTCACTTTCTGATGCGTCGATCGAGAAAAATGAACCCGAAAACAATGGCGATGGACGTTCCTGAGCTAGGCACCGTCGATGCGATCCGAAACCCGTACAGACCCGTGGACTTGGGATCGCCGCTATGCACCACATAGATCGAGTCGCCGCCGAAGCCTACTCCGGCCATACTTCCAAACAGGAACCGCTGCCTAGGCGCGCCTGATCTGGGGCCGAAACCCTCGGTCCATTCCGGCGTGCCGCCGCTGGTGTCGAGCATTCCCCACGGCGAAAGGGAATCGGGATACGCGCCGAGCGGGATGTCGTATTCCGCTCCGAAGCCGTCGGTCCAGCCGTAGCTGGTTTCGCCGACGCCAGGGGGACCAGAGACTGAGTAGTCGTCTGAGCCGTTCTTGTTCAGCCACCAGCCGCCCTGGCCTTGGCCGTCGCGGTTCGGGTCGTAGTGGCTGGCTTTGAGGGCTTCGTCGTAGGTCGGAAGCCAGTACTTCGCGCCAGGAAGGTGGGTGAGCGCGTCGGTGAACGAGCCGTCGGCGTTGTCGCCCCAGGTTGCAACGTCGTACGCGCCGTACAACAGCGACGCGGGATCGCTGGATTTTCCGTTGTTGAGCCAGTTGCAGTAGAGGGCGGCGTCGCGCCACGAGATGCCGAAGACCACCTTCATCGGCGCGTCGGCGTTGTTCTCCAGCTTCCAGCGCGTGCCCGGCCCGCCGTAAGTCGGGTCTTCGATCGCGCCCCACTCGGTCGGGCCCGCCCAGTGCAGGAACGCCGGGAGGTCCTGGATCGCCACGCCGTAGAAGGTGTTGGCGAATTCGAGATACTGGGCCGTCGTGGTTTCGTACTTGGCCATGCGGAAGGTGTAGTCGACCCTGCCGCGCCCGATCGCGGGCGAGTTCGGGTAGTCCTCCCAATTGGGCTTGTTGAACGCCTCGTTGCCCGGCGCGCCGACGGTGACGAACTCGATGCCGTAGTCCTGGGCGATGGCCCGCGAGGTCAGGGCGGAACCCGCGAGACAGGCGAACGCGACAATGGCGGCTTTGGTATGCATGGTCTCTCCTTTTGTACGGACCAGCACCTTTATCGGTCGCAGGAAATTGGGATCGTGATGTCAAGAATTCGTGAAGAAGTCATCGTCCAAGCCCCCGCGATCGCGCCCGACCCCTCCCCTCCTCACCTCCCCCTGCCTATCCTTTCGACCCTGCGCACCCCGCAGATCGTTTGGGTTTTATTCACTCGCCCCGCCACGCGCCCTCCGCGCCCGCGAGGCATCGGTCCCAGGCTTCTGGCCAGGCTCAATGGCCCACGTTTTCAGGCCCAGTTCACACGCCCAGTCCACACGCCCAGCTCACACTCCAAGTTTCACGCGAGGTTTCCATGCCCACCACCGGCACGATCACACAGGTCATCGGCTCCACCTTCGACGCCCAGTTCCCCGAGGACCAGCTCCCCGATATCTACAACGCCGTCGAGGTCAAGGCCCAGACCAAGGTCGGCGAACTCTTCCTCGTCGGCGAAGTCCAGCAGCACCTCGGCGGCGG
>JAEUJA010000163.1 GCA_016793195.1 Phycisphaerae bacterium
GTCGCGGGGGACAAGGCGGATGATGCCGGCCATCTCGGAGTGGGAGTCGCCGCAGTATTCGGCGCAGAAGAGCCAGTGGTCTTCGTAGGGGGTTCCGGGGAAGGGCCCGTCGGTGAGCGTCGCGCCGCCCTTGATGGGGCCAGAGGTGAAGCTGTAGGAGGTGTAGCGGTTGGGCATGACGTCGAACTTGCCGCGGAAGTCGGGGATCCAGAAGCTGTGGAGCACGTCGCTGGAGATCATGCGGAGCTTGACGGGGGTTTCGGCGGGCATGTAGAAGACCGGGATTTCCTTTCCCGAGCCCAGGCGGGCGCGGGCGGTCGACTCGGCGCCGTTGGGATAGATGACGCGCCAGTCCCACTTGGCGCCGCGGACGTCCATCTCGATCGCGCCGGCGGGGGCGATCGACATTTCGAGGTATCCCTTGAAGCCCTTGAAGAACATGATCGCCAGGATGCCCAGCGGGATCACGGTCCAGAGCGTCTCCATGACGGTGTTGTGCGACGAACTGACGGGCGCCACCGGCGTGCCGCGCCGACGGTACTGGATGCTCCAGAGGAGCGTGAGCCCCATGAGCACCACGAAGAAGAACGCGGCGACCCAGAAGATCCAGAGGAAGGTTGCGTCGACCTGGGCGGTGTGGTCCCCGCTCCCCCTGGTCCCGAAGATGTACTCGTGGAGCGCGCCGCCCTCGGCGAGGATCGCGTTCACGGTGCCGTGCTCGAAGAAGGAACTCATCATCGACGCCTCACCTTCCGGCGACGGCCGGGGCGCCTGGGCCCGCCATCGTCCGGTCCTTGGAACCGACCAATTCAGATTCAAGTGCCGCGGCACGCCGGCGGCGCTTCATGACTTCGGAGACACGGAGCCCGATGACCAGGGCCCCCACCGCCGCGAGCGTCGCGCCGCCGCCGAGCTGCATGACGCGGAACGCGCGGAGCGCGTACCCGCCGGAGGCCGGGTCGTACATGTAGCAGAACGCGACGACGTGATCGGCGAGCGACTTGCTGATCTTTCCCTCGGACGCTTCGAGGATGGAGAGCTTGACCTGCTGGGCCTGGTCCTTGCCCGCGTAGCCGTACATGTAGCGGGCGATGCGTCCGTCGGGGGTGACGAGCATGTAGCCGATCGGGTGGCCGTACTCGCCGTTGGGGAGCTTGGTGTACTGCCAGCCGATCGAATCGGCGAGTGCCTTTGAGGTCTCGGCGGGGGAGGTGTGGAAGTGCCATCCCTCGGCGACGCCGGGCTCCTTGCCGCGGTTGTAGGTGTCGAGCTGCACGTCCTTGTAGCCCTTGGCCTCGGAGGTCAACTCGTCGGGGTTGACGCTGAAGACCAGGACGTTGAAGTCCTTTCCAACGGTGTAGGAGACTTCGCTAAAGGCCTCGGTGAGCTTGGCGATGACGACGGAGCAAACGACGGGGCAGCGGTAGTAGCCGAGCACGAGCACCGTGGGCTTGCCGTGGCGCTGGGCGTCCTGCCCGAGCGGGAAGTAGTCGGCGAGCTTGACCAGTTTCCCGGCGCTGTCGGTGAATTCGAGGTCCATGGGGAGCGTGGCGCCGAGTTTTTCATCGACGTCGAGGCGCTTGATGGCCTCGGGCTGCTGGTTCAGCACGCCGCCGGCGAACTGGGCCGCCGCGTTGCCGGAGGCCCAGAGCACGCCCGCGGCCAGCGCCGCCCGTACCCGGCGCGCACCGGCGGACACCGGGGTTCGGTGCTGGTGCGCGGGCGATTGCGCGGGGGGCGTGCTGGACAGGTGCTGGGTCATCGTGGCTTGATCTTGCGGCGAGCTGGTCGCTTACTTCTTGGGGGCGTACTTGGTGACGACGCGGTCCATCGCCTGCGTCACGGGGATGCGGTAGAGGCCGGGCTTGTCTGGCACGAAGCCGTACTGGCCTTGCTCGGCGTCGATCCGGCCTTTGATCTCGCCGTGCTCCTTGGACATGATCGTGGTTTCCTCGCGTTCGGCCTTGGCCTGCCAGGCGAAGTGGTTGAAGAAGACGATCAGGAGCCCCACGGTCAGGAAGACGCTGGAGGTCAGCACGATGAACGACGCCATCAGCGTGGACGCGCTGGCGACGGCGGCGTGCTCGCCCTGGGGCGCGCCCTCGTCGGCCGAGTGGCGGTGCCACGAATCGGGGTGCTCGTGCTCGTGGGGAAGGAAGTGTGCTTCGTGCTTGGACATGCGCCTCAACCTTGCCTTTGGCCGGCCTTCATGGGGCCGGGCTCGATCGTGCCGAACCATTCCGCGCCCGGCGTCGCCGGGGGCAACCCATCAACTCACACGTAATTCCGGTGTTCGAGCGACTCGCCCAGGCGCGGGTCGTTGACGCCCACCAGCGGGCCCGAGGTCACCCTGCCGACGATCAGCCACCCGAGCAATCCGAGCACGCCGAGCACGGCGCCGGCGTCGATCCAGATCATGCCCCAGCCGACGGGGTCGGCGGCGCCGACGTGGGCCACGGGGCGGACGACCCAGAACATGTCGATGACGTGGGCCGCGATCGACCAGACGGCGAAGAACGCGATCGTGGTGGGGTTGCGCTTGATGCCGCGGAAGAGCATGATGACGAAGGGGAGTGCGAAGTGGGAGATGATGACGGCCAGGCCGACGAGGGGCCAGGCGCCCTGCTCGCGCATGTGGAAGAAGGCCGTTTCTTCGGGGACGCCGCTGTACCAGATGAGGAAGTACTGGCTGAAGGCGATGTAGGCCCAGAAGACGGTGAAGCTGAAGAGGAGCTTGCCGAGGTCGTGGAAGTGCTCGCTGGTGACGGCGCCCTCCATTTTGCCGGCGCGGCGGAGGAGGGCGAGGATGAGGATCATGGTGGCGGTGCCGACGTAGGCGCTGCCGGCGAAGAAGTAGACGCCCCACATGGTGCTGAAGAACTTGAAATCGATGGACATGAGCCAGTCGAAGCTGGCGAACGCGCTGGAGAGGGCCAGGACGAGGATCGCCCAGGCGCTGGTGCGCCGGGCCTTGGCGGTGAGCCACTTGTCGCCGGTGCGGTCCTGCTGCAGGCTCAGGCGTCGGAGCGTGGAGGTGATGTAGGCCCAGAGCAGGATGTAGAAGGCGGACCGGGCGTAGAAGAACATGGGGTTGAGGAAGCCGGTTTTCTTTTCCAGGAGCACGTCGCCGTGGGCCGGGGCGCTCATCCAGTTGTAGAGCGCGTGCCCGTCGAGGGCGTCGAGGACGAAGACGGGGATCATGAGCAGGGCGACGATCGGGAGCAGGCTCATCACGTTCTCGTACTGGCGCTTGAAGGTGCTGACCCAGCCCGCGTTGACGAGGTTGAAGATCAGCACGAAAAAGGTCGCGCCCAGGCAGATCGTGATCGCGGTGATCACGCCGACGTGGAAGGCGGCCAGCGCGTGCGTGGAGTCCTTGAACCAGCCGATCGCGGCGACGACCAGGCCCAGGACGCCAAGCCCGATGAACGCCGACTTCAGGCCGGTGCCCGCGCCGGGCGCCATCGAGATGTTGGACGAGCGGAGGGCCGGGTGATCGGCGCCTACGCCGTGGGAGTGTCCGGCGGCGGAGACCTGACTCATGACGCACCTCCCTTGCCGGCCTCGGGCGTGTTGTCCGCGGGCTTGTCCGCCGGCTTGTCGGCGGGCTTGTCGGGCGGGGCGGCGGGTGTTGTGGCGGGCGCGGCCTTGGCGGCCTCGGCGGCGGCCTTGGCGTCGGCGGCGGCCTTGGCGGCGGCGTCGATCGTCGCCAGCTGGGCCGACGGCACGTCGTCCTTGGTCCCGCGCTGCGATTCTTGCAGCACGCGGATGTACGCGATCACCGCCCAGGTGTCGTGCACGTTCAGGGCGTGGGCGTAGCCCGGCATCTTGTTCTGCGTCCCGTCGGGGCTCCACACGCCGTTGCGGGCCGTGTGGAAGAGATAGCCGTCGCGCCACTGCGGCACGAGCGGGTCGTCGGTCTTCACCACGTACTTGTCGTCGTGGTAATTCGGGAGCGGATAGGACCACTGCACGCCGACCATGCCCTTGCCGTCGCCGTTGTATCCGTGGCAGGCGGCGCAGTAGATGTTGAAGCGGTTCTGGCCGCGTTCGAGCATCGGGCGATCGACCGCGACGGGGATTTTCTCGAGGTACTGACCCGTCGCGTCCTTGCCCGTGTACACCGCGTCGTCGGCGCGGAGCAGGTCCACGCGTTCGGCCAGGAGCGACGAGGACCACGCGGGGTTGCCCTCCAGCACCTGCGCCGAGAGGGGGGCCCGGCTGAACGCGACGGTGTTGGCCGCGGGCTGACGCATCGCGCGGCCGTCCGCGAAGAACTGCGTCTGTGTCTGCGGCTTCCACTTCTGCTGGTCGTCCAGGTCGGGGAAGAACTGGCGCGGCGGGTCCTCGGCGCGATCGCCGCGGCAGCCGGTCAGTCCCAGCATCGCCGACAGGGTGCACGCCAGCGAGAGGCTCGCCAGCGCTGATCCCGTGCGGTGTTGTGCTTCACGCTTCTTCATTCGCTTGCTCCGACGCCCGCCAGTGCGAGAGGCCCGCCCGCGGCGCGAGGTCGTGTCGTTGGTGGTGCTCATTCCTCAACCAGGTCGATGTGCGTCCCGCCCGCGCCCTCGAGCAGGGCCCGGGTGCGATCGGGGTCAAAGTTCTTGTCGCCCGCCTCGATGCAGATCATGAACCGGTCGTCGCTCACGCGCAGGAACCGGTCTTTCTTCAGGAGCGGGTGGTACCACTGCGGCAGGCGGTTGAAGAAGAGCATGCCGATGATGGCGGTGAAGGCCGAGAAGAGGATGCCCAGTTCGAAGGTGATCGGGACGAAGGCCTGCCAGGTGGCGAAGGGCTTGCCCTGGGTCATAAGCGGATAGTCCACGCCGCTCATCCACCACTGCATGAGGAAGCCCAGGCCGGCGCAGGTGAGGCCGATGACGCCGATGACCATGGGGAGGATGGTGCGTTTGACGCCCATCGCGTCCTCCATGCCGTGGATCGGGAAGGGGGTGTGGACGTCCCACTTGGAGTAGCCCGCGTCGCGGACTTTCTCGGCGGCGTGGTAGACGTCGGCGGGCGTCTCAAACTCCGCCACCATGGCGTAGACCACCTCGCCGCTCTCGGTGGTGTAGACCTTGTTCGTGTGACCGAAGGACATCAGTGGTGCCCTCCCTTGGCGTGATGTTCGCCCGAATGTCCATGCCCATCGTGCCCATGTCCATCGTGCCCATGTCCATCGTGATGATGCGGGCTGGCCTGGGGCATGACGGCCTTGAGCTCCGCGATCGCAAAGACCGGGAGGAACTTCAGGAAGATGAGGAACAGCGTGAGGAACACGCCGCAGCTGGCGATGAAGGTCGTGATGTCGACCAGGGTGGGATAGAACATGCCCCACTCGCCGGGGAGGAAGGCGCGGTGCAGGCTGGTGACGATGATGACGAAGCGCTCGAACCACATGCCGATGGTGACCAGGAAGGAGACGGCGAAGATGGCCATGGGGCTGGTGCGGAACTTCTTCATCCAGAAGACCTGGGGGCTGAGCACGTTGCAGAAGATCATGGCCCAGTAGGCCCACCAGTAGGGCGCGCCGCGTTCGCTCATCCAGGTGGGGATGGCGCGGTTGAACTTGAAGACGTGGGCCTCGTACTCGTTGCCGCTGTACCAGGCGATGAAAAACTCCATCGTGTAGGCGAAGCCGACCATGGAGCCCGTGACCAGGATGATCTTGGCCATGTTCTCCATGTGCTTGAGCGTGATGAAGTCCTTCATGTTGGGGAACAGCTCACGCGCCGGGATCAGGAGCAGGAGCACCATCGCGAACCCGCCGAAGATGGCGCCCGCGACGAAGTAGGGCGGGAAGATCGTCGTGTGCCAGCCCGGCAGGATCGAGGTGGCGAAGTCGAACGACACGATCGAGTGCACCGACAACACCAGCGGCGTCGAGATGCCGGCCAGCACGAGGTACGCCGCCTCGTAGCGGTGCCAGTGGCGGCTGCTGAAGCGCCAGCCCAGGGCCAGGAAGCCGTAGACATAGGCGCGGACCGCGTCGACGCGGATCGGGATGAAGGGGGCGATGAGCGGGCCGGTCTTGCTGGCGCGGAGGCGCATGTCGGCCCGGTCGCGGAGGGTGGCCAGGTCGGGGATCATGCCCATGAACCAGAAGAGGGCCGACACCGTGCCGTAGGTCGAGATCGCGAAGACGTCCCAGAGCAGCGGGCTCTTGAAGTTTGGCCAGATGTTGTTGGCGTTGGGGATTGGGGGGAGGAACCAGGCCATCCACTGGCGTCCGATGTGGATGCCCGGGAAGGTGGCGGCGCAGATGACGGCGAAGATGGTCATCGCCTCGGCGCTGCGGTTGACGGCGGTACGCCACTTCTGCTTGAGCAGGCACAAGATGGCGGAGATCAGGGTTCCGGCGTGGCCGATACCGATCCAGAAGACGAAGTTGGTGATGTCCCAGGCCCAGTCGACCTGGTTGTTGAGTCCCCAGGTGCCGATGCCGGTGATGACGAGGTAGAGGATCGCCAACCCGCCCAGGCCCGCGATCGAGCCGGTGACCATCAGCGTCGGGAGCCACCACTTGCCGGGCTTGTTCTCGGTGTAGCCGCAGACGATGTCGGTGACTTCCTTGAACGTCCGCTGGTTGAGGACGAGCGGAGAGCGCACGGAAGGATCATCGATCAGCGAGCCGTCGCCGGTGCCCGGCGCGGGGGCGCCGCGATCGGGCAGGCGGGCGAGGCCCGCCAGCTGCTGGGCCGTGACTTGATCCGGGTGGATCGAACTCATGCGTTCACTCCAGGGCCAAGCACGTTGAGGCTCAGCGCATAGCCGCGATCATCGCGGCGCTTGGACGGTTCGACGCGGAAGGCGTGTTCCTTGGGAGCGCCGGCGGCGTCGGGCGTGGCGTGGGAATCATGGTCGCCGCCGCCGTGGTGGAAGGGGTGGTCCCACGAGTGGACGCGCTCGGCGTCCTTCTTGGTCAGGAGCGCCTTGCTGGGGTTGCGGACGCGGGCCATGTGCGTGGTGCGCGGGCGGGTGTTGAGGTAGCCAAGGAGCATGTAGGAGCGCCCGTTGTTCCTGGTCGCGTGCACGGCCGCGGCGGGATCGAGGATATTGCCGAACGTGATCGCCTCGCTGGGACAGGCCTGCTGGCAGGCGACCTGGAACATCCCCTCGGGCACGCCCTTCAGGTCCCTGAGCTTGGACTCGACCTTGGCGGCGTTGATGCGCTGGATGCAGAAGCTGCACTTCTCCATCACGCCGCGCGAGCGCACCGTCACGTCGGGGTTCTTCTGCATGCGGCTGATCTCGTCGAGCTTCTGGCGAAGTCGCGGCGGGATCAGGTTGGGATTGACCTTGTTGTGAACGCCCGAGCCGGTGATGCCGCCGCGATCGGGGACGACTTTCTCCAGCGTTTCTTTGCCGAAGTAGTCGCCGTTGAACTTGGTCACGCCGTAGTCGAAGAAGTTGAATCGCCGGACCTTGTACGGGCAGTTGTTGGCGCAGTACCGCGTGCCGATGCAGCGGTTGTAGGTCATGTAGTTGATGCCCTCGGGCCCGTGGACGGTCGCGTTGACGGGGCACACGACCTCGCAGGGCGCGTTCTCGCAGTGAACGCACGCGACCGGCTGGTTGAGCATCTCGCCCGGATCATTGAGGTCGTTGCCGACGTAGTACCGGTCGACCCGGATCCACGTCATCTCGCGCCCCTTCTGCACTTCCTTCTTGCCGACGACGGGGATGTTGTTCTCCGCCTGGCACGCGATCGTGCACGTACCGCAGCCGGTGCAGGACGACAGGTCGATCGTCATCCCCCACTGCTCGCCGGTGGTGTACACGGGCGGCTTGCCGGCCGCGTCGACGTTCTTGGGGTCGGGCTCGGCCTTGGAGCGGTTGTACGGATTCTCGTACGAGCCGATGTTCGGCGGCGTGTGGCTCAATTCGCCCAGGCGCTCGGCGAACTTCAACTCCGCCGTCGTGCCGTACAGCGGCTCGGTCTTCTTCTCGATCTCCTCGCCATACTTCTGCCACACGGGCAGGTCGACGGCCCGGGCGATCGCGGTTCGCCCTTCGAGCGACCAGTGGTTCTGCGTGCTGGAGATCGGATAGCCGCCCGGCTCCTTGGCGAGCTTCACGTCGCGTGCGGCCCAGCCGCCGCCGATCGTGCGGAGCGGGTTCACGTCGACGCCTACACCGTCCGCGACGCGCCCCGCGGTCTTGCGGCCGTAGCCGAGCGTGAGGATCACGACGTTGTCGGCCATGCCGGGCAGGATCCAGATCGGGACGGTGACGCTGCGCCCGCCGATCGTGACCGAGGCCAGGCGCGCCTCGGGGTACTGCACCGTGCCGTTGTCGGGCATGAGGCCCATCGCTTCGGCGGTCTGCGGGCTCACCAGCGCGGGGTTGTCCCACACCGTCCGCGTGCCGAAGACCGGAAGCTCCTGGAGCCACGGGATGTTGGCGAAGCGCCCATCGCCGACGTGGCCGGTGACGAAGACCGCTTCCATCGATGTCTGCGAGGGAGCGCCGGCGAACATGCCCTTCATACCGCTGACGACCGAGGCGACGGCGGCGTACTCGACCTTGGGCGTGGCGGGGGCCGGGGGCGTCGCGCCGACGCCGATGATCACGCCGTTCCACAGGGCTTCGCGCCACTTCTTGTCGAAGTTCGCCTCGCCCAGCTTTGCCTTCCACACGGCGCGGACGAACTCATAGCCGTCGGCCTTGGCGTTGACGCGATCGTCGGACGCGAGCACGCTGAGCAGCTCGAGCTCCGACATCGCGGGCTCGTAGAGCGGCGCGATCATGGGCTGGACGGGCGCGATCGTGCCGTCGGCCGACATGGTGTCGCCCCAGGACTCCAGCGCGTGCGCGCCGTTGAGGGCCCAGGTGCTGGCGGCGAGGGTCTCGGTGAGTTCGACGCTGAGCGTGATGGTGTTGGCCACCTTGGCGAACGCGGCGGCGAAGTCGGCGTCGACCGGCGCGTCGTAGAGCGGGTTGACGCCGATCGAGACGAGCGTCTTCACGCCGCCCGACATCATCTTCTTGGAGAGCTCTCCCAGGCCCGCGAGGGAATCCGAGGCCTGCTCGCCCGCCATGGGGAGGAACGACACGGTCTTTCCGATGTTGCCCAGGGCGGCGTTCATGGCGTTGACCAGCGCGTGCACCGCGGGCGCGAGCGCTGGCCCGGCGACGATGAGCGACTTGCCGGCGGCGGCCCGGAGGTCGTCGGCGCAGGCGTTGATGAAATCAGGATCGATGTCGGCGCCCGCGGGCACGTCCACGCCGCGGACCGCCGCCGCCAGCGCCGAGGCGTCGCCGCCGACCGTGTTGAGCAGCACCTTGGCGAGTTCGACGGCGAAGGCCGCGATCCGCGACGGGGCCAGGCGCAGGCGGTGATCCGCCTGGGCGCCGGTCATGGTGAAGCCCGACTCGGCCACATACAGCCGGTTCATCGAGTCCTTCACCGACATCGGACGCCGGCGCGACGCGAACGAACGCGCGTGGACAAGGCCGAGCGACTCGCCCTGCCCGATCGCGTTGAGGAAATCGCGGTCCAGCGACACGACGACGTCGGCCTTGTCGAACGACTCGATCGCCTGCATGGGCGAGCCGAAGGCCATCGCCGCGCCGCCGGCGGCGCTGGTCGACTCGGCGGCGTTGTACGCCAGCCACGTCGCCTTGGGCCAGCGCTTCATCACCAGGTCGCGGGCCGCGTCGCGCGAGGGGCTGGTCTTCTTGTCGACGATGAACGCGAGCCCGTCGCCCTCGTTGGAGTCGTACGCCTTGAAGTGCTCGTCGGCCCAGGTGCGGAAGTCGTCCCAGGTCGCGGTCAACTGGCCGCGGGCCGGGTTCTTGTACTTGGGATACTCGATATTGCTCGGGCGATCCGGGTCGTAGAGCGACAGGATCGACGCCTGGGCCCAGATCGACGAGCGGCCGCGATTGACCGAGTGGAGCGGGTTGCCCTCGACCTTGGTCGGGCGGCCTTCGTGGGTTTCGACGAGCAGGCCCTCGGCCCCGCCGCCGGGGAGGGCCATGCTGGTGGCGTAGAACAGCGGCTTGCCGGGGATGACCTCCTCGGGGACCTGCTGGCTGTAGCTGAGGATCTTGTGGTCGGGGCGACGGCAGCCGGGGATGGTGGCCGCGCCGGCGAGGGCCAGCGACGCGCCCATGAGCTTGACGAAATCGCGGCGCGAGCCGGAGAGAAGCTCGGAGGCGCCGGCCGGGAACTCGCGCTCGACGAACTCGCGGAAGTGCGGCTGGTCGGCGAACTCATCCACGCTGCGCCACACCTTCGGCCCGGTGGCGCGTCCGCTCTGCGTCCGCAGATGGTGCGGCGTATCGGCCGGCTCCGCCTTGCTGGGCGTGCGCTGCTCGGCCTTGGTCGTCGAAGGGCATTGATCGATCATGGGATCTCTCGCGAGAGAGGCCTCGCCGTCGGGCGCGAGGCACGGTGAATGTTCATCAAACGGGGGAAGCGGGCTCGCGTCGCACCCGGCCTTGTCGCACGCGTCTTCCTCGTGCCTGATGCCAAGCGCCCAGTGCCTTCCTAGTAGTGACACGCTCCGCAGTTCTCGGGTGGATTGAGCTTGAGACGTTCGACCAGCGCCTTGGACTCCGCGTCGCCCTGGCCGGCGCGCTCCTGCAGGTGGTTCTTCACCCAGTCAAGCTGCGTCACCTTGTCGGGAGGAACCAGGCTCGCCTCGGGGTTGCGGTGGCAGTCAAGGCACCAGCCCATGCTGAGCGGCTGGGCCTGCGACACGATCGGCATCGCCGTGATCTGGCCGTGGCACGAGAAGCAGCTCACGCCCGCGCGGAGGTGTGCGCTGTGCGGGAAGTTCCGCACATAATCGGGGAGCTTGTGGATTCGGCGCCACTCGATCGACTGGTCGGCGTTGTACGCCTGGCGGATGAAGTCCGTCCGCTCCTTGTGCTTGGGCTCGACCGCCAGCTTCGTGAGCCGGCCGTCGGCGTGGCACCCCACGCACGTCGCCACGTTCGGGATGTTCGCCTCCGCCGATTGCTCCACCTTGGTGTGGCAGTAGCGGCAGTCCATGCCCAGTTTGCCTGCGTGAATCTGGTGGCTGAACCCGCCGCCCGGCTGCGTCGGCATGTAGCCGGCGTCGTAAAACTTGGGCGTCGCGTAATACCAGAATCCGCCGACGACGCCCGACGCCCCTGCCAACGCCGCGATGGCGCCGACCGTCGGCAACGCGTTCGTCCACTTCGGGAAAAGAAGCGACACTCGGGAACTCCTTGCTCGGGACCCCAACGCCGCCCCTCACGGGGCGCAAACAGACCGATCTCGGAAAGCGAACGGTATAACGCCAATCACGTCCGTTCGCAACCCGGTTGCTGTGTGGCCGAAATTTGGGCCCCCCCAGCCTACGCTGTCAACATTCCGTTCTTGTCAGACCGCAATTGAGACACGATCTCAAATCCGATTCGTCCGGCGCACCCGCGGGAGCCATCCATGCAGACCACCCAGATTGACAGTCCGAACATCGACCAATCGGCTTCGGTCGCGGGAAAAACCGTCGTCGTCGGGTTTGCGGCCACGGTCGCAATGTGGGTCGCCAGCTTTGCCACGCACCTCCCAGGCGTGAACCTCCCTCCCACCGCTGCGGGCCCGATCGTGCTGGCGACTCTCGTGCTCGTCGCGTTCTGGCACGGGCGCGGCGCGGGCGGAATCGCCCCGGCGGCCAAGCTCGGGCTGGGTGGCGGGCTGCTGGCGGGATTCGTGACTCTCCTCATTCTGGGCTCATACCTGGTCGAGACCCCCGCTGGCGACACCCCGGCCCCCGGCGCGGAAGGCCTCAAGCCCGGCGCGGTCGTCTCCGCGCTGGGGTTCATCGGGGCGTGCGCGGTGCTTGGGCTCATCGGCGGGTTGGCGGGATTCAAGGCCGCCCCGTCGGGGCGACCGGGCCGCGACCCGCTGGCGTCGTTCTCCATCGTCGCGTGTTTCTCGGTGATCCCGCTGATCGTCGTGGGTGGCGCGGTCACCAGCACGGGGAGCGGGATGGCGGTGAAGGGCTGGCCCGATTCCTACGGCGCGAACATGTTCCTGTATCCCGTTTCGCTGATGAACAACCCGCGCATCTACCTCGAGCACACCCACCGTCTTTTCGGCTCGCTGGTCGGGCTCACCACGCTGGTGCTCACGATCTGGGTGCTGGCCAAGGAGCCCCGCAAGTGGGTCAAGTTCTGGGCCGTCTGCCTGTTCATTCTCGTATGCATCCAGGGCCTGCTGGGCGGGCTGCGGGTGAACAACGTCAGCCGCGGGCTGGCGATCGGGCACGCCGTGTTGGCTCAGCTCTTTTTCTGCCTGCTGGTGGCCCACGCCGCCCACCTGTCCGGGCTGTACTGGGCCATCCGGGCCGAATGGTCGACGCCCAAGGACCACCGGATCAAGACCTGGACCACCATCATGGTCCACTCGACGTTTCTCCAGCTCATCCTGGGCGCGGTGTATCGGCACACCGGGCAGATGCACGCCCTGCTCACCCACGCCGGCTTTTCCCTGCTGGTCGCGGTGGCGGCCCTGGTGGCGGGGTTCATGCTCGGCGCTCGCCCGCCCAGCGATTCGCCGGATGCTCCTTTCTGGAAAAGGCTCGGCACGGTCCTTGTGGGCGTGGTGATCGCCCAGTTTGTGCTGGGCTGGCTGGCGTTCTTCGCGCTCATGGGCGACAAGAAGCCCGAGCCCGTGATGTATGACCAGCTGGCCTCGGCCCCGGCGATCGACATTGCCAAGGCGCTGGTCGCCACCGCCCACCAAGCCAACGGCGCGTTCCTGTTTGCGATTGGGACCCTGGCAATGGTCTTTGCGCGCCGGCTGGTCGGCGTCCGCGACGCGGCGCCGTCGGCCCGGTAGATGGGTGTCGGGCGCGGTCGCGCCGTGCGTATCGGCGTTGGAGAATGTGCCCGAACCCTGAAATCCGGCACGAACCGCCCCAAAGAGACTTGTGGTCCGGGGCGGTTGTCCGATAGACCAGTGGTATTGGACGTTTGCGGTCGGTCGCTCCCGTCGGCGAAAGGCAATACGCCGCGTCCGCCGGGCGTTTGACCCTTGTCCCGATCCCCGCGCGTTCAACCTGCCGGAGGTAGCCATGCCGTCCGCGATCCAGCCAGCCCAGAACGGCCCGAAACCGGCCCAGCCCTCCAAGGCCGGTTCCGCCCAGACCGGTTCCGCCAAGGCCCGCACCGCCAACATGAGCCCGATCAAGCCGCAGGACTTCGGCTATGAGCAGGCTCGGCACCTGTTGTGGCGGGCGGGGTTCGGCGGGACGCCGCAGCAGATTCAGACGCTCGCGTCGTGGGGCCCGACCAAGGCGGTGGATTACCTGTTGAGCCCGGATCAGGTCGAGTTCGACAAGATCAAGGCCGACCTGTTCGACAAGGACATCATGGCGCCGCCCAGCGCCGAGCAGCGGCAGATGTACCGCGAGGCGCAGAAGGCCGGGGACGAGGATGCGCTGGCGAAGGTCCGCCTGATGCGTCAGGAGCGCGAGCGTCTGGACCGGCGTCAGATCGCGGAGGTTCAGAAGTGGTGGCTGAAGCGGATGGTGGAGACGCCGCGCCCGCTGGAAGAGAAGATGACGCTCTTCTGGCACGGGCACTTTGCGACCAGCTACCGCACGATCGAGAACAGCTATCACATGTTCCTGCAGAACGAGCTGTTCAGGAAGCACGCGGTGGGCCGGTTCGACGAGCTGCTCCTGGGCATCATCCGCGATCCGGCGATGCTGGCGTACCTCGACAACAACGACAGCCGCAAGGGCAAGCCCAACGAGAACCTGGCGCGCGAGATCATGGAGCTGTTCGCGCTGGGGATCGGGGCGTACGGCGAGAAAGACATCAAGGAGGGCGCGCGGGCGCTGACGGGGTATACGTTCCAGGACGACGCGTTCCAGTTCCAGAAGAACAACCACGACGACGGCGCCAAGACGATCCTGGGCAAGTCGGGCAAGTGGGACGGCGACGACTTCGTCAAGATCATCCTGGCGCAGCCCGCGTGCGCGATGTTCATCGCTCGCAAGCTCTACGGCTTTTTCGCCGAGGAATTGCCGCCCTCCGAGCGCCTGAGCGATCGTGACCTGCCGCCCGCGGCCGGTCAGGCGGTGCGGGCGATGGCGGGGACGCTCTCCAAGGGCTGGGACCTGCGCGAGGCCCTGCGCCAGATGTTCTTGTCGGAGCATTTCTATTCGGCGCGATTGATGAGCCAGCAGATCAAGTCGCCGACGGTGCTGGTGGTGGGCGCAATCCGCTCGCTGAACGCGCCGGCGCGAGATCTTTCGATTCTCAACGACGCGATGGACCTGATGGGCCAGAACGTGCTGTTCCCGCCGAGCGTGAAGGGCTGGGAGGGCGGGCGTTCGTGGATCAACACGTCGACGATGTTCGTGCGCCAGAACATCCTGACATACCTGCTCACGGGCAAGAAGCCGGTGGGCTATGACGCGACGGCGGACATCATGAAGTATGACCCGATGCCGCTGCTGGAAGAGCTGAGGAAGGCCGACGCCGCGGCGGCGCAGGACCCCGGGCGCGTGATCGATTATCTCCTGAAGCTGTGCCTTGGGCACAACGCGTCGTATGCGCGCCAGCCGCTGGTCGAATTCGTCAACTCGCGCGGCGGGTCGCTGACACCGGACCTTGTGACGGGATTGCTCTTGCTCATCACCGCGATGCCGGATTACCAGTTGTGCTGAGCAATGACCTTTCAACACAGAGGCACCGAGACACAGAGAGATTGGCGTTATCGAATGAGTCGTAAGAGCAATGAATCTCGGGTCCGCTCTCCTGTCTAGGCCCGGCTCTTTCCTCTGTGGTCTTCACGGTGCCTCTGTGTCTCTGAGTTGAAGTTCCTGTATTGACCTATCCCGGCCGGAAGTCCCCGCCCCGACCTCGAAGGACCGAACCATGAACCGTGAACCTGCCGCCTTTACGCGTCGCGAGTTCGTCTCCGGGCTCACGCTGGCCTCCGCCGCCTTGTGCGCCCCGGCGTTTCTCCAGCGCTCCGCGCTGGCGATGCACGAATCGATGCACGGGCTGTCGTCGGCCCCCGGCATCCCGGAGGATCGCATCCTCGTCGTCGTGCAGCTCTCCGGCGGGAACGACGGCCTGAACACCGTCGTCCCCTTCGGCTCGCCGCAGTACTACAAGGCCCGGCAGAACATCGCCGTCCAGCAGCGCGAGGCCCTCGTGCTCTCGGGCTCCGACGGCATCGGCCTGCACCCGCAGCTGGCCGGCGTCCGTGAGATGTATGACAACGGCATGGCCAGCGTCATCCAGGGCGTGGGCTACCCGAATCCCAATCGCTCCCACTTCAAGTCCATGGACATCTGGCACACCGCCGACACCAGCGCCACCGGCGACGGCTGGCTCGGTCGCTACTTCGACGCCGAGTGCTGCGGACAGGGCAAGGGCGAGAGCGGGGCGCCGGAGCAGAACGATCCGGCCGGCGGCGGCATGGCCGCGATCGCGATCGGTCGCACCGCGCCCCTGGCGATGCAGGGTCGAATGGTCAAGCCCATCAGCTTTGAGAACGAGCAGCTCTTCCGCTGGTCGGGCAAGGAGATTCACAACGCGCTGTCGGACCCGTACGAGAAGATCAACCGCGCCGGCGCCGCCGAGGCGGTGGACACCGAATCGAACGGCGCGTTCCTCATGCGGACGGCGTTGGATGCGCAGCTCTCGAGCGACATGATCCGCAAGGCGGTGGCGGTGCGCCCGAGCGTGACGTATCCTGGCAACGACCTGGGGCGCCAGCTTTCGATGGTGGCCGCGATGATCAAGGCCGGCCTCAAGACGCGCGTGTACTACGTCACGCAGGGCGGCTTTGACACCCACGCTGGCCAGGGCGGCGCGCAAGGGCGACACGGGCAGTTGCTCAACCAGTTCTCGTCGGCGGTCAAGGCGTTTTACGACGACCTCAAGAGCCAGAACAACGACGGACGAGTGCTCACCATGTCGTTCTCGGAGTTCGGCCGGCGCGTCGGGCAGAACGCGTCTCAGGGCACCGACCACGGGACGGCCGGGCCGATGTTCCTGTTCGGCCCGATGCTGCGCCCGGGCGTGCACGGCGAGCACCCGTCGCTCACGGACCTCGACGACGGCGACCTGAAGTTCCGCATCGACTTCCGCGAGGTGTACGCGGGAATCCTCGAGCAGTGGCTCAAGGCCGACGCGAAGAAAATTCTCGAAGGAAGCTATCGCGCCCTGGATGTGCTGAAGAAGGCGTGAGCGGGCTGCACGCTCGCAAGCCCAGACGCACGCGCAAAGCTCACGACTCGCTTCGCCGCGCCGGGGGCAATCCCTTCGCGCTGCGGTCGCGGTCGATCAGGCGGTGGACGTTCCGCGTCACGCGGGTGAGCGCCTCGCGCTCCGAGAGCGTGCTCCCCTCTCGCAGATACTCGTTGAGCATCCGCGTCACTTCCTCTTCCATCTCGGTCTCGTACAGGTTTACCGGCACAAAGCCCGGCGGACGCCCCGTCAGCGTGTGCGGCGTGTTGGCGTACAGCAGCCACTGCGCGCGGTCCGCGAACATCGCCTCGCTCATCGGGAGCACCTCGTAGCGATCGGGGACACTCGCGGGGATCGCGTCGGTCGGCCCGAAGACCTTTTCGATGCCGCGGGCGCTGCGGAAGCCCGCGGAGTTGATGACGCCCAGGTTCGCCGGCGGCGCGACGCGAAGCGTGTCCCAATACTCCGCGGCCTGCGGCTCGTCGGTCAGCCACGAGAGCATCCGCCACGCCTCGCGCTTGCTGGCGGCCTTTGACGAGATCCCCCAGCACACGCACCCGCTCACCACGGCGGGCACGCGCCCGCGCGGCAGGTGCACGACCGAAAAATCCAGGGCGGGGTTGACCTTCTCGATATTCGGGATGCGCCAGGAGCCATCGAAGAAGATGGCCGTCTGCCCCGCGGCGAAGAGCACGTCGGGCCCGGTCGCGGAGAGATACCCGGCGAGGTTGGGGTCGAACGATTGGTCGTCGCGCTGCATGGCGCGCATGAACGCGAGTGCTTCCACGCCCGCATCGCTATCGATGGTGCAGGTCAGACCGTCGGGCGACCAGAGCTCGCCGCCGGCCTGCTTGAAGAAGTTGAGGAACGGCCAGGACCAGACGGTGAAGTCCAGGCCGCGCTGCGTGACGCGCCCCGAGGCGTCGCGGCGCGTGAGTTTCTTGGCCGCGGCGCGCAGGTCGTCCCAGGTCCAATCGTGATCGGGCTCGGGGATGTCGATCGTGTCGCCGGGGTGCTCGGCGTTGTGCTTGCGAAAGATCTCGCGGTTGATGAACATGCCGAACTGGGCGTTGTCCTGCGGGAGCGCGTACACCTCGGCGTCGATCGTCAGCGCGGCGAGCAATTGCGGCGGGATCGCGGCCTTCTGCGCGGGCGAGAGGCCGAGTTC
>JAEUJA010000187.1 GCA_016793195.1 Phycisphaerae bacterium
ACCATCGCGGCCTGCTGGATCAGGTGCTGCACCCGGTTCTCGCCAAAGTCGCGGTGCCCCATCTCGACCAGTGTTCGGACCTGGTCGGGCTCGGCGAACTTGGTGACGGCGACGAGAATGACGGACTCGGGCGCTCGCCCCGCCGACCGTGCGGCCGCGGCGACGCGGTCCTTCACGAGCGCGTAACGCTCCTGCAACGAATCGGGCTGGAGCTTGGTCTCCACCTTGACACCGGGCATCTCTTTCAACCTTCCGTGAGAGGTCCGTGGAGCAATCCGTAAGGAAGTCGAGGCTGTTCACCGAATCCGGGCATCCGTACTATCGGATTCGATCGCTTCTAGCATACACGCCCCGGGCCGCCCGCGCCTCGGGCTGTTTTCAGGGAGATTCCTCATATGCTCAACGCCCACCTCTCACCCCGCCCTTCGCCCATCTCGATCGGCGAAGCGGCCCCGGACTTTGTGCTCAAGGACCAGAACCGCGCCGAATGGCGGCTTTCCGAGGCCGTCAAGAAGGGCGACGTGGTGCTGTGCTTCTATCCCCTGTCGTTCACCGGCGTGTGCTCGACGGAGATGAAGTGCGTCGACGCGGAGATGGCAAACTGGCAGCAGAAGGGCGCCCAGGTCGTCGGTATTTCGTGCGACAGCTTTGCGGTCCAGAAAGCCTTCGCCGATTCGCTCGGGCTCAGGCAGACCCTGCTGGCGGACATGCACCGGAGCGTCTGCAAGGCCTACGGCCTGTACTGGCCCGACCTCAATGTCTCCTCGCGCGGCACGGTCGTCATCGGTCAGTCCCCCGACGGCAAAGGCAAGGTCAAGTGGGTCCAGGCCCGCCAGCCCGGCGACGCCATGAAGTGGGACGTGGTCATGGCGGCGTTGGCCTGAACGCTCCGGCCGCGGCTTACCATCGCCCATGACCAGCCGCATGACGAGCCCCGCCACTTCCAAACCCGCCAACGCTCCCCTCGTGCTCATCATCCGCGACGGCTGGGGTGAGAATCCAAACCCGTCCCACGACCCGTTCAACGCGCCCAAGATCGCGGCCTCGCGCGGGCTGACTCCGACCGACGACATGCTGCGCCGCTGGTGGCCGAAAACGCTGATCAAGACCAGCGGCGAAGACGTGGGCCTGCCGGGTGTGGGGCCCGAGGCGACGATGGGAAACAGCGAGGTCGGACACCAGAACATCGGCGCCGGGCGCATCGTGCCTCAGGAAAGCCTTGTGATGACAAAGGCCTGTCACGCGGGCCTGCACACGAACGCGGCGATCAAGGCCGCGATCGAGCGATGCCTGCCCGGAGCCGGCGGGGATCGCCGGACCACCCACGAGCGATCGCTCCACCTCCTCGGCATCAACTCAGACGCGGGCGTTCACGGCCTGCTCGATCACCTCTACGCCATCCTCCGCGCGTGCAAGTCGCTGGGGCTCACCGAGCGCGTCTACATCCACCTCTTCACCGACGGGCGCGACACCGGCCCCTACACCGGCAAGGAGTACGCACGCCAAGTCGAACTCGCGTGCGCCCAGATCGGCGTGGGTCAGGTCGCCAGCATCGTCGGGCGCTACTACGCCATGGACCGCGACCACCGCTGGGAGCGCGTGGAAAAGGCGTATCGACTCCTCACGGACGGACACTACGACGGCGCGGTCGGGCACTTCCGCAACGCCGAGGACGCGATGCAGGAGTACTACGACCACCCGTCCGCCGACAATCTCAAGGGAGACGAGTTCGTGCGGCCGCGCACCTGCGGCGGGCCGAACGGCGGGCACTACCACAGCGACTCGCGCATCAGGGACGGCGACAGCGTCATCTTCTACAACTACCGCGGTGATCGCCCGCGCGAGATCTCGGCCGCGTTCTGCTTCCCCGATAGCGAGTGGGCCAAGGTCAAGCCCAGCCCCGACTCCGGCAAGATCGGATTCGATCGGGGCGAGAAGCTCGATCTGCACTATGTCATCATGACCGAATACTGGGAGAAACTCCTACCGCACGTGCAGGGCATCGCGTTCCCGCGCCCGCCCAAGATGAAACACATCGGAGGCGAGGTGATCTCGTCGCTGGGCCTGCGCCAGTTCCGCTGCGCGGAGACCGAGAAGTATCCGCACGTCACATTCTTCTTCAACGACTATCGCGACGAGCCATTCCCGGGCGAGACTCGCGAGAACCCGCAATCGCCGAAAGTCTCGACCTATGACCTCAAGCCGGAGATGGCGGGCGTTGAGGTGGCGGACGCGGTGTTGCGTCGGCTTGCCGCCCCTGACTGCGAGGATTTCCTCGTGGTCAACTTCGCCAACGGCGACATGGTCGGGCACACGGGAAATCTCGAGGCCGCGATCAAAGCGTGCGCCACGGTCGACGCGGGCGTGGGCAGGATCATCGAGGCGACGATGAAACGCGGCGGGTCGCTCATCATCACCGCCGACCACGGCAATTGTGAGCAGATGTACGACCCGGAGACCAAGGCCCCGCACACGGCCCACACGATCTTTGATGTTCCCCTCTTTGTTGTGGGCGGGAAGTTCCGCAAGGCCGACCTCCGCGGCGACTTCAACGCCTCGGGTTGGTTCCGGCCCGAGACCCGGGCCTCCCGCGGACGACTCGGCGATATCCTCCCCACCGCCCTGGCGATGATGGGGATCGCGCAGCCGGCGGAAATGACGGGCAAATCGCTCTTGGCGTAAGCGCGGGCCGGCCCGCGTCTCTCACGGATTGTGAACAAGTTTGCAACCGCTCGCTTGCGGGCGCGCGAGCGTGTACGCTGTGCCCATGATGAATCGGGAGCGCGAGGGAATGACACGAAAGACCGGCACGAAGTCGGGCACGTTGGCGGCGCTGGGCGCAATGCTCTGCACGCAGGCCGCGCCGGGGCAGACGCAGCCCGCACCGGCGTCATCGCCTCCCGGCGCCGCGACCGAGGCCGCAGCGCCCGCCAGCGCGATCGGGCGTGAGCCCCTGACGCTGAGCACCGGCGCGACCCGGTCCGGCAAGCCCTTCGGCACGGAGGGCACGCGCTGGCTGGAGTTCGGCGGATTGGCCGCCGACAACTTCGAGGATTCGGTGGACATCAACCTGCACGCGCGCCTGTCGGAGTTCATCGCCGAGGACGTGGAGCTGGGCGGCG
>JAEUJA010000190.1 GCA_016793195.1 Phycisphaerae bacterium
GGGGGCGCTCCGGCTCGCTCACGGCGCGGTCATTGGATGGGGACGCTTCCGCTACGCCGCCTTGGTCTGATGGCGCAGGCGCTCGACATACGCCACCAGCTGCTCGGTGACGAACTGCCGGTGCTCGAGGTGGAGCGAGAAATCGAACGCGACGCCCAGGTACAGGTTCTGGGCGCTGTCGATGTGCGTGTGCGCCACCTTGGCCGACAGCGCGATCGGCGCCACCACCGCCGGGCGGAGGTCGACGCGCAGCCACAGCTGGCGCACGCGGTCCACCGACGCCGCGTCCTGACGCTCGATCACCAGGCCCGCGCCGCCGCCCGAGATATTCGCGAGGCGCGCCTTGAACGACGGCCCGACGTCCGGCAAGACCGACGGCGGGTCCAACAGCACGTTGCCCCCCGCCGCAAGCGCCATCCGCGCATGAGCCCGGCACGCGATCTCCGCCGGGATCGCCGTCAAGGGATTGAGCAGCGGCCAGCACTCGACCACGGGCAGGCAAAGCTCGGCCGTGCTGATGCGATACAGCGCGCGACGCGAGCAGCGTTCCACGTTCTCGGGCGCGCGCAGCCGCAGCACCGGCGAGTTCCCGCGCCGCTCGGCCCGCACCACCGTCGTGCGGAACATCCAGCGGTTCTGCCCGATCGTCATGCCGCCCACCAGCGTCGTCCCGCCCGGCAGGTCGATCGCCTTGCCCACCGCGATCGGCGCCTCGACCACCAGGTCCTCCTCGCCGACCTCCAGCACGCGCACCCGCCACACCAGGTCCGGCGTCGGCTGGTCCTGCGGGCGATCAAACGACAGCTCCAGGCCACCCTGGCGATCCGCGATCTGCTGCATGCACTCGCGCCAACGCTCCGTGCGTGAACGATTTGCGGGCATGAAACTCACTCCCCGTCGGCCGGCGGCCCCGGCGCATCTGGCCCACGCCCCGGCGCGAGCGCCACGCGCCCGCCGATCCACTGAAGGCGTCGATCCGTCATCGCTTCATCGTCCGATCGTCCGGCGCGATTGACGTCCCGCGACGCCAACCACCGCGCCCGCGTCCGCGCGTACCGGTCCGCACGCGCCACGCGTCCGATACCCCCACGCTTCCCGCGTTATCGCACCAAGAGACCGCGCAGCGACGCCGCCAGCATCTTCCCCCGCTCCACCTGCTCGCGGCTGAGCGATCGCCCCGCGAAACGCGCCTCGTAATACAGCTCGCCGATCTCACGCAGAACCCCCGGCGCCCCGGGATGCCGCTCGCCCAGCGCCGCGGCGTGCTCCAGCGGCGTGACGCTCTCGGGCTTCGGCAACCCCGCGCGACGCAGCGACCGGATCGCGTCGTCATAAAACCTCGCGTCACGCGGCGTCACGCGCCGAGACCGCGACCTCGCCCCCCGCACCCCCGACGCCAGCCGCGCCAGCACCGCCACCCCCACCGCCAGCGACAGCAGCCCCAACCCCGGTATCCAGCGCCGCCCGTCCGCCTGCCCGCGCGACGGCGCGCTGGCCCCCGCCCACTCCATGAACTTTTCTTGGATCTCCAGGCTCGGGTTCACGTTCATCCCCAGGAGCTTCCGCTGCGACGTCTCGTCGAACGACACCACCGACACCGCCCACGCCGAATTGAGCGAATCCAGCCAGCGATTGAACGCCGCCGCGATCGTGTCCTTGGGCTTGTGGGCCAGCGCCAGGTCGAGCGGCGGCGTGGGATCAAACGTGCGCCAGTTCCAGTTGTCGGTCAGCACCTCCACCCACGCGTGCGCGTGCCGCTCGCGCACCGTATACACCCGCGCCCCCTCGTCATACTCGGTCGCCAGGTACCCCGCGACAACCCGCGCGTCGACCCCGATGCTCCGGCACATCGCCGCCATCGACGCCGCGAACACCTCGCAGTGCCCCGTCTTGCGATCGAACAGGAACGCCTCGATCGGGTCGACGCCCGCCGGCGGCGCCTCGGTGTCGAGCGTGTACTCAAACCCCTCGCGAAGAAAGGACTCGATCGCCTCCGCCGCCGACGCGTCCAGCACCGGCGCCCGCTTCGACGCGTCCGCCTCCAGCCCCGCCGCCAACAGCACCGAACGCGACAGCTCCGTCACGCGCGCCGAGGGAAACGTGGGAGGCGTGCGCCGGCGGTCAAGCGGCGACTCCCGCGCCACCGGCGGCTCGTACGACTTCACCGCGTACTCCACCCGCCCGGTCCGCCCCTGCGAATCCTCGCGCGCGATCACCTCGTCCCAGCGCGAGAACCGCACCGACCCCGCGCCCTCGCTCTTGATCGACACCGGCGAGAGCAACGCCCACAACGGAGAGTTCGCGCCCCCGTCGCGCAGCGTGAACTTCTGGATCACCGCGCGCCGCCCCGTCCGACGCGAAAGGTCCTGCCACACCCCCGGACGAAGCTGGTAATTCCCCGACGCCCGCGCCTGCCCGCGCGTCCACGCCCCCCGCTCGTACTGGTCCAGCGCCACCCCCCGCAGGTACAGCGCGTGCTCCGGCGAGCCCAGCGGAAACCCCGTCTCGTCCTCGATCCGAACCTCCATCACCGCCACCTCGGACTCCTGCGACGGGCCCGCCCGACGCAGGTCCACCGTGTCGGTAAAGCCCGTGCGCGCGCCCCCGACCTCGCCGAAACGCCCCAGCGCCCGCAGCCCGATCCCCCGCGGCATGATGATGAACACCACCAAGCTCACCACCAGCCCGATCGCCAGCCCGAGCGTCAGCATCGCGCCAAGGTGCCGCGCCGTCGCGCCCGACACCGCGATCGCCTCGCCGCCCGCACCCGCGCCCGCGCGCCGCGCCCGCTCCAGCGACGTCAGGATGTGCAGCATCGCCGCGGCGCTGGCGATCGTCGGCACCGTCGCCAGCACAAGCAGCGCCAGGTGCAGGCGCGTGTCCGTCAGGATCGCCCCCACCACCAGGAACACCGAGAGCACCACGATCTGCGCCATGTCCTTGGCCTGCTTGGTGTCCCAGATGCGGATCACCATCACCAGGATCAGGAACTGGCAGAACGTCGAAACCTCCAGGCGCGTCGCCCACACCACGTACCCCGCCCACAGCACCGCCCCCGCCACCGCCGCGTTCGCCAGCCACTTGCTCAGCGGCCGCTTCCCCAGCCGCTCCGTCAGCCACCACCCAAGAAACGCCGGCGGGTGCGCCAGCGCCAGCACCATCCACGTCAGCTCGCTCTCGGCGACCGCGTAGCACACGATCGACAGCATGGCCGCGATGAACACGCAGTTCTTGGCAAGCCGCTCGGCGTTCATGCCCCGCCCCCCGCGAACCGGAACGAGCGCGCATCCAGCCCCGACGCCCCCTGCCCGCCCGCGTGCACCTCGACCACCCGATCGCCCGGCGCCGCCGGCGGCGCGTGGCGCGTCGCGCTCGCCGGGATCACCAATTCCGCCAGCGTGTCCAGCAGCAGCGCGTACGCCGCCGGGCCGCCCGCCGGACGCAGCATCACGTCCCGCCCATCGCCGCGGCACCCCGGCGCCCACAGCCCGACCTCGATCCGACGCTCCGCCGCCAGCTCCACCAGCCCCGCCGCCGCGCTCACCACCCGCTCGCTCTCCTCGGGCGTCGCCGCCGGGAGCACCACCGACACCCACACCCGCGAGGTCCGCCTGGGCATGTACACCTTGACCAGCGGCGACTCACCCACCGCCGACCGCTTCCACGCGATGTCGCGCGACGCATCGCCCTGCGAATACTCCCGCAGCGAGAAATACTCCTCCCCGCCCCGAACCCCCGCCACCGCGTGCCGCGCGCTCACCATCCCAAGCCCCTCGCGCAACACCGCGTCAAACGCGTCACCCGGGATGACCAGCGGCCGCGGCCGCACCAGCACCCGCGCCGCCGTCGAAAATCGCACGCTCTTGCGCATCACCCCGAACGGGAACAGGCTCCAGGCCTCGAAGGCGTCGAGCTCCAACCTGCCGCGCGCCAGCGCCGGCACCCGCGCCCGCACCACCGCCGACCGCCGCGCCCCGATCGAGACCACCGTCGCAAAGAAATCCCGCGCCCGCGCCACCTCGCCCGCGCCCGGCGACCCACCCGCGGCTGGATGCTCCGTCAGGTTCACCCCCACGCACGGGAGCAGGCGATTGTGGTTGAATACCTCGTAGTGCAGCTCGACGTCCCCGCCCACGACCGCCCGCGACGTCGCACGCCGCGTCGCCCGAACCCCCATCAGCGACGCCCCGCTCAGCACCCCCGAAACCAGAAGCCCCGACACCGCCAATCCAAACGCCCAGAACAAAAGGTTGTTCTGCCCGTTGATCGCCCCGATCGCGAGCAGCAGCGACGTGAGCACGTACAACGCCCCCGTCAGCGTCGGGCGATACGAACGGCGGATTGGCCGGGTGGGTGCTTCCATCGATCCGATCGTGCTCTGGTGGTCCGCCTCTTGGTGGCACCGCTCTCCAGAGCGGTGCTCCGCGGCTCATCACCGCCGTCCCCAAGGTATCCACCTCCGCGCACGACGCCAAACCGATCCGGCCCTCGCTGGCCGTCGGTTCGCGCCCATCGCTCGCATCCTTCGATCTGTTCCGCTACTTCACGCCCGCCGGTTCCGTGGCCTTGCCCGCCGCCGGGCCCGATCGCTTCATCACCACCAGCACCGAGCGCCCGTCTCCCGGGAAATACACGTCCCCCCGCGAGGGCAGCACGCCCTCGCCCTTCGCGAACACGCTCAGCTTGTCGCGCACCATCTTGGGATCGGGGATGCCGATCGACCACGAGCCGTCCGGGCCGCTGGTCGCCTTGCCCAGGAGCGATCGCCCCTGACCCACCCGCACCTCGACCTCGATCCCCTCCAGGCCGTCGCCCTTCACGCGGTCCTCGTCGCTGGCGACAACCGTCACCACCGACGCCTCGCCCGGGATCACCTTGCCGCTCATCGAGCTGGACTTGCACCCGCCCAGGAACAGCACCGAAACAAGCGCCGCCGCCACGCCGATTGACGTCTTCATCCCCCAACCGTCGGCACAATCACACGCCCGGCTTGAACCAGAACCCCCGGGGCTCCACTCCTCCACGAGCCCGAAGCGCCGGCAAGGGTGTATCGGCGAGCCACGAGCGCAAGCGAGTGGGTCTCCTTCATGAGCCCGAAGCGCCAGCGAGGGTCCTGTCTTCCCTGCTTCGCTGTTTCGCTGTTTCGCTAACTCGGCAGCTTCAACTCCGCCAGCGTCGGCAGGTCTTTCAGGCTCGACAGCCCGAACGCATCGAGGAACTGCCTCGTCGTGCCGTACAAGAGCGGTCGTCCAAGCTCTTCCGCGCGCCCCGTGATCGTCACCAGCCGCTTGTCGATCAGCGACCGCAGCACCTCGCCGCACGCCACGCCGCGGATCGATTCCAACTCCGCCCGCGTGATCGGCTGCTTGTACGCGATGATCGCCAGCGTCTCCAGCGCCGCCCGCGAAAGCCCCGCCGCCTCCCGCGCCTTGTGAAACGCCGCGATCGCGCCCGCAAACTTCGGGAGCGTCATCACCCGCCATCCGCCCGCCAGCGCCTCGATTCGGAACGAGCGCCCCGTCGCCTCATACGCCCCGTTCAACGCCGCGATCGCGCCCTCCACCGCCTCGATCGCGCTGGTCGGCACGATCGGCTCGGCGTTCTCATCCTCCGTGCTCCGTGCCGACAGGCCCGCCGCGTGCGCCAGCGCGCCCGTCGTCACGGGCCGCGGCGTGCTCAGCAGCACCGCCTCCACCACCGGCGACAACTCCTCCACAGCCGGGATCGGAATCTCAACCACCACCGCGCGACGCCGCCCCCGCTTCACCGGAGCCGCCGACGCCTCAACCTGACTCTCAGTGCTCGAATCGCGCCCCGCGTCCCCCACGCCGGGCACGGGTTCGCTCGCGTCGCCCGAGTTGCTCGCTTCGCATACGACCTCGCCGTCCTTGGCCAACATCTCGGGGGCATCATCCATGATGCCGCAATGCTACCCAATCACAACCCCCGCCGCCTCACGATTCGCGGGGATTCTCGCGGCGTGCTCTCTCACTCCGCCACTCCGCCACTTCGTCTCTTCGTCTCTCCGTCTCTTCTTGACTTCTTTACGCACTCTTCCCCATCGTGTGCTGCGCCATCGCCGTGCGGAGCAGGTTCATCAGCTCGCGCTTCAGGCTTTCGGTCAGACCCATGAACTCCAGGCCCAGCAGTCGGCGTCCGCCGCCCTCGTCGCGCCCCCACGCGACCCGCGCCGACGCCTTCACCCGCTCTTCCCCCGTCGACAACTCGCACTCGATCTCCGCTCCAACCTCGCACGCCCCGCCCGACCCCGACGCCCCGCCCGACACGTTCACCCGCGCCCCGCTCGCCGAGAGGTCCACCACAAACCCGCGCCACTTCCCGGCCTCGAACGCCACGCCGTCGCACACCACCCGCCCGTGCCGGCGCTTGCTCGCCCCCGCGCGCTCAAACTCCCCGGGGTTGGTCCGCCGAACCGCCATGGGGCTCAACATCGGCCCGACCGCCCGCCCGGGTTTGCACCCCCCGGGGCACGCCCGTCATGTCGCGCCACGTTCCGCTCAATATTCGTGCTTTGATCGGTATCGCCGCGCACAAACGCGCCCGCGTGCCGCACCAGCAACGCGCGCGGACACTTCCTTACTTTTCCCCCGCGCCCCCAAAGTTCGTCCG
>JAEUJA010000227.1 GCA_016793195.1 Phycisphaerae bacterium
GCCATCCAGATCTCGCAGGAGATCAACGAGCTGGCTCGCTTCACGCCGATCCGCGCCACCACGATCTACGGCGGGCAGGCGATCCGCCAGCAAGCCAAGAACCTCTCGCAGGCCTCGCAGATCATCGTCGGCACGCCCGGGCGCATCATGGACATGCACGAGCGGCGCATGCTCAACTTCAGCCAGACGCGCTTCGTCGTGCTGGACGAGGTCGACCGCATGCTCGACATCGGCTTCCGCGAGGACATCCGGCGCATCCTCGACCTCTGCCCGCCGATCGAGCGCCGCCAGACCGTCATGGTGAGCGCGACGATCTCCGTCGAGATCGAGAAGCTGGGCCGGCGCTACATGCGCGAGCCGGAAAAGATCGTGACCTCGTCGGGCTCGCTGACCGTGAGCCTGGTCGAGCAGCATTACCTGGCGGTGCAGCCCTGGGACAAGCGCCGCCTGCTCCTGCACCTGGTCAAGCACGAGGAACCCGCGCTCACCATCGTCTTCTGCCGCCTCAAGCGGACCGTCGACGAGCTCGCCAAGTACCTGGCCGACCACGGCGTGGGCGCCCACGCGATGCACGGCGACATGCGCCAGGGCAAGCGCAACCAGGTCATGGAGGCCCTCAAGGGCGGCACGCTCGAGGTGCTCATCGCCAGCGACCTGGCCAGCCGCGGCATCGACGCCGAGGGCGTCAGCCACGTCATCAACTACGACCTCCCCGACGACCCCGATCTCTACGTCCACCGCATCGGGCGCACCGCCCGCGCGGGGCGCGGCGGGATCGCCTGGTCGCTCGTCACGCCCGCGCAGGGCGAGCTGCTCACCCAGATCGAGAATCTCATCAACGCCGAGATTCCCAAGATGGAATACCCGGACTTCGTCGCCAGCCCCAAGCCCGAGCGCTGGCGCGACGTCGACGCCGGCGGACGTCCCGTGATGGTGATCGAGACCGGCGACAAGACGCCCAAGCTCAGCCGCATGGCCACCGCCGCCGCCAAGGACGTCCCGCCCCCCGAGCAGGTCGACACGACCAAGTTCCCCGGCGGGATCGTGCCCACCAAGCTCCCGCCCAAGCGCCTGTTCGGCAAACTCCCTGGGCGCGGACGCTAGGCCGTCCCTCGTGCGCCGATCTTGATGGAATCCACTTCCGCGCTCGCGCCGATCGCGGCGTGCTTGACACGCGCCGCGGGCCCGATACGCTGGAGTTGTCGTTGGTGCCGCGGGTTTGCCGCGGCTGAAACGGGAAGTGCGGTGACGATCGGGCGACCGATCCAATCCGCCGCGGACGCGCCGCCGTAAGGGGTGCCGACGCGTGAACGACGGGCGATGAGCCCGGGCTCGGCGAAATGCCGGGCGCCACTGACGCGGCGAGCGTCGGGAAGGCCGATCACGCCGAGCCCCAAGCCGGAAGACCGACCACGACCGCCGGGCGAGCGCCCGGTCGCTGGGCTGCCCTCGCGAGATGGGGCGACCGGCGAGGCCGCGTGCCGCCCCCGGCGTCGGTCCCTCGCCTTTCGCCATGCCGCTCCGACGGGCCCGTCGTCACCACGGGGGTCGTCCCGCGCGCTTCGGGACGGGTCGCACGCCTCGCGTGCGGAAGGGCTCGTTGTGCTTCACATGTCGTTGGTTCGTCGGGTCCTCGTCGCCCGGGTGGGCGTTCTCGGCGCGCTGTCGTGCGCCGCGCTCGCGTTTTCGACTTCGCTCGCCGCCGATCCCTGGGCCGATCGCGTCGTTTCGTTCAGCGCCGGAACGGGCGGGAGCGACGGCTACGACCTCGCGTCGTCGGCGCTCGGGAGCCCGACTCGCTTCACGGGCGTGTCCTTCGGATTTCCCTCCGCCGTCACGCCGTTCAGCCCCGCGTTCGAGCGCACCGACATCGTCTCGCTCGGGCTGGGCGGGCACATCACCGTCGCGTTCGACGAGCCCGTCACCAACGACGCGGCCAATCCGTTCGGCCTCGATCTCCTCATCTTCGGCAACAGCTTCTTCTATGACGCCGATTGGCCGAGCGGGCGCGTGGGAGGCTTCGCGGGCGAGGGCGGCCTGATCGAAATCTCCGCCGACGGCCTCGCCTGGCACGCCGTGCCGTTCCTCGCCGCCGACGCCGGGTACCCCACGCTTGGATACCTCGACCTCGCCACACCCTACAGCGACACGCCGGGCGCGATCGACTCCGACTTCACGCGCCCGGTCGACCCTTCGTTCGATGCGAGCGACAAGACCTACGCCGAGATCGTCGCGGCCTACCGGGGCTCGGGCGGCGGGCTGGGTGTTGACCTTTCTTTGGTCGGGCTCGACGCGATCTCGTTCGTGCGAGTCACCAACCCCGACAGCATGGGCGGAACGCCAGAGATCGACGCTTTCGCCGATGTCTCGCCCATCCCCGCCCCGGGCGTCGTCTCATTCGGCGCGATGGGCGTGCTCGCGGCTTCCCGGTGGCCCGCCACTCCGAGGCGGGCACGAGCAACAAAGCCTCGCGCCGGGAGTGCGGGAGCGCTCGCGTGAAACTCACTCGCTCGATCTCGCGGGCGCTCCTCGCGGTCGCGTGCCACTCCCCCACGGCCCTCGCCCAGTCGTGGACTCATTTCGCCGGCGGCCCGTCGCGCACGTCCTCCAACGCAAGCGCCCTCGCGCCGGGCGCCGGCGTGCTTTCTTCGCCGCTCTGGACCGTCTCGCATGACCCGCAAGGCCGCGCGATCACGTTTGTCGGCCAGTCCACGCCCGTCGTCTCGCCCACGCATGTGCTGGCGATCAGCTCGATCCAGCTCGCGTCCAAGCAGTTCTCGCTCTACGCGATCGATCGGCGCACCGGCGTGATTTCGTGGGCCGCCCCGATCGCGTCGCCGGCCTTCGACTCCTGGTCTTCGCCCGCGCTGGACCTTGAACACAACGCCGCGATCGTGTCGTCGGGCACGACGCTCGCGTCGTTTGATCTTTCCAGCGGCGCGCTGAAATGGTCGCGGGCGCTCGCCGCTCCCGTCGTCAACGCCTCGCCGGTCGTGACGAGCGACCTGCTCATGCGCGATCGCGTGCTGATCACCGAGTACGACGGCTTTGCGGATGGCGCCCGCCTTGTGTGTGTGAACATCGACCCCTTCGACGCCGCGTTCAACCCGCACCAGCCCGGCGAAATCGTGTGGACGTTCCCGCTCGGCCAGTCTTCCGGCGACACGGTCGCGTACCACCAGGGCCGCGCGTACGTCGGCACGATGGGCGATCCCGGCTATGCGCCCGGCTCGATCCTGTGCTTTGACGTCCTCGCCGGGCCGACGCCGCTCTGGTCGTTCGACAACGTGATCGACGAGGGCTTCTTCGCCGCGCCGGTGGTGCATCAACCGATCGGGCGCGCGGCGTACGTCCTCGCCGCCTCCTATGCCTTCAGCGGCGGTCGCGAGTCGGCGAATCTTGTGAAACTTGACGCGCACACGGGCGAGATGGTCTGGTCCGCGGCGTGCAACCGCACCGGCGCCACGCCGATCGTGCTTCCCGGCGGGCGCGTCGCGCTTTCCGGCGGCCTGCGCGGCTACGGCACGCTCCCCACGCTCCAGCTCTTCGCCGACCACACGACCTGGGCCGAGCCATTGTGGGACTCGGCTTTCAACACCTGGACCGACACGAACGCCAACGGCCAGATCGATCTTGGCGAGTTCGTGGTCATGGGCGGCTGGACACATCAGCCGGCGCTGGCCGCCGGGCACAACATCCTCTTCGTCGGCGCGACCCCGACCAGCGGCAGCTCGTATTCGCCGTGCACCGACCTCTACGCGCTCGATATCACCAAGCTCCCCACCACGCCCGGCAACGCCCAACCCGGCTTCATAGCGACCCAGCGCTCGGGCGTCGGCAGCGCCCCCGCGCTCGACTCCGGCACTCTCTACAGCATCGGCGTGTCGGGCTTGCAAGCCTTCGGCCCGCCGCCGCCACGCACCGACGTCAACGCCGACGGCCTCACCGACATCGAAGACTTGTACTCGTGGGAACAAGGCCGCGGCGAACGCGACGTCAACCGCGACAGCTTCATCAACGCGCTCGATCGCACCGAACTCCTCCGCGCCCTTCGCGCCGACGAACGCGAGGACATGAGCGGACATCGCCCATGAAACGCATGACACGCATGACACGCATGACACGCATGACTCGCATGACTCGCACAACACGCTCGCTTCATCGGCGACCGGCTTCATGCGGCCCCGTGAACTTGTGCCCATGTGTCCTGTCTCCCCGCGCCTTCACGCTTATCGAGCTCCTCGTCTCCATCGCCATCATCGCCGTCCTTGTTTCGCTCCTTCTGCCCGGCCTGCGCGGGGCGCGCGACGTCGCACGCTCGGCCTCTTGCCTCTCCAACCAGCGCCAGCTCATCACCGCCTGGAATCTCTACGCGAGCGCCAGCCGCGAGCGCGCCATGCCGCTGGCCTACTGGAGCGCCCAGGACATCGGCGACGGGCCGCAGGTCTTCTGGTGGGGAACCTACGCCGAGGCCTCCGCGCCGACCGACTACGCACGCGGCTTCCTTGCGCCCTATCTCGACGCCACGCTCTCGCCGCGCTCCGTGCTCGAGTGCGCCGCCCAGCCCTGGGGCACCTATCGCCCGCAGGGCGGCTCGCCCTCACCCACCAGCACCTACGGCTACAACGGCTACTACCTCTCGCCCGCCAAGACCCCGGGCTGGGGCGAATCGATCGGATTCCGCGCCTGGAAGCGCCTCGGCGACATCACGCACCCCTCGAAGCTGCTGGTCTTCGCGGACACGATGGTGGTTGTTTCGGGGAGGCTGAAAAACTGCGCGTTGCTCGATCCCCCCAGTCTTTTTTCAGATGATTCGTGGGTCGCAAATCCGGGCCCGACGACGTCGTTCCGGCACCCGGGGATTTCCACCATCGGGGCCGCCGCGGACGGCTCGGCGCGCGCGTTCTCGGTCGATCGATCCGCGCTTGTTGATCCGTATTTCAGCATGGGTTCCGTGGGCGTGGGGAACGATCCGTGGTATGTTCCCGATTGGCGTGATTGGCGCCGATAGAGGCTGTAGGATCATCCTCTCTCGACCACACGCACGGGGCGCGGGCATGCCGATCGATCGTTGTGTTTGCCGTCGGATTCCCTTCGAGACGCTGCGCGATATCGCCGCCGAGGAATCACTCGGGCTGGAAGCGCTGCTGGACGCCACGGGGTGCGGCTCGTCGTGCGGGCTGTGCGTGCCATACATCCAGGCCATGCTGGCGACCGGGCGGACCACGTTCCCGGTGATGTCGCCGCGCGACCTGGAACGGATGTGCAAGGACGCGACCAGCGCCGATGCCCGGCGCGAGAGCGATCCGCAGTCGGCGGCGAAGCAGGCCTGAGCGAGCAGACAGCGAGACCGCGAGACAGGCGGATTCTGACGCCATGAACGCTTTCACGTCGAGTGCGTCGCCATCGCTCCGCCGCTTCTTCACTTCGTCTCTTTTCTCTCCGTCTCTTCGTCTCTCTCTCCATGAAAAAAGGGCCGGGCGCTCCGCCCGACCCTTGGTGAGATTCTGATCCGCCCGTCCGATCAGTTCTGCATCGGCTGCGAGGGGAGGACGTTTACGTCGCGCACCTCGACATGGGGGATGCCCACGGCATCGTTGCGGTCCGCGCCGCGCGCCTCGGCGGCGGCCGCCGCCTCCGCGAGCATCTCGTCCTCGTCCACGTCGTCCACCGGGGGCTCGACCATGTAGCGGACCTTGATGTCCTGGTAGGGACGGAAGCCCGTGCCCGCCGGGATCAGGTGGCCCAGGAGCACGTTCTCCTTCAGGCCCACCAGCGTGTCCTCGGCGCCGCGGAGCGACGCCTCGGTCAGCACCTTGGTGCTCTCCTGGAACGACGCGCCCGAGAGGAAGGACTCGCTCATCAGCGCGCCCTTGGTGATGCCCAGGAGCAGCGTGCGCCCGGTCGCGGGCTTGGCCCGCTTGGCCTTGGCGCCGTCCTTGCCCGCCGCCTCCGCCTTGGCGTTGGCCTCGCGGACCTCCTGCTTGGTCACCAGGGCCCCCACCGGCAGGTCGGTCCCGCCCGAGTCGCTGATGCGGACCATCTGCTCCACCTGGCGGTTCTTCTGGCGGAAGACCAGCTTGTCCACCACTTCCTGCGGGAGCAGGTCGGTGTCGCCCGGGCTCTCGATCTTCACCTTGCGCAGCATCTGGCTCAGGATGAGCTCGATGTGCTTGTCGTTGATACCCACGCCCTGCGCCCGGTACACGTTCTGCACCTCGTCGAGCATGTAGGCCCACAGGGCCTCCTCGCCCTTGATCCGCAGGATGTCGTGCGGCACCAGCGGGCCTTCCGTCAGCGGGTCGCCCGCCTGCACAAAGTCGCCCGTGTGCACCAGCAGCGTCTTGTCCGCAGGCACATGGTGATCCTTTTCGATGCCGCCGTCGGCCTTGACGCGGATCGTGATCTTGCTCCCGCGACGCTTCTCGGTCAGGATCTCCACGCTCCCGGTGATCTCGGCCATGACCGCCGGGTCCTTGGGCTTGCGGGCCTCGAAAATCTCCGTGACCCGCGGGAGGCCACCGACGATGTCCTGCGAGCCCGCGGCGGCGCGCGGCTGACGCGCCAGCATGGCGCCCGCGTCGATCGCCTGCCCGTCCTTCACCTCGATACGCGCCTTGGCGGGCAGGTAGTGGAAGTCCAAGATGCTGCCCGTCTCGTCGATGATGTTGATCTGCGGGTGCAGGTCGCCCTTGTGCTCGATGACCGTCAACGCCTTCTGCCCGCTGCCGGCGTCCTCCTCGCGGATGGTCTGGTCCAGCTCCAGGTCAACGAACTTCACGAAGCCCTTCTTCTCGGCCAGGATCGGGGCGCGGTGCGGGTCCCACTTGAGGACGAGCTGGCCCTTCTTGACCTCGTCGCCGGGCTTGGCGTGGATGAACCCGCCGTAGGGCACCTTGAACTTCTCCAGCTCGCGCCCCTTGGAGTCCATGATCGCCAGTTCGCCGTTGCGCTTGAGGGTGACCAGGACGTCGTGGCCTTCCTCGTCCTTCACCGGGACCTGCGAGCAGTCGCGGAGCTCCAGCACGCCGGCGTTCATGGCGCGGTACTCGGTCTGCTCGGCGGTGCGCTGCCCGATGCCGCCCGTGTGGAACGTGCGCATGGTCAGCTGCGTGCCGGGCTCGCCGATGGACTGGGCGGCGATGATGCCGACCGCCATGCCCGGCTCGACGAGCTTGCCGGTCGACATGTCCATGCCGTAGTCCAGCACGGAGCAGCCCGTCGACGATTCGCTGGTGAGGGGCGAGCGGACGAAGATCTCGTCGATGCCGATCTCCTCGACCCTGGCGGCCATGTCGGCGGAGATCACCTCGTTCTCGCGGACGAGGACCTCGTCGGTCTTGGGATTGACGATGCTCGCCAGGCTGACGCGCCCGATGATCTGGTCGCGCAGCGGGACGTCGATCTGCTCGCCCTTGTAGATGGCGCGCTTCTTGATGCCGCGCTTGCTCCCGCAGTCGTGCTCGCCGATGATCACCGACTGGGCGATATCGCAGAGCTTGCGGGTGAGGTAGCCCGAGTCGGCGGTCTTGAGGGCGGTGTCGGCCAGACCCTTGCGGGCGCCGTGGGTCGAGCTGAAGTACTCGAGGATCGTGAGGCCCTCGCGGAAGTTGGAGCGGATGGGCGTCTCGATAATCTCGCCCGAGGGCTTGGCCATCAGGCCGCGCATCCCCGCCAGCTGCATGAGCTGCGACACGTTGCCGCGGGCGCCCGAGTCGGACATGAGGTAGACGGGGTTGAGGTAGGGTTTGCCCGCCGCGGGGTCGGTCACGGGCACGCCGCCGGCGTCGCGCCGGTCGGTCTTGAGGGTCTCGACCAGTTTCTTGGTGACCTGCTCGCGGCAGTGGGACCAGATGTCGAGCAGCTGGTTGTACCGTTCGCGCGCGGTGATGATGCCGCGGTCGTAGTTCTTCTCGACCCGGTCGACCCGCTTCTGGGCCTCGTCGACCAGGGTGATCTTTTCGCTGGGGATGCGCAGGTCGGTGATGCCGAACGAAAGCCCGGCGAGCGTCGACTGCTTGAACCCGATCTCCTTCATGCGATCCAGCAGGTCGATGGTCTCCGACCGGCCGCAGTAGAGATAGGTGTCGTCGATGACGCGGGCGCACCCCTTCTTGCCCAGGGCGCAGTTGTAGAACGGCATGCCCTTGGCCAGGACGTCGGCGAACAGCACGCGCCCGGCGGTCGTCACCAGCCGCCGGTTGGCCGCCAGCTTCTTCACCGCGCCCGTCTGGTTGTCGACGTACTCCTCGAACCCGTCGAGGCGGACCATGATCGGCTCGTGGACCTTGACCTTGCCCTTCTCATACGCCAGGATCGCCTCGCGCCGGTCCTTGAACCGCTTCATTTCCTGCGGCTTCTTCTCGTCCAGCGGCGCCGCGGTGATGAAGTACACGCCCATCACGATGTCCTGCGACGCCGAGATGATCGGCTTGCCGTTGGCCGGCGAGAAGATGTTGTGCGTGGACAGCATCAGCACGTGGGCCTCGGCCTGGGCCTCGACCGACAGGGGCAGGTGGACGGCCATCTGGTCGCCGTCGAAGTCGGCGTTGAACCCGCCGCACACCAGCGGGTGGATGCGGATCGCGTTTCCTTCCACCAGCACCGGCTCGAAGGCCTGGATGCCCATTCGGTGGAGCGTCGGGGCGCGGTTGAGCAGCACCGGGTGCTGGTAGATCACCTCTTCGAGGATGTCCCACACCGCCACGTCGCGGCGCTCGAGCATGCGCTTGGCGCTCTTGATCGTGTCGGCCAGCCCGTGCTCCTTGAGCTTGCGGATGATGAAGGGCTGGTAAAGCTCCAGGGCGATCTTCTTGGGCAGGCCGCACTGGTGCAGCTTCAGCTCGGGACCCACGACGATGACCGACCGCGCGGAGTAGTCGACGCGCTTGCCCAGCAGGTTCTCGCGGAAGCGCCCCTGCTTGCCCTTGATCATGTCCGTCAGCGACTTGAGCGGGCGGTTGGACGAGCCCAGCACCGGGCGACGGCAGCGGTTGTTGTCGAAGAGCGCGTCCACGGCCTGCTGGAGCATCCGCTTCTCGTTGCGGATGATGACCTCGGGCGCGTTGAGGTCCATCAGCTTCTTCAGCCGGTTGTTGCGGTTGATGATGCGCCGGTAAAGATCGTTGAGGTCGCTGGTCGCAAAGTTGCCCGATTCCAGGAGCACCAGCGGCCGCAGGTCCGGCGGGATCACCGGGATCACGTCCATCACCAGCCACGTCGCGTCGTTCTTCGAGCCGCGGATCTGCTCGATCAGCTTCAATCGTTTGGCGAAGTCCTTGATCTTCTGCTTGCTCTTGGTCTCGGACAAATCCTTGCGGAGCTTGGCGGCCTCGGCGTTGAGGTCGGTGCGCTCGATCAATTCCCGGGCCGCGTCGGCGCCCATGAAGGCCTTGAACGCGTTGCCGAACTTATCGACGGCGGCGCGGTACTCGTCCTCCGTCAGCATCTGCTTGAACTTCAGCTCGGTGTCGCCTGGATCGACGACCACATAATCCTGGTAATAGATCACGCGCTCGAGTTCGCTGGTCTTCATGCCAAGGAGCGTGCCCAGCCGGCTGGGCATGGACTTGAAGAACCAGATGTGAACGACGGGGCTGGCGAGGTTGATGTGCCCCATGCGCTTGCGCCGGACGCGCGAGTGGGTGACCTTCACGCCGCACCGGTCGCAGATGATGCCCTTGTACTTGGTCCCGCGGTACTTGCCGCAGGCGCACTCGTAATCGCGCTCGGGCCCGAAGATGCGCTCGCAGAAGAGCCCGTCCTTTTCGGGGCGGTAGGTTCGGTAGTTGATGGTCTCGGGCTTCTTGACCTCGCCGTAGGACCACGCGCGGATGTCGTTGGGCGACGCCAGCGTGACCTTGACTGAGGAGAAGTCGTTCACACGGTCATAAATCATCTCGGCCATAAGAAACCGCTCCGGTTCGAGATGGCCGGCGCGCCTCGGGGCCCGCGCCGGGATTGTCATTCCGTCTACCCGCCGGTGGACGCGCGATGATTCGCCCGCCCGCCCGGACCGCCGTTCCGCCTACAGAAGGCTCCCGCCCTCGGACTGCTTCTTCTCGAGCGTGATGTTCATGCCCAGGCCCTTGAGCTCGTTGCACAGCACGTCGAACGCGACCGGCATGCCCGCCTCGAGCTTGTTGGTGCCCTTCACCATGCTCTCGTAGATTTTGGTGCGGCCTTCGACGTCATCGGACTTCACCGTCAGGAGTTCCTGAAGGATGTACGACGCGCCGTAGGCCTCCAGCGCCCACACCTCCATCTCGCCGAACCGCTGGCCGCCCGTGCGGGCCTTGCCGCCCAGGGGCTGCTGCGTGATGAGCGAGTACGGCCCGGTGGCCCGCGCGTGGATCTTGTCGTCGACCAGGTGGTGCAGCTTCAGGATGTACATGAAGCCCACGGTGGTGCGCTGGTTGAACGCCTCGCCGGTGCGCCCGTCGTAGAGCTGGATCTTGCCGCCTGCGGGCATCCTGGCCAGGAGCTCGCGGGGGTTGGGCCAGGTCGCCGTCTCCTCGTAGTGCTTGAGGCGAGCCTCCACATGGGCGTTGGCCTCCGCCACCGCCTCGTGGACCTGCTTTTCGGTCGCGCCGTCGAAGACGGGCGTGACCGCCTGGAACCCCAGCACCCGGGCCGCCCAGCCAAGGTGCGTCTCGAGAATCTGCCCGACGTTCATTCGGCTGGGCACGCCCAGCGGGTTGAGCAGCACGTCGACCGGCGTGCCGTCCTCCATGAACGGCATCTCTTCCTCGGGCACGATGCGGGCGATGACGCCCTTGTTCCCGTGGCGACCGGCCATCTTGTCGCCCACCGACAGATGGCGCTTGGTGGCGACATAGACCTTCACCATCTCCAGCACGCCGCTGGGAAGCTCGTCGCCGCGCTTCATGTGCGCGACCTTGCGCTGCTTCTCGGTCTCGATGGCGCGGACGCGGGGCCAGAACTGGCTGTGGAGAAGCTCGGCCTTCTCGCGCGATTCCTTGCTCCCCTTGGCCCACTTGATGTCGAACGTCTTGATCTGCTCCAGGATGACTTCCGGGATGTCCGACGCGCCCACGCGCTGACGCGTGTTGGGGTCGACCATCGGCGTGCCCACGGCCTCGTTGACCGCGGCGCACATCTGCTTGAACAGCCCGATCGCCTTGTCGTCCATCGACTTCTCGTAGTCGGCGATCTCCTTCTTGAGCTGCTTCTTCTGCTCCTCGTTCATGTGGAGGCGGCGGCTGAACTTCTTGGCGCCGATCACCACGCCCTCCACCCCCGCGGGCACCTCCAGCGAGTCGTTCTTCACGTCCTCGCCGGCGCGGCCGAAGATCGCGTGGAGCAGCTTCTCCTCCGGCGTCAGCTCGGTCTTGCTCTTGGGGCTGACCTTGCCGACCAGGATGTCGCCCGGGCCGACGCGCGCGCCGATCCGGATGATCCCCAGCTCGTCCAGATTCCGCAGCATCTTCTCGCTGACGTTGGGGATGTCGCGGGTGAACTCCTCGCGCCCCAGCTTGGTCTCGCGGATCTCCACGTCGAACGCGTCGATGTGGATGCTCGTGAAGACGTCGTCCTTCACGACGCGCTCGTTGATGACGATCGCGTCCTCGAAGTTGTACCCGTCGAAGGTGTTGAACGCGACCAGCACGTTCTTGCCAATCGCCAGCTCGCCCTGCTTGGTCGAGGCGCCGTCGGCGATCACCTGGCCCTTCTTCACGTCCTGCCCGGGCTTCACGATCGGACGCTGATTCAGGCACGTCCGCTCGTTGAGCCCCACGAACTTGCGCAGCACGTACTCGTCCGCGTTGTCGATGATGATCCGCTGCGCATCCACGAACGTCACGGTGCCCGAGTTCTTGGCGCGGACCACCATGCCCGAGTTGTGCCCCACCGGCTTCTCGATGCCCGTCGCGATGCAGGGCGGATCGACCTTGATGAGCGGCACCGCCTGGCGCTGCATGTTCGAGCCCATCAGCGCGCGGTTGGCGTCGTCGTGCTCAAGGAACGGGATCAGCGCCGCCGAGATGCCCACGATCTGCTTGGGGCTGATGTCGATGTAGTCGACCTTGGCCGAATCGACCTCGGCCAGCTCGCCGTCAACGCGCGCCAGGATCATCCCCTTGCGGAGCTTCCCGCCCTCTTCCAGGGCGTCGCACGGCGCGAGCACGGCCTTCATCTCCTCGTCGGCGCGGAGCTGCACGACCTTGCCGGACTTGGCCTCGCGGTAGGGCGTGCGCAGGAAGCCGTATTCATCGATCGCCGAGTAGATGCCCAGGGAGGCGATGAGGCCGATGTTGGTGCCTTCGGGCGTCTCGATGGGGCAGATGCGCCCGTAGTGGGAGATGTGGACGTCGCGCACCTCGAAGCCGGCGCGCTTGCGGTTCAGGCCGCCCGGCCCCAGGGCCGAGAGGCGACGCTCGTGCACCAACGACGAGAGTGGGTTGGTCTGGTCGACGACCTGCGAGAGCTCGGAGCGCCCGAAGAAGAAGTCGATGGCGCTTGAGATGCTCTTGCTGTTGACCAGGTCGGCGATCTTGGCGAGCTCCTCGGGGTCCTTGACGCTCATGCGCTCCTGGACCGTGCGGCGCAGCTTCAGGAAGCCCTTGCGCAGCTCCTCGACCGCCAGCTCGTCGAGCGTGCGCAGACGCCGGTTGCCCAGGTGGTCGATGTCGTCGACCTGCGCCACCGGACGCCCGGTCTTGGGGTCGGGCCGGTTCGAGCGGAGGTCGAGCAGGTACTGCACCACCCGCAGGAAGTCCTCGCTGCGGATGAACATCATGTCCTCGGGCGTATTCAGATCGAACTTCCGGTTGATGCGGAAGCGCCCCACGCGACCCAGGCGATAGCGGTTCTCGTCGAAGAACTTCTCGGCGAACAGCTGGCGGGCCTTCTCGACCTGCGGCGGGTTGCCGGGGCGGAGCTTGCTGTAAATCTTCAGCAGCGCCCGCTCGTACTCGGTCGAGGCCTCGAACTGC
>JAEUJA010000132.1 GCA_016793195.1 Phycisphaerae bacterium
TTCGCCAACGCGTTCGAGCAGGGGTGCTGACACCCGCCCGTCTTCCGCATCCGAAAGCCCCCGACGGCACCGGGGCTCTTCATTATTTGACGTGTCGCGGCAACACACGGGGCGTGGTGCGCGCATGAAGAGGTACCGCAAGGCGAGAATCTCATGGAGGCGATCTGTGCCTTGATTTTTTCATCGGAGAATACTCCCTGCGGCGGGGAGCCGCGTGCTCCATGCAACGAAGTGCGCGCGGCTACGGACGACCACATATGCTCACTGATCGGCGGAACGAGAATTCCGATGTGCGGCTCATCCACCAGAATGACGATCGTTGAAAGGACGAGTTCAGCGACATCCAGTCCTTCAAGAGGATCAACGCAATGAACACCGTCCGATTTCTCCTCCTGTTGTCCCTGCTGACTCCCGCGGCTTGCGACAAGCAACCTCCAGCATCCGCTCCCGCGAGGTCAGTTCAGTCAACCGTCGGTGCCTCGCCGGGATGGACGAGTGTTGTCGATTGGTATGGGTCATTGAGGGACGACGAACGCGCCGCATTGAGCTCGAATCAGGCGTTTTCTGTTGCGTTGAACAGAGTGCGAGCGTGGGACGTCAACCCCAAGGAACTGCCATCGGCCACGTGGGATCTGCCTGTCAGATACGATCAACCTGGAAGCGCCAATCTCCCGCACCTCGCCTCGGCCAGGGGCATTGGCCGCCTGTGCTTTCTCAAGGCGTTGTCGGAACTGGAGGCCGGTCACCGCGACGCGGCGACCACTTGGCTTCGGGCCGGCACCAGGATTTTGACCGAACTTGGCGCACTGCCAACGGTCGTCGAGCGAAAGGCCGCACTCGACATGTGCTTTGACGTGACCACATTTGTAAGTGCCAACGCGAGCAGTGCTCAGAAGCGAGAATTCGCGCAGGCATTCGCGACCATCAACCGCAAGAACCCGTTCGAGTTGCAGACCGCCGTCGTGTTCATGCGCGACTGGTACGTCCGCGACATCCGGGAACATCCGGAGTCACTCAAGGACACTCATGGGATCGACACCGCTGATCTCAAACGGAATCCAATGCAGGCGGCGAAGATCGTGGACGAAGCGCTTTCAGCAATCGCCAACGCGTGGGCCAATCCAAACGCACCACAACTCATCGATGACATCTCGCGGCGGTACTCGTCAACACCCGCTCGCCCATTCGTGATCGGTTTCTCGCGTGTTTCTCGCCGATGCAAGGAAGCAGCGTATGCACTCGATACCTTGAGTCAATCGATGCCTCCGAACTGAGGACAGGGCTTTATCAGATGCCGAATGCCTCGCTCCTTGATCAGTAGCCCGACCGGCAGGGAGGGCGTTTTCTCTTTCCCTGCCTCGCTGTCTCCCTGTCCCGCTGCTTCCCTGCCTTGCTGCCTCGCTGTTCCCTACCATCCCGCATGTCCTTCAACTCCGAGGTCGCGCTGCGCCTCGAACGAATCGCGGTGATGCTGGACCTGCTGGGCGAGGACTCGTTCCGCGCCGCCGCCAACGCGCGCGCCGCCCGCACCATCGCCGACCTGGCCGCCGACCTTGAGCCCATCGCGCTCGATCAGGCCAAGCTCCGCGCCATCCAGGGCATCGGCCCCAAGATCGCCGAGAAAATCAGCGAGTTCCGCCGCACCGGACGCATCGAAGAGCACGACGAACTCGTCGCTAAAGTGCCACCCGGGCTATTCCCGCTCTTGGAAGTGCCGGGCCTTGGTCCCAAGACCCTTCGCACACTCTGGACCCAGGGCGGCGTCGTCGACCGCGCCTCGCTCGATCGCATCATCTCCGATGGCACAATCCTTTCGCTCCCCCGCATGGGTGAAAAGAGCGTCGAGAAGCTCAAAGCCTCGCTCGCGTTCGCATCGTCGCCATCAAACTCACGCCTCCCGCTTGGCATGGCGATGCCCCTGGCCGAAGCGATCGTCGAACACCTGCGCTCGCTCGCGGGCGTGAAGCGCGTCTCCTACGCCGGCTCGCTCCGGCGCGGGCGCGACACCGTCGGCGATCTCGACTTCATCGTGGGCAGCGACGACGCCCACGCACCAAAGATCCTCAAGGCCTTCGCCGAGATGCCGCTGGTCTCCAGCGTCTTGGTTCACGGCGAGACCAAGTGCTCCGTGCGCCTGCGCCTCGAATCAAACTCCACGCGCTGGGGCGAGGACCAGGCCGCCCCGCCCGCTCGCGAAATCCAGGCCGACCTCCGCGTCGTCGACGACTCCTGTTACGGCGCCGCGCTCATGTACTTCACCGGCTCCAAGGACCACAACGTCGCCCTGCGCCAGCGCGCCCTCTCGCGCGGCCAGACCCTCAACGAATACGGCCTGTTCCCCAACGACGACGAATCTACCCCGCCGCAATCCCGCGGCATCAAGCCCGTCGCCGCCAAATCCGAGCGCGTGATCTACGCCGCGCTCGGCCTCCCCGAATTCCCGCCGGAAATCCGCGAGAATCGCGGCGAGATGGACCTCTCCGAGGTCCCATCACTCGTGTCGATCGACGAAATACGAGCCGAACTTCACGCGCACACGACGGCCTCAGACGGCAAGCTCTCCATCCTCGAACTCGCCACCGAGGCCAAGCGCCGCGGCTTCCACACCATCGCCGTCACCGACCACTCCAAGTCCTCCGCCGTCGCCGGCGGCCTGTCGCCCGAGCGCCTCCGCGAGCACATCAAGGCCGTCCACGCCGCACGCGACCAGATCGACGGCATCACGATCCTCGCGGGCTCCGAGGTCGACATCCTCGCCGACGGCGAGCTCGACTACGACGACGACCTGCTTGAAAGACTCGACATCGTCGTCGCGAGCATCCACGCCGGGCTCTCGCAAGACGCCGCCACCGCGACCAAGCGACTGCTCCGCGTGATCCGCCACCCACTCGTCCACATCATCGGGCATCCGACGGGCCGCCTTGTCAATCGTCGCCCCGGCCTCTCGCCAGACCTCGGCGAGATCACCGCCGCCGCCCGCGAGCATCATGTGGTCCTGGAGATCAACGCCCACTGGATGCGTCTAGACCTGCGCGACACGCACGTCAAAGCCGCCGTCGACGCCGGGTGCTTGCTTTCGATCGACTGCGACGTGCACGAGCGAGAGGACTTCGACAACCTCCGCTACGGCGTGCTCACCGCCCGCCGCGGCTGGCTCCCCACCGATCGCTGCATCAACACGTGGCCCGCCGACCGCCTGCATGAGTTCCTGCGCGAAAAGCGCCCGTGAATTCATGCTCAGAACTCGTTGCCACGGCGTGCCACCGATGTCGTCTGCGACATCGGTGCTCGTATCCTCGTCCCGCAGACCCGTCTGCTTCCCGAGCCCCTCCCCTCTCTCGCGGTCTCGCTTCTCCATGCGCCGCGTGACGCTGTGCCAGGTGGGCATGTCACACATCACCCTCGCTCGCGCTTCGGGCTCGTCAACGCCACGCCTTTCGCTCTCCCCCCGCCCGCCCTAAACTCCCCCCATGTTCGACCGCCTCTCCGAAGGTTTTTCCAACGCCCTCCGCCGCCTCTCCGGCCAGGCCACCATCACCGAGGACAACGTCCGCGAGGCCATGCACGACGTCCGCACCGCGCTCCTCGACGCCGACGTCCACCGCGACGTCGTCGAGCAGTTCTGCTCATCGGTGATGAACGACGCCGTCGGCCAGGACGTCACCAAGTCCCTCCGCCCCGGCCAGGAGATGATCGGCATCGTCTACAAACGCCTCGTCGAAGTCCTGGGCGGCGACGCCGGCGCCGAACCCTCACTCGGCCTCACGCCCGACGGCACCATCCCCAAGGTCGCGCCGCCCCCCACCATCGTCATGATGTGCGGGCTGCAGGGCTCGGGAAAAACCACGACCTGCGGCAAGCTCGCCGCCTATCTCAAGAAACGCGGGCGCTCCGTCATGCTCGCCGCCGCCGACCTCCAGCGCCCCGCCGCCGTCGAACAGCTCCAGACCGTCGCTCGCCAGGTGCACGACGAGATGCCCGGCAGCGCCATGGTCCACTGCTACGCCGAGCCCGAGAAGGTCGCCGAGTACGGCAAGGCCGTGGGCGTCGCCGTCGGAGTGTGCCAGCGGGCCCTCGCCGCCGCGATCAAGGCCGGCGTCGACACCCTGATCCTCGACACCGCCGGGCGTCTCCACGTCAACGACGACCTGATGAACGAGCTGCGCGCGGTCCGAAAGCTCCTCAACCCCCACCAGATCTTCTTCGTCGTCGACTCCATGACCGGCCAGGACGCCGTCAACTCCGCCAAGGCCTTCCACGAAAAGCTCGAGTTCGACGGCGTCATCATGACCAAGTTCGACAGCGAGACCCGCGGCGGCGCCGCCCTCTCCGTCAAGCACGTCACCGGCGCCTCCATCCGCTTCGTCGGCGTCGGCGAAAAACTCGACGCCCTCGAAGAGTTCCACGCCGACCGCTTCGCCAGCCGCATCCTCGGCATGGGCGACGTGCTCAGCCTCGTCGAAAAGGCCCAGACCGAAGTCAGCGAGCACGAAGCCCAGGAGATGCAGGCCAAGCTCGAAAAGGGCGAGCTCACCCTCGACGACTTCCTCAAGCAGATGAAAACCCTGCGGCGCATGGGCCCGATGAAGCAGCTCCTCGGCCTGCTCCCGGGCGTCGGCTCGGCCCTCAAGGACATCAACATCGACGAGGGCCAGCTCGACCGCGTCGAGGCGATGATCCACTCCATGACCGCCAAGGAGCGCAAGAAGCCAAGTGTGATCGACCACCCGCGCCGGCGTCGCATCGCCGCCGGCTCCGGCACCGAGCAGTCCGCGGTCGGCGGGCTCGTCAAGCAGTTCGAGGCCGCCAGCAAAATGACCAAGCAGATGGCGGCCCTCTCCGCCGGCGGGCGCCTGAAGGCCATGGCCGCGGGAGGCGCCCCGCCCGACATGTCGCAGCTCCGCCTCAAGGGCTCGTCGCACTCCTCGTCGATCAAGGACCGGTTCAAGAAGCGGAAGCGATAACGGCCACCGAGCGCGGCGAGCGGCTCAGGGGCACGCATCACGAGACACGCCGACGCGGGCCCGTCCGCCCCGCCCGCGTCATCAAACTCAAAAAAGAAAAAACCCCGGGGAGGGTGTGGGGCCCCGGGGCTCTGGTAGTCCCTGACAGGAGTGCTTGTCAGGGACCTATATGTCATAATCTTAGAACGGAACTTCCTTCATCAACAGGATGCGCGGCTTCTGCCCATACTTCACCACGTTCGAGCGGTCGATCACCATGACAAACCGGCGCTGCACGCTGGCGATCATCGGGTCCGACGCCGACAAGCCCTTCACGTCCGACTCGCGGTACCCGCGCACCACGAACCACACCGCGAAGTAGTCGCTCCGCGTCGACAGGGCGTTCATCGCGCTGGCCGCGATCTGCAGACGCTCGCCGAACGGGTCCTTCATCCGCGACTGGTCCCCGCTGCTCACGCCCGCCTTGTAGTCGTCCGCGTCGTTGTGCCCCATGAAGTCGATGTTGTTGGGGTTCTTGTGCCAGGGGTTGTTCTCCAGCGGCTGCGACGGGTCCAGCGCCCGGGCCAGCATCACCTCGCCCACCGACGCCAGCCCGTTCCCCTCGCGGAGGAAGTCCACGCCCGTCGCGTTGAATCGCCCGTTGGCCTTGTCAAAGTCGTCCGGCTTGATCGGCGACCCGTCGTTGTCGCGGAAATCCACCGACGAGCCGCTCGCCGCCGGGCTCGACGCCCGCGGCCAGTACATCAGCTTGTCCCGATACGCCAGGATCGTCGTCGCCACGTCACTCTTGTTGTCAAGGTTGGTCCACCACCAATCGCCGCTCACGGTCGACGGCGTGGGGCTCAGCACCCCCACCGAACGCAGCACCGTCCGCGACGCCGTGTTCACGTTCACGCGACCAAGCACCGGGCGATCGACGCCCCACGGCGTGGAGTTCAGGCCCTCCACCCGATCAAACAGCGTCAACGCCATCGGCACGCCCTGCCCACGCAGCACGTCGCCCGGCACATCCCGCTCGTACACGCCGTTGTTGTTGCTGTCGACAAACGGCACGAACCGATCGATCGCCAGGTGCCCGCGGTCGAGCTTGGGATACTGGCTGGAGGGGAGCACGCTCTTGCCGACCGGCGTCGCGCCCACGCGGAAGAACATCGACGCGGCGCTCGACGGCGAGCTGTAGTCCAGCGCGTTGGCCAGCGCCTCGCCCAGCGTCAGGTGCCGGTCGTCGAAGTTGGCCGCGTGCGGGTCATACTCCGCCCCGATCGCCAGCGGGAGCAAGAGGTCCGACACCCGGACCGTCGACGCCCGAAGTCCCGTCACGATCTGCGTGCGCACGTCCACGAACGGCTTGCCCGACAAGTTGTCGCCCAGGTCGTCCTTCTCCCACTTGCGCGGCTCGGTGGTCAGTAGGGCGTACGGGAGCAAGGGCGTCCCCTTCTCGCTGCCCCAAAGCGATAGAACGCTGTCGTAGCCGTGCCCATCGATATTCGAGTCCTTGAACGTGTCGCCATTGATCGTCGCGTTGGCCGGCCCGCTCACCGTGACATTCCGCAGCTTCCCGCTGGACCAGCGGGGCTCGAGCATGTACGCCGGCACGCCGTCGGTCTTGGGCTCAAACGTCCCGGCCGACGATCCGTCCGGGTCGGCGTTGCGCTTGATCACGCCGTACCGCGTGATCGAGAAGCCCGTGTTGTCCTTGGGGTCCTCGCTGGCGATGTTGTCGGGCCCGCCCTCGGTGCCCGGAATCTCCGCCAGGCTCGTGCCCGTCAGCACCAGCTTCTGATCCAGCGTCGAAGTCCCGCTGGCAAAGCCCGGATCGCGCAGACGGTCGACGAGCTGGTCGTTCTCGAGATACTGCGGCGTCGGAAGGCTGTCCTTCTGGAGGTCCTTGGGGTCCTCGTTGAGCGGACCGGTCTGGTCGGAAGCCGCGCGCAGCGCCCTCCACAGCCGCACCGAGCCGACGGTCGGGTCGAGCGACTTCGACGACGCCTTCTTCTCGACGAGATCGACAAAGCTGCCGCTCTTGAGTCGGGCGGCGGTAATCGGGTCAAATTCCTCGACAAGCGATGGAAGCTTCGACCCGCTCCCCAGCGCCACCGACATCTGCGTGTTCAGCCATTCCTTGACATCCGCGGTCGTGAACGTGCTCTTGGCCGCCTTCCAGCGCGAGACGATGTCCTTGCCCGACGCCGCCTCCAGCGGGAGGCACATCGCATAGAACACCCGCGTCTCACCGGCGCCGAGGGTCGCCGCGGTGAACGGGGCGTCCGGGTTGTCGACGTTGAAGTTCGCCAGGCGGAAGAAGCGCCCCGCGAACTCGATGTAATACTCAAAGCGGTCCTGCAGCAAAAGCGTCTGCGCCTCGCCCGCGCCGTTGGAGGTGAGGTAGATCGTCGAATTGAAGGGGTTGGTGAGCTGGAACGCCAGCACCTGCATCACAAAGTCTTCGTTGGACTCGACGACATCGCCGTTGATGGTGACGTTGTTGTAGTCGAACGGATCGTCAACGTCTCCCGTCTCGTCCCATTCCTTGTCCCCCGCCTTGCCATAGTCGGCCGGCGTGGATTTGGTCGGGATGTCCGTGTACACATAGAACGACGCGGCGGCGGTCAGCACCGGCTGCGGCGTGAGCCCGTACACGTTGATCGCCTTGGACTCCAGCTTGTCGCCGCTCGCCGAATCGCCCAGCGTCGACAGGTCGCGCTTGGAGGCGTTGGCCGGCTCGGTCCAGTCGATGCCGATATCCAGCCCGCCCGTCGACGTGCCGCGATCGACCCACCACGACCACTTGCTATTGCGGGCCCCGATCTGCTTGGGCTCGCCGGCGGCCTTGTCCTGCCAGTCCTGGTTGAGGTCCGGGCGGGCCGCCTCGTCGAGCAGCACCGTGTACGCCCGCGCGTTGTTCCCGCCCTGCAGCGCCACCGATGCGTTCACCGCCAGGTGGGCCGCGGCCCGGGCCCCGAACTCCGCCGAGACCGCGCCGTAATTCGAGAACCTCACGCTGTTGAACGCCGCCGACGCGTCGTTCCGCCACGTCCCATCCATCGCCCCGTCGGGGATGAGCGCCCCGGCGTAGGTCGAGAACAGCGCCTGCGGCGAGGTCGACAAGGGCGCGCGGAGGTCGGCGCCGGTGATCTGGTCCTGCGACATCGGCTGCGTCACCCGCGTCGCCATGATCGGGCGTGAACCGGAATAAGTCGTCAGGAGCTGGCGCACGTCGAACACCGAGCGCAGCATCGCGTCGGAGTCAAGCCGCCCGTCGGGCGCGTTCTTGTTGAGGAGCGCGTCGAGATTGTCGACGTCGCGCTCCAGCGCCAGCGAGCGGTTGTCGCGCAGCGGGCTGAAGCGCACGGTCTGGCGGTCGGGGTCCTTGGACTGGTTCTGGTTGCGGTACTGCCCGCCGAACAGAAGCTCCAGCTGCGACGTCACGCTCGGATCGTTGATGCCGCGGTAGGTCAGGAGCTCGCCCAGGTCCTCGATGCTGGTGATGGGGCCGAGCGTGAAGCCGCTCCCGGTGCCGATGCCGCGACCAAGACCAAGCTGCTCGTTGTACAGGTCGGTGCGGTCGCTGGGCTCCGCATAGCTGAACGGCGTGTAGTTGGTCATCTGCACCGCCGGGGGCAGGATCAGCCCCGTGTGCATCGCGCCCTGACGCGGCAGGTCGAGGCTGTGCAGCCCGTGATAGGCGTGCTGACCCACCAGCATCGACATCCCGCCGTTGAGGTCGGCGAGGTACGCGCTGTAGTTCTCAACCGACTTGTTCTGCGTGTCGTTGAGCGGCTGCTGCAGGCCCGCGTAGCCAAGCTGCAGGTCCGTGTTGCTCGGGTCGTCGCTGAGCGGATCGATGAGCGACAGCACACGCCGCAGGTCGACCTCCGGCACCAGCCCGATCACGTTGTCCGGGTCGTTGGTGGGCGGGCCCTTCATGTCCATCCCGGTCAGCACGTTGGCGCGGGCCGAGAGGTCCTCAACGCGGACGGCGAAGAAATAACGCAGCCCGTCGTCGGTCTTCAGCAGGTTCTTGATATTGGAGGAATCGCGCGAATCGGTCATCTCGAACCAGCGGGCATCGAAGATGCCGTCGCCGTCGGTGTCGGCGTAGTGATAGTCAAGGTAGTCATCGTCGTCGGGAGATTGCGGCGCGCCGCCCACAATGGTGTTGGCGGGGCGGTACAGCCCGCGCTGGCGATTCGTGAAGTGCGCGGGGAAGTTGCGGTCAAGCGCACCGCCGAAATCGAGCTGCTTGGTGGGCGCTCCGTTGTCGTCAAGGAGCGTGAGCGAGTCGCGCATGTCCTCCGGCGCAACGCCGAAATTGCCGCGGAGGTAGAAAAGGTTGACGAACCGCCCGTCGGGCGCAACGTTGGAAATCGCGGCCCAGTCGCGGAGCTTGGTGTAATCGACGCGGGTCGTTCCCGGATCGGTGAAGCCCAGGTACGTCGGCTCGGTCGAGGCGAGGAACGGGTCCGACGCGCCGCGCGGGTCCGAGCCCGAGCCGGTCCACTGACCGGTGTAGGTGCCGACCGGCTCGAACCCGTCGGAGGGGCTGGTGCTGTCCGATCGCATGGCCCAGTTCACGCCCGGGATGTCGCTGGCCTCGCGGATGTTGAGCGGCTGGCCCTTGGTGTCGACGCCCAGGTTGAGCGTGGCGAAGACGTCATCGCCGATGACCTTGGCGACGTGGTCGGCCAACTGCTTGGGCACCTCGTCGCGCGCCTCGCCCTTCTCCACGCCGCGCTTGGTCCCCGCGTCGGTCTTGCCGATCGTGACATAGACGACGGCGAAGACGGACATGAGCGCCAGGGTGGCGACGACCAGCACCAGGAACGAGCCGCGCCGCGTTCGCTCCACGCCCGCGGGGGCGCCGGCGATCGCGCGCAATAGCCCCGCGCCGAACCGGGCCGCACGCCGAACCGTGCTCACGATCCCGCCCGCGTGGCGGTGCTGCCCGTGAACCCGCACGTGGTCCTGGTCCTGATCGCGGTCCTGATCGTGGCTCACTCGATTGGTCCGACCGTCCATTGCCTGCTCCCGGGCCGCCTCTCGGCCCCGTGATCCCCGACGAAGTGTGTCGTCAATGCTCCAACGAATCCGCGCCGATTAGCTCCGCACTTCCGGGGTCTCGAACACGAACTGGAATGTCTGCTGAACGCCCGCGTCGTTCGGATCGGCGAGCGTGAAGGTCACGCGGACGAGCTTGGGCCAGGCCCAGGGCGCTCCGTCGGCGATGTGGTTGGGGTCGATGTAGCCGAAATACGCGGTCTGCGAGAGCTCCGCCAACGGGCCGCTCACCCGGTTGTAGACGACCGCGGGATCGACGACATAGGAGCCCGTGCCGCCGGTGAGCTTGGTGTACCGGTAGTTGTGCTGCTTGATGCTCTTGTTGGTGAGGGGGTAGGGCCGGGCGAGGTAGCGATCGGTGTTGTTCACGGCCCCGTCGCCGTTGGTGTCGGCGCGGCGCTCCAGGCCGTGCCAGAGAATGTCGTCGGTGTCCGGGTCGACGTCTCCGAACGACCACTCGACGATGAACTCGCTGCAATTGGGCACGAAGTTCGACGCCGGGAGCATCATCTGGTCGGCGCGCCGGTACGCACCCTCGCCGGCCTGGGCGATGGTGTTGTACGACGTGAGGACGCCGACGTAGTTGGTCGCCGCGGCCTCGTAGCGCACCCGCGTGCCGGGGTACTGGCTCGGGAGGCGATTGTCCACCGGCGCGATCGCGTCGGAATACGCCGGCCAACCCTCCTCCATCCAGTCCTTGACGCGGGCCGCGTTGGCACTCAGCACGGGCGGATTGGGGATGACGAAGGAGAACGACGCGGACGAGTTCGGAATCGTCGCCGGGTCTTCGGTCACGCACGACACGATGGTGCGGACCTCGTTCAGGTCCGTCGTCGCGATGTCCACGATGCCCGAGGTGAAAAGCGGGCGATTGGCGGGCACGCTCTGCTCGGTTCGGAAATAGTCGCGCGAGAGCGTGGTCGCGGGCAGCCGCCCGGCCAGCACGCGGAACAGGCTGCTGGCGGCCGGGTGCAGCGCGATCTGCCCGACCTTGTCGCGGAGCACCGCGCGCCCGCGGGCCGTCGCCGGGTCCCACACGAAGACCTTGCGGCTCGGGAACGCCTCCGCCGTCGTCTCGGGCTTCTTCAGCAGCGTCACCTGGCGCAGCAGCATCCACGACGCGGCGAACTCGTTGCTCTTGAGCGGCTCTCCCAGCGCGCCGGTCAGGCGCGCGTCGTTGGCGTCGGCGACGCCCGGCTTGATGAACGCCGGCACGTTCTCGGGCAGGCGCGCCCCGTGACCGTAATACACCCGGGCCTCGCCGCTCTTGGCCGAAAAGTCCGGGTCGGTGGCCTCGCGCGCGGTGGAGAACGGCCCCTTGGCGAAGAACATGACCTCGTCGATACGCCGCGCCCGGGGCGCGTTGGTGTCGAGCGCCGACAGCGGCACGAACCGCGCCTGGGCCGAGTTGCCCACACCGTCGGTCGTGTACTGGTTGCGGATCATCAGGTAGCCGTCACGCGACATGGCGTCGAAATCACGGCGCATCTGCTGCTCGACCAGCGCCGCGTAGGTGTTGAGCGTGCTCAGGCGCTTGCCGCCCGTGATCGTCTTGCCGACCGACGAAAAGATCGCCGCCAGTCCCACCGACACCAGCGCCATCGCGCCGATCGCCACCATCGCCTCCAGCAGCGTGAACGCACCGCGCCGATCGGCCGCGCGGGCGCGAGGGGCGTGCCCGTCGTTCTCAGCGTGGCCGGCGAGGCCGGCGTTCTCAGCGAGCATGTGCGCCTGCGCGATCATGGGTCGTCCTTCGTTCATCACTGGGACACCTTCACCACCGTCGCCGCCGCGGGGACCTGCGGCGTGGCGAGCACGCGCAGCTCCAGGTCGCCCGTCTCGATCCGGTACAGCACGTCCGACGGGAGCGGCTGCTCGAGCACCACCGCGCTCCGATTCACGTCGTCCGCACGGGCCACCGTGTGCACCACGCCCGTGTTGTCGATCAGCTTCTGACCCGGCTGGCGAAGCGCGGCAATCAAACCCGCCGGCGTGTTCTTCGCGAGCACCAGCTTGGCGCCCTGCTCGATCGGATCAACATCGATCACCGTCAGCGTGGCGTAGTTGGGCGTGCCGCTAAGCGTCGCCCGCCCGGTATTGTCCATGCCGACCGGGACGCGCCGGTACGCCGCCAGCACGCCGTCGCCCGCCAGCGCGTGCGAGAGCGTGTACTTCTTGCCGCTGGGCGAGCCCAGCGTGATACCGGGGTCGACGCGGCGCACGAACACCGCGACCTCGAGCTGATTGGGGCCCGAGCGACGCGCCGCAAAGTCCCACACGAATTGCGGATCGCCCACCTCGGCAAAGGGCGGCGGCGAAAGGCGGTCGGCCAGCGGCAGGTCCTCGCCGTTGATCGTCATCACGCCCGTCTTCAGGTTCACGTCGGGCACCTGCCACTCGGCGGGCTTGGAATTGCCGTCCACAAACGTGGCGATGTCCCGGATGAGCGTGTTGTTGTTCGTGTTCACGCGGGCGCGGAGGTACGCCTCGGCGCTCTGGCGCGCCGTCAGCCCCTGGATCGTGTCCTGCGCCTGGCGCTGCTGGCGCACCACGACCGGGAAGACCGCGCCGATGCCCAAGAGCCCGATCGCCAGCACCAGCACGGCGATGAGAACCTCGATCAGCGTGAAGCCGCGATGGTATGGACGCCGACTCACGGGAGCACCTCCCGGGCCTGCCCGGAATATCGATCGATCGTGTACATGCGAACGTCCGACGGCTTGGTCTGCTCGCCCACGCCCAGGATCCACTCGTTGATCTGCACCGGGAGCTTCGCCGCGTCGAACGCCGACCCGAACAGCGATTGGTCGATGCGCGGCGCGGTCGGCGCGGCGTTGATCTTGGGCCCGCCGTAGATCGAGTTGGTCGCCTTGTTGAGCCCGCGGGCGCCGATCGCGCCGGCCAGTTCGTTCTCGTCGTAGAGCGCCAGTTCCGTCAGGCAGCGCGTCAGCACCGTGTCCGTCGCCTTGTCGCCCAGGAGCTTGGGCAGGCTCGCGCTCTTGAACGATGGATCCGTGGCCGATCGACCCACCGCACGCCGCACCAGCACCTCGGGGCGGTCGGTCGAGTCAAAGCGATACTCGCTCCATGGCATGGCGTTTCGGAAGAGCGTGGCCGGCGAGAAATCGAGCACGACCGCGGGCGTCGTGACATCGCCCCGCAGCACGCCGCTCCCGCCCTGGAACCGCACCATAAACGTCTGGCGTCGCTCGCCCTGGTCGCCCTTGGTGGGGTCGTAATAGGCCGTCTCGGGGAAGACCCAGTTGCCGGTGGTGGACGAGAGCACGCGGTTGGTAGCGGTGGAGTCGTACCAACCGCTCAGGTTGTTGGTGGTCGGATTGTCGGTGGTGCCGACGGGGGCAAAGCCGCGCACCGCCCAGCCGCGCGGGAGCTGCACCGCGGGATAGTTGGAGAGCGGGACGAACACGTCGCGAGTGACGTCGTTGCCCGCGCCGTCCTTGTCGGTGATGTCGCCCACGTCGACGCAGGTGACGATGCGCAGACGCCCGCCGTTGTCAAAGAAGAAGACGGCCGCCGTGTCCCCGCTCGTCTCGGTCGCTAGGGCCGCCGAGCGCGCCTGGTTTAGGCCGGTGATCAGCTGATTCTCCGCCTGGGCCCGCTCCGACGAGTAGATGAGCGACGAGAACGAGGGCACGGCGATCGCCAAGAGCAGCACGAAGATCGTGATGACCACCAGCAGCTCGACCAGCGTGAACGCACGCCGCGATTCGGGATGGACGCGGGAGTCGTTCATCGGCCCACCTCCACCACATTGTCCTCGCGCGCCATCTGGCGGAGACGCTCGTCGCCGTCCGTGGTGCTCATCCCAAGCTCCTGCGCCAGCACCGCGATCGATTCGTCGCCGAAGACGCGGTTGGGTCCCGCGCCGACGACGGCGTACTCGGCCTCACGCAAGAGCGGGTCCAGCGCGGGGTCCCCCACCACCACAGGCACGTTGAGGTCCTTCACGTCCTTGATGACGGGCTTGCCGCTCGACTGATTCCGCTCGCCCTGCTTCCAGCGGTAGTAGCGGAACGCCACGCCGTTGCGGTCCTGCAATTCGAGCTTCGCCCCGGCGGCGTCGCTGGTGTCGCGGTACAGACGCAGCCCCGAGCGGCTGGTATCGACCAGCGGCTCGTAGACCCGCCCGGTGCGCTTGCTCACCGGCTTCTGGTTGATGTCCTTGATGGCGGCCGGCACCTTGAACGCGCCATCAACCATCGGCGCGACCATGCCCGGGCCCGCGACCCCGTCGATCGGGATCTTCACCGCGCTGTTGACGGGCGCGTCCAGCGCGCCGACCAGGTAGTACGCGAGGCTGGCGTTGCTGTAGCGCTTGTCGGGGTCGTCGGGGTTCGAGAGGTCGTCGCCGCGAAGGTCCTTCCAGTCCTTGCTGAACCCGCCCGAGGAGGTCCGCTGCGGGAGATAGACCGCGACGCGCTTCTCGCCGGGGATGAGCGGGTGGTCCTCGAGCCAGAGCGAATAGCGCACGTCCTTCACGATGGGGGGTAGGAACTGGAAATCCTGCTTGAACTTGTCGATCGCCAGCTTGATGGCGCGGGCGGTCTGGGCGTCGGCCGAGCCCTTGGCCAAAAGCACGCCCTTCTGGAGCCCCACGATGAGCAGCCCGATGAGCAGCGCCAGCGCGCCGATCGTGACGAGCAGCTCGATGATCGTGAACCCGGCGCGCCCGCCCGGGCCGGTCGTGGGAGTCATGGTTGTCGGTCGGTTCAGTCGCATGGTGTCTGCTCGTGCGTAAGAGCCCGAAACCGCCCCCCTCGCCCCGGGGGAAAAGGAGGCCTCGCTACTTGTTGCCGCCCTGCAGGGACTCGATCATGGCGACCAGCGGGAGGAACATGGCCACGACGATGGTGCCGACGATGCCGCCCAGCATCACGACCATCAAGGGCTCCAGCAGGCTGACCAGCGACGCGACAGCGACGTCAACCTCTTCGTCGTAGTTGTCGGCGATCTTCATCAGCATGCCGTCCATCTCGCCCGTCTCTTCGCCGACGTCGATCATGTTGACGACGATGGCGTCGCAGGTCTTGCTCTCGCGGAGCGGGCCGGCGAACGACTCGCCCTCGCGGATCGAGTCGTGGACCTTCCCCAGCGCCTTCTCATAGACGTAGTTGCCCGAGGTCTCCTTCGTGATGGTGATGGCCTCGAGGATCGGCACGCCCGCGGAGATCAGCGTGCCCAGCGTCCGCGTGAAGCGTGCGATCGACGTCTTGCGGATCAGCTTGCCGAACACCGGCACCCACAGGATCAGCGTGTCGGTCGCCGCCCGCCCGGGCCCGGCCTTGCGCACCAGCTTGAAGAAAATCCAGAGCGCGAACGGCGCGATGATCATGAACACCCACCCGGGCACCTGCTGGCCCGCGTTGGTGCCCGCGACCCAGCGGCTGGTCTCGATCAGCCAGCGCGTCAGCGCGGGGAGCTTCACGCCGAAGTCCGTGAAGATCTCCTCGAACTTCGGGATGATGAACACCATGATGCCCGTCAGGATCAGGCCCGCGATGACCACCACGACGATCGGGTACACCATCGCGCCCTTGATCTTCCGCTTCAGGCGCTGGCTCTTTTCCATGAACTCGGCCAGGCGCTGCAGGATGACGTCCAGCACGCCGCCGATCTCACCGGCCGCCACCATCTTGACGTACAGCCGATCGAACGCGCGGGGGTGCTTGCCGAACGCCTCGGAGAGCGACGAGCCGCCCTCGACCTCCTCGCACACGCCCTGCAGAACGCCCTTGAGCGTGCCGGGCTTGAGCTGCCCCTCCAGGATCTGCAGTGAGCGCAGCAGCGGCAGGCCCGCGTCCTGCAGCGTCGAGAGCTGACGCGTGAAGAGCGTGAGCTGCTTCTGCCCCACGCCGCCGAACGAGATGCCCCCGCCGCCCTTCTTCTTCTTCTTGGGCTTCTTGCCCGCGTCGGCCGCGCCGGGGACGCCCGTCTTCTTCCCCTTGGATTCCTTCACCGAGGTCGGGAAGAACCCCTGCGCCTTGATGCGCTGCACCGCCTCTTCGCTGCTGGCGGCCTCGATGGTCCCCTTCTGGGGCTTCCCGGCGGCATTGAGCGCTTCATACGCGAACGTGGCCATGACACCCGTCTCCACACACGCCGGGCCAATGGCCCGGCTGGTTCACGAACCCGAACGTGCGGCGGCGGGACGAAGCACTCCGACCCGCGCCGCCTATTCCTCCGCGATCGTCTCGCGCACCACCTCGTCGATGGTCGTCTGACCCTCGTAGATCGCGATCAGCCCCGACTCGCGCAGCGTGCGCATCCCGCGCTTCTTCGCGTGGTCGCGCAGCACCGCGGTGCTGGCCTGCTTCATGATGAGATCACGCATCTCGTCGTCGAGCGTCATGATCTCGTACAACGCCATCCGACCCTTGTACCCCGACCCGTTGCAGCGGTCGCACCCCTTGCCGTGCATGAACCGGCGCCCACGCACCATCTCGGGCGTCAGCGACAGCTCCATGAGCTGCTCCTCGGTCGGGGAGAACGGCTCCTTGCAGTTGGTGCACACCATCCGCACCAGGCGCTGCGCCACCACGCCCTCGATCGTCGCGGTCAGGAGGAAAGCCTCCATTCCCAGATCGAGCAGACGGATGATCGAGCTCGGCGCGTCGTTGGTGTGCAGCGTGCTCAGCACCAGGTGCCCCGTCAGCGACGCCTGCACCGCGATCTGCGCCGTCTCCAGGTCGCGCACCTCGCCCACCAGGATGATGTCCGGGTCCTGACGCAGGAAGCTGCGCAGCAGCTTGGCGAACGTCGTCCCGACCTCCGTGTTCACCTGGCACTGGCACAGCCCGTCGATGTCGTATTCGACCGGGTCCTCGGCCGTCAGAATCTTGGTCTCGATGTCGTTCAGCTCCGCCA
>JAEUJA010000282.1 GCA_016793195.1 Phycisphaerae bacterium
CCGGCCGCGTCCTTATTAGCCGCTCCGGCGCCGCCTGGATGTTCTCCAGCGGCTCGCTCACCAATCTCTCCGCCGCCATCACGTCCTACGTCGGCACTCCCCACGGCTGGACCTTCGACGCAGCCATGACGCCGCGCGCCATCCTCGCCGACGGCTCCGTTCTCGTCGAACGCCTCCGCAACAACTCCGGCACGCCCAACCAGCTCGTCAACCGCACCATCTGGAGGATCGACGCCGGCACCGCCACCTACCTCTGGCAGGGTGAATACCACGCGCATTCCGCGTACGGCGCCGTCGGCCGCCGCCTCGACACCTACAACGCCGAAACCAACGACCGCACCTGGACCACGATGCTCTATCGTGTGAGCACGGGCGTCGAAGAAATCGCCTCGATCCAGAATGCCGCCGCCATCACCGACGACGGCGTGATCGTCGGCGTGGACTACGCCACCAAGTCCTTCGTCAGGCGCGCCACCGATGCCACGCTCACCACGCTCTTCGCCGTCGCCGATGTCGATTACGCCGACACGCTCTGGCCCAAGGCGCTCGACTCCGACGGCCGTCTCCTCTGGTTCCAAGCCGAGGACAAGAGCAAGTACGCCGGCGAGCACTGGTATTGGACCATCGGCACGCTCCAGATCTTCAACCCCGAGAGCGGCACAAGCTCCGACGCCGCCGATGGCGCCATCCCAACCTACCGCACCAACTTCGGCGCATCCTCCATCTCAACAACCGTCTCCTTTGCTCCCGACCATGGCTTCATCGTCAGCAACCCCGATCCATCCCACCCGGTCCGCGTCCGTTACTTCAAGGCCGGCTTCGACTCTCGACTCACCACGCCCGCGCCCGGCGCCACACCCGCCACCGCCAGCGGCAGCACCTGGACCGCCACCGCCTTCGTCAATCAACTCGGACGAATCACTCTCGCCATCGACGAGGGCGACGGCCAGTGGAAACTGCGCTACGCCGCCTACGGCGATGATCGCTTTGAGGGTGACGCGGCCCTCATCGGCTGGGTCGATCCACTCACCAACCGCCCCCAGTTTGCAGGTGTCAACTCCGCAAGACTCCCCGCCCACGTCGCCAGCTTCCCCGAAGTCGACGGTCTGACCACCCGAAAGCCCTATTGGCTCTGGGAAGAACGCCCGATTCAACTGACCGATTTCAACGGAGACGCATACTCGTCACACCTCGATCCTTCGCACGACATGACCGTCCTCGTCCGCCCCGACAAAATGTGCATCCTCGCCTTTCGCGAGGAGGGCGGCAACGTGATGCTCGTCGGGCAACTCCAGAACACCATCCACAACCCCTTCTCCTTCACCTATGTCTTCAACCTCTCCCTCGAACTCACTCACAAGAACAACGCCTCACCGGCGTTCGCCGGCAACATCTCCGCCTTCGTCAGCCCATGGGGAAGCCACAACATCACCGGCGTTGACGAGAACGGCCACGTCTGGACCCTCTGGACCAGTCCCGAGTTCGTCGGCTGGCAGAGCACCGACCTCACCGCCTGGATCGGCGCCGATCCCTTCGCCGGAAACGTCTCCTCCTTCATCACCTCGTGGAACGCCTTCAACATGACCGGCCTCGACAACTCCGGCCGCCTCATCACGCTCTGGTGGGCCCCCGAGCTCGGCGCAGGAAACTGGGAAGTCTCTTCCATCGGCGAGGGCCAGACCGCCTGGGACACCAACGTCGCCATCGACAGTTGGTTCAATCAGAGCGAGCAATCGCTCAACTTCGTCGGAACCAACGAATCAGGCCGCGTCACGGTCTACACCTGGAGCACCACCAAACAGACCTGGCGCGCCGAATACCCCGAGAACGACGCGACCGCCCAGCCCGTGCACCGCTTCGCGCCCGATCGCTACTCACAGAAGAACAGCCGCCTGGTCGGCATCAACGACGACAACCACGTCATCTGGGCCTACCGCGATCCCAGCGCCTGGATCAGCTACGACCTCTTAATGCTCCTGGAGTAATCGAATCCCGCGCCTACATGCGCTTCTATCTCGAAAGGACGAGCGCACAGCCGGAATCAGGTTCCCGGCCCGCACCTGCTACGCTCTTCTCGTGCGTCAGGCCCGCTCCATCAAGCCCACCTCGCAAACACGCATCTTTGGCCTCGCCCTCGCATTCGCCGCGTGCTTCTCGTTATCACCGACCCACGCCCAAACGCTCCAACCCCAACCCACCCCGGAATCGACCGTGATCCGTCCCGCCGACGCCGCGCCCTGGTCAAAGAGCCCGCTCGCCGACGACATCCTCTACCAGGTCATGCCCATCGCCTGGCGCGATTCCGACCACGATCCCGCCAGCCCCGACGCACATGCCCGCGCCGACGCCGACCCCTTCCGCGACGGCGACTTCCGCGGCATGTCCGCCGCCATCCCCTACCTCTCTACCCTCGGCGTCACCGGCATCTGGTCAACGCCCGTCTTCCCCTCCCCCGCCTATCACGGCTATCAGCACGCCGAGGCCGACCGCGTCAACCCCGCCTTCGGCACCGAATCCCAATTCCTCGACTTCAACCGCGCCGCGCACGCCGCCAATCTCCGCGTATTCATCGACCTCGTCGCGTACGGCATCAACCGCGACAGCGACCTCTGCCGCGACGCCACCACCAACCCCGCGTCACCTTTCGCAGGCTTCATCGCGATCAAAGACGCTGCCAAGGGCACACCGTTCGGCTACGAATACAACATGTGCACCGGCCAGAGAGTTCGATTTGCGTTCTTCGATCTCCGCAACGCCGGCCCACGCGACCTCGTCACGCGCTGGTCGCTCAAATGGCTCGACCCGCGCGACCAGCTCGGCAACCCCGACCGCGCCGCCGCCGTCGACGGCTATCGCCTCGACCACGTCTGGGCCCGCTACCCCGACGGCCCCGACGGCTGGGGCTACAACATCGACACCTTCTGGAAGCCCTGGAAACAAGCACTCCGCGCCGCCCGCCCCGACGTCATCACGTTCGCCGAGCAGGCCAAGTGGGAGACCTACGGCACGGACCTCCACCCCGCCCACGACGCCACCTTCGCCAAGCCCTTCCTCTTCGCCGCCCGCGAGGCAATCCGCACGTCCAGCGCCGCCGCACTCCACACCGCCGTCGAATCCGCCATCAGCGCGATCCTCGCGTCCCCCGCCACGGACGAGCCCGCACGCACCTTTCTCGTCACGCTCGGCGATCACGACGTCGATCGACTCGCCCCCGCCGTCAACGCCACCACGCCACGAACCGCGCCAAGGCTCAAGGCCGCCGCCGGCGTTCTGCTCACCCAGCCCTTCCCGCCCGTGATCTACTTCGGCGATGAACTGGGCATGCTCGGCGCCGCCGGCAAATTCGGCTCCGACGCCAACGACATCCCCCGGCGCGAGCCATTCAAGTGGAATGCCGTCGACTCCTTCCCCATGACCAACTACCTCGCACGCCACGCCGAGGCCAGCGCCCGCCGATACTCCAAGGACCACGACGGCAAGTCCGTCGAAGAGCAACTCAACGTCAAGGGCTCGCTCCTCGAAACCTACCGCTCGCTCATCAAGCTCCGCCGCGAAACTCCCGCTCTCCGCCGCGGCGGCTACCGCGCCCTCGAATCCTCCGACCCGCGCGTCTGGGCCTGCCTCCGCGCCACCACCGATCAATCCGTGCTCGTCGCCGTCCGCCTCAGCACCGCCGTCACGCCGCCCGGCGCCGCGCCAGCGGCCATTACGCTCCCGCCCGGACTCACGATTGACCGCGAGCTCACAATTTCAGACCCCCCACTCGCCCTCTCCACCGTCACCCCGATAACCGCCGGCCACGCCGCACAGATCGACCTCGAACCCGGACAAACCCGAGTCTTTCTGCTCAAGGGCGCGCCCGCCACGCACTGAGATGCATCTCTTTGCATGGCCGCGCCGCCGACCACTATCCCGTGCGCGCTCGCGCCCCACGCCCGCCCCATCCCCCGTATCATCCGCTCCCCGTCATGGCCAACTCCGCGATCATCCGAACCATCCGCCTTGAGCCCGTCGGTGGCCCCCCCGCCGACCGCATCATCGCGTCCTCCGATCGCGTCACCGTCATCGGCCGACAGTCCGGATGCGACGCCGTCCTCCCCGATCAGTCCGTGTCACGCCGACACGCCTCCATCGCCTACATGGGCGGCTCATGGATCCTGACCGACATGGGCAGCAAGCACGGCTCATACCTCAACGGCGTTCACGTCCCCCCCGGCGAGTCCGCCCCCCTCAACGACGCCGACGTCATCCGTCTCGGGCCCTTCTCCTTCCGCATCGGCGGACCCAACACCGCCGCGCGGATGCTCACCACCCAGGCCGACGCCGAAGTCGTCAGCACCCGCATCCACCGCGTCCCCCAGGCCGAGCTGATGCTCCGCGCTCAGCACCGCCTCGAACTCCTCATCGACTGCGCCGCGTCCATCACCGCCGCCACCACCGAGCAGCAGCTCGCCGCCACCGTGCTCGACGCCCTCATGGCCGGCACCGGCTTCGCCCGCGCCGCCTTCGTCCGGCGCGCCACCACCTTCGACGCCCTCGGCGCCAGCCAGGTCGAGCTCGTCGCCTCCCGCGGCCAGTCCGCCACCGGCGAATCCGCCTTTACCTTCAGCCGCTCCCTCATCGAGGCCGCCACCGCCGGACAGGTCGTCAGGCTCGACGAGGACAGCGGCGTGCAGGACTACGGCCAGTCGGTCATGTCCCTCGGAATCCAGGCCGCCATCTGCGCCCCCGTCATGGTCGATTCCGCCGCCGTCGCCTTCCTTTACCTCGACGCGCGCCGCTCCGAGCAGCGGGCCGCCGGCGCCGGCATCGTCCAGGCCGATGCGCCCGCCTTCTGCCAGGCCATCGCCCGCATCTGCGGCCTGGCCCTGGCCAACCTCAAGCGCCTCGAACTCACCGGCCGCCAGAAACAGATGGAGGCCGACCTCGACGCCGCGCGCCGCGCCCAGCGCCTCATCATGCCAAAGCCCAGCGGCAACCTGGGCCCCATCCAGTACGCGCTCCGCTCACGCCCCGGCCGCTTCGTCGCCGGCGACCTCGTCGATATCTTTCCGCTTCAGGGCGGTCGCGTCGCGCTGCTGCTCGGCGATGTCTCGGGCAAGGGCGTCGGACCCGCGCTCCTGATGGCCACCGCCCAGGCCCACCTCAACGCCTCGCTTCGCATGAACCCGGACCCCGCCCGAGCCGCCATCGAGGTCAACCAGCACGTCGCCGCCCACTCCCACGAAGGACAGTTCATCTCGCTTTGGGTCGGCGTCATCGACCCCGCCGCCGGACAACTCACCTTCGTCGACGCCGGCCACGGACACTGGCTCGTCAAGTTCCCCGATCAGCCCGCCTCGCGCGTCTTCGCCCAGGGCGGCATCCCCCTGGGCGTCGACGCGGCCACCGACTACGCCGCCGAGGAAATCCCCTTCCCCAAGGGCTCGCGCCTCATCCTCTACTCCGACGGCCTGGCCGAGCAGCAGGACTCCAACGGCGACGAATTCGGCCTGGAACGCATCCTCGCCGCCCTGGCCAACTCCACCGGCCCCGACCGCGACGTCGCCGCCCTCTTCGACGCCCTCCTCAACTTCGCCGTGCCCCCCGAGGCCGCCAGCTACCCGGACCGCATCGCCCTCTCCGACGACGTCACCATCGTCTCGGCGGTGATGAACTGAGCGGGCTCACGGTCGTGCGTTCCCAACCTCCGCGTCGTTGATCTCGGCGACCTGAAGGGCGTCTGGGGCGACGCACCGGCGTGTCGCGCACGCGAGCCCTGGGCCCTCGACCGCAGCTCCGGGCACGGCGGCAATGGCCATCGCCCAGTGCGGCCTCGACGACGCTTTCGGCACTATTCTCGCACGCCTCCCGCTGGGTTCCGGGCTCGAAACTCGCGGCGATGCGACCAGCGCTTGGCAAGAAAGAACACGATCGGGTACACGAGCAACTCCATCAGGAAGCTGACGAGCAGGCCGCCGATCATCGGGGCGGCGATGCGACGCATGGTGTCGGCGCCGGAACCCTGGGCCCAGAGGAGCGGCACCAGCCCGATGAACGTGGCGGCGACGGTCATGGCCTTTGGACGGATGCGTTTGACCGCGCCGTCATGCACGGCCTCGTAAAGATCGGCGACGCCGTTCAGGCGCCCCTGTTCGCGGAATCGCTCGTAGCTGTTGTCGAGGTAAAGGAGCATCACCATGCCGGTCTCGGCGTCGAGGCCCGCCAGCGCGATGAGCCCGATCACGACCGCCAGCGACAGGTTGAACTCCAGCGCGTGCAGGAACCAGAAAGCGCCGATGAGACTGAACGGCACGGCGAGCATGACCACGCCGACGCGGAACCAGGAGCGGCTGCCGGCGTACAGCAGGAACACGATGATGACGATCGCCAGGGCGCTGGCGGCGATCAGGCGCGGAAGCGTCTTCTCCCAGAGCTCGAACTGGCCGGAGAAGACGAGCGTGTAGCCCGGCGGGAGTGGCACGTCTCTGGCGACGGCACGCCTGGCCTCGGCGATGTAGCCGCCCAGGTCGCGCCCCGCGATGTCGACGAAGACCCACGCGGTGCGCTGGGCGTTCTCGCTGCGGATCATGGGCGCGCCGGGCGTGAGGCTGATCCTGGCGATCTGGCCGAGGGGCACCTGCGGGCGTTCGCCGCCGGGCCCGGCCATCGAACCTGTGACGAGCACCTGCTTGAGCGCCGGGACATCGTCGCGATAGTCGCGGTGATAGCGGATGTTGAGGGGATAGCGTTCGGCGCCCTCGACGGTGGCCGTGACGTTCATACCGCCGATCGCAGATTGGATGACGTCCTGCACGTCGGAGATCGTGAGCCCGTAGCGTGCCGCCGCCTCGCGGTCAATGTCGATGTCGACGTAGTACCCGCCGAAGGTCCGCTCGGCGTAGGCGGACACCGTGCCGTCGATCGAGCGGACCACGGTCGCGGCACGGTCGGCGAAGTCGGAGAGGACCTTGAGATCCGGGCCCATGATCTTGATGCCCACGGGTGTCTTGATGCCCGTGGCGAGCATGTTGATGCGGTTCTCGATGGGGAACGGCCAGGCGTTGGCCATGCCGGGGAACGAGACGACGGAGTTGAGCCCCGGGTGCATGGTGCCGTCCGGGTCCTGCCAGCCGAACTTGAGCTCCTCGGTGGTGATCGGGCGTTCGGCGGGCCAGAAGGTCGCGTGCATGAGCGAGCGGAGCCACTCGGGCCAAGTGTCGAAGAAGAACTCGGGGCGGCGCGTGCGCCACTGGGTGTGATCCGGGTTGAGCTGCACCACCGTCTCGATCATGGAGAGCGGCGCGGGGTCGGTCGCGGTTTCAGCCCGTCCGATCTTGCCGTGCACGCTCAGCACTTCGGGGAAAGTCTTGATGAGCTTGTCGGTCTGCTGCAGCAATTCCTTGCTCTTGGTCACGCTGATGGAGGGATCGGTCGTGGGCATATAGAGCAAGTCGCCCTCGTCGAGCGGCGGCATGAACTCCGTGCCGATCTTCGAGATCGGGTACCACGTCGAGGCCAGGGCGCCCGCGGCGAGCACGAGGATCAGGTACGGGTGCGCCATCGCGACGCGGAACGCAGGGCTGTAGAGCCACTGCAGCACGCGGCTGATCGGGCTGTGACTCTCGTGGATGATCTTCTGGGGCAGGAGCAGCATCGCCATGAGCACCGCCCAACCGCCCGCGATCCACCAGCGATAGGCCTCGAGACGCGGCAGGCCCGACGCGAGCAGGTACAGCGCCAGCCCGGGCAGCAGCATCGCGCCCAGCGTAATAGCCGCGTTCGACGCGGCCCCCCATCGCTTGGGAAGCACGCGCCCGGTGATGAAGTAGTACATCAGCACCGGGATGATGGTGATCGAGAGCAGGGCGGCGGCGGCCATGGAGAAGGTCTTGGTGAATGCCAGCGGCTTGAACAGCCGGCCCGCCTCGCCCCCGAGCACGAACACCGGGAGGAAGGACACCGTGATGATGAGGAGCGAGAAGAAAAGCTGCGGGCCGACTTCCTTGGCTGCCGCGGTCATGATGTCGAGGCGCGGCGTGGGCGGGAGCCCCGCGGCGAGGCGCTCTTCCTCGCGGTCGAGATGCTTGTGCCCGTTCTCGACCATGATGACCGCCGAATCGACCACGACGCCGATCGAGATCGCGATGCCGCCAAGCGACATGATGTTGGCGTTGATCCCCAAGAGGTGCATGACGAGCAGGGCCGCGACGACGCTCGATGGCACGACGAAGACCGCGACCAGTTCGCTGCGCATGTGGAGCAGAAAGAGGATGCACACGAGCCCGACGACGATGATCTCCTCGACGAGCGTGTCGCGGAGCGTGGCGACGGAGCGGTTGATGAGGCTCGATCGGTCGTAGGTGGCCTTGATCGAAACACCGGGCGGCAGGCCGTCCTCGAGCGATGCGAGCTTGGCTTTCACGTCGGCGATGACCTTGTGGGCGTTGGCGCCGAAGCGGGCGACGACGATCCCCCCCACCGCTTCGCCGCGCCCGTCGAGTTCGCCCACGCCGCGGCGCATCTCGCCGCCGACCTGGAGCGTCGCGACATCGCCGAGCATGACGGGCGTGCCGCCCGCGCCCAGCGCGACGGGCACCTTCGCGAGGTCTTCGAGCCCCCTGAGATAGCCGCGGCTTCGGACCATGTACTCGTTCTCGGCGAGCTCGATCACCGAGCCGCCGACGTCGTTGTTGGATCGCTGGACGGCCATCATCACGTCGCGAATCGCAAGGCGATAGGCCTGCAGCTTGAGAGGATCGAGCACGACCTGATACTGGCGCACGAATCCGCCGATCGAGGCGACCTCGGAGACATCCTCGACGGAGGTGAGCGGGTAGCGCAGGTACCAGTCCTGCAGGCCGCGGAGCTGTGCCAGGTCGAGATCCGCGGGCGCGAGCGGCGTGTCGGTGATGGGATCGACGCCGGGCCTGTCGAATGCGCGCACGCGCACAAGCATCTCCCGCCGATCGCGGGGCGCCTCGTCGACGCTCGCGTACCACCGATCACGCTCCGAGTCGCGCCACAGCCCCCTGGGATGATCGGGGCTGTAGTAGCCGGGATTCAGAACGTACTGATACACCCAGCCGACGCCCGTCGCGTCCGGGCCGAGCTTGGGCTCCACGCCTTCGGGCAGCCGGTCGCGCGCAAAGTTGAGATACTCAAGCACGCGGCTGCGGGCCCAGTAGATGTCGGTCCCGTCCTCGAAGAGCACATATACGAATGACTGCTCGAACATGCTGTAGCCGCGGACGACGGTCGAACCGGGCACGGCGAGCATGGCGCTGGCGAGCGGGTACGTCACCTGCTGGTCGACCACCTCGGGGTTCTGGCCGGAGTACTCGGTCGTGACGATCACCTGCACGTCGGAGAGATCGGGGATCGCGTCGAGGCGGATGTGGAAGATCGACCACAGCCCCGACGCGACGAGCACCGCCGTGAGCATCAACACCATGAGGCGGTTTCGGATCGAGAGCTCGATGATGCGTGCGATCATCGGTTGCCTCCCTCACCGGGCTTCTCGCCAACGCGGCGCACGATATAGCCGCACTCAGTCATGTCTTCTGAGTAGAACGGATTGCCCAGGTCTTCGCCACGCTGGAGCCAGTCGGCCTTGGCCATCGGGCAGTTGGCGACGAAGAGATCGGCCCGCCCGGCGTCGCTCGGAGGCATGGCGTCCACGATCGCGATGACCGCGGCACTCACCGCCTTGAACAGCTCGCGCTGCTTCTCGGTCGATTGCGACCGCATCGCGAGAGTCGCCTCGCGGGCCGTGTTCGTGAGACGCGCCGCATCCTTTCCTTCAGCCTTGACGGCGAGCGCGTCGATCGCAGAGAGCAGCGAGTCCGTGGCCGCGGGCGGTGTGTTGGGCAACTCCTTCCCGAACGGCTCGGCGATCGCCAGGTACTCGGCGACCACCTTTTCAACCAATTCCGCCGGCGCCTTGGCGTCGCGCGCGGTCGGCGCGGCCGGCGCCGTTGCCGACGACGATTCCGGCGACAGTGATACGGGTGCTTCTGGCGCACCGGGCATCGCCGGGGTCAACGGGTTCATCGGCGCATCGGCGCCATGGCTCAGGAACTTGGCGATCGCTTCTCGCAATCGGCTTTCGGAATCGATGAGGAACTGCCCGCTGGAGACGACGGCCTCGCCGGGCGCGACACCCGAGAGAACCTCAATCAAACCGCCGTCGCCCGAGGCCCCGATCTCGACTCGCCGCGGCTCGAATCGACCCTTGCCGCGGCTCACGAACACGATCCGCGACTCTCCCGTGTCGATGATCGCTTCGCGCGGCAGGATGACCACCGGCTCCCCAGAGCCGGCGTCGAACTCCGCGCGGGCAAACATCCCCACGCGCAACAGTCCCGCCGGATTCGGCACCGACACGCGCACCAGCGCGGTCCGCGTCATGTCGTCGAGGTTCGGGTGGATGAACACGACCTCGCCCAGGATCGGCTCGCCGTCGACGGCGTCCACGCGAACACCGGCGCGCTGCCCGAGCTTGATGTGGCGGAGCGAACCCTCGGGCACTCGCGCTTCGGCCCACATGATCGATCGATCGGCCAGGCGCAGCACCAATTGACCGGCCATGACGCTCGAGCCCGTGTACACGTCGGTCTTTCCGGCCACCACGCCGTCGACGGGCGAGACAATCGAGACCGTGGCCGGCGCGTGATTCATCGCGCCGAGCTGCGAGACCTGCTCCGGCGAGAGGCCGAGCGCGTGCAGGCGCGCCTCGGCGGCGGCGACCAGCGAGGCGCCCGCCGAGTCCGATGCGTCGGGGTCGCCCGGCAATCCGGGGGCGATCGAACCGAGTGCGCGCCGGGCCGCGATGAGCTCCTCGGTCGCCTGGCGCAGGTCCGGGCTGTGAAGGTCAAAGAGCGGCTCGCCCTTGCGCACCGCCATGCCGTCGGTGTCCGCGTAAAGCTCCTGGATCCACCCCGACACGCGGAGGTTGATGTCGGTGCGCGCCGATTCGGGCTCGGCGATGGTCGCCATGGCACGCACGCGGCGTGCAAGCGTGCCCCGCGTCGCGAGCACGGTGCGCACGCCCATGTTCTGCACGACGGTTGGATCAATGGAAACCGCGCCGGAGGAAGCGCCGGCGCCGCCATGTGTATCACCAGCCGCATCGCCGCCCGCCAGCGGCGTGAGCTTCATGTGACAGATCGGACACTCGCCGGGCCGATCCTGGATCACCTGCGGGTGCATGCCGCAGGTCCACAGTTGCTTCGCGCCTTGCACCGCGCCGCGTCCACTCGGGTTGGGCGCGGAGGTGCCGTCGTGCGTTCCCGTGACATCGAGGGACGAGCCATTTCCCGCCCGCGGCACGAGCCAGCGCTCAATGGTCGTGTGCCAGCGCATTCCGACGTAGATTCCCCCCACCGCAATCACGGGCAGGAACACGAACAGCACCGATCGCCCGCCGCGTGCCCTGACCGTCGTCTCAGTGGACATGGTCGCCCCCCTTCGGATTCTGAACGCTCGCCGCGGCTTCATGGCGTGACGCGGTCTCCGGCGCGCTGTGGCTAGTCCGGTCCGCCGCGATCGTCTCGATGTCGATGCCCAGGCAACACTCGATCTCGACGACGGCCTTGTCCATCTCCGCGTGCGCCGTCGCGACCAGCTCGCGGACCTTCAGCAGCGTGCGGCGGCTCTCGATGACCTCCGCGAAACTCGCCGCGCCGATCGCGTACGCCCTCGCGTCGACCTCGCTCAATCTCGTCGCCGCGGGGAGGATCGCTCCTTCAAGGAACGCACGCTCCCGCTGCGCGTTGCGGTACATCACCAGCAGGGAAACATACTCGCCCACGCGATCCGAGGAACGCTGGCGCAGGATCGCCCGCGAGGCCCGCAGATTCGCCTCGGCCTCCTTGATGCCGGCGCGGATGCTCGCCGCCGTGGTCGGGAGCGTGATCATCGCGCCCAGCGCCTGCGAGAGCGTGCCCGTGAGCGACGCCGTAGGGCTGATGTCGGGGACCCATCGCATCCGCGCCAGCTCGAGGGCGTCGGCCCGTCCCTCGGCCTCGCGCGCCATCGCCGCCACTTCGGGGAAGACGTCGGCCGCCGCCCTGAGCATCATCGCGTCGTCGCCCGGGAGCGCCCGAACCTCGGACTCCAAGCCCGAGGCGCCCAGCGGCGCGGTCGCCTCGCGCCCCAGGAGCGCGTTGAGCGTCGCGCGGGCCGTCTCGTGCTCGCTCCGCAGCCCGAGCAGCTCGTTCTCGCTCATGCGGAGTTCGAGCTCCGCCGCCTGAGCTTCACGCAACGGCACGCCCGCCCCCGCGCCCCGCGCCGCCGCGTCGACCATGACACGGCGCAGGACCAGGTCCTGCTCCCGCAGCGCGATGGTGCGCTCCCGCAGCAGGTAGTCGGCCCAGGCCCTCAGCACCCGGCGCTGGAGCTCGAACTTTGCGACGCGGAACCGCTCACCCGCGGCTCGGGCCTCGCTGAGCGCCAGCCTGCCCGCCCGCTCGACCTTGGCGGGGAGCGTGAGGCTCATCGCGGGATCAAAGCCGGCGGTGAAGGTCGCGCGGTCGAAGGACTTCATGCGCTCGCCCGAGAACATGTAGTCAAATCCCAGCGACAGATTCGCGTTGGGATACGCCGACGCACCATCGATCCGCTGCACCGCGGCGCTCCACTCGAAGTACGCCGCTTCGAGGTCGCCGTTGGCGAGGAACGCGCGACGCAGCACCTCGCGCCACGTCGGCGCCTCGGGCAGCTCCGGCAGCACGCGCTTCTCGACCGGCGTCTCGTAGGCCGCCCCCGCCGCTTCGAGCTTTTCCCGCTCCTCCCTCGCGCCGTCGGGCGCGAGCGAGCAGCCCGCGAGCGTGAGAGCGCCGATTAGAACGGCGAGCCGCACGGGGGGTTGCTCGCTCACTCGATCAAGGAGCTTGCGCGAGCGCCAACGCTGCAATCCCGCGCCACCCGGGCGCGAACCGGCAAAGGAAGCTGTCATGAATCAGGTCCTGAATGCGAGAGTGGAGCCGCGGCCCACCGATGCGGCCGCCGCGACAAGGTCGGAAAGGAACGACGATTCACTCAGCGCGCAATGGCGCTCGGGAAACTCGCCGCTATTCCGTCCAGACGCACAGGACAGATTGAATGGAGTTGCCCGAGCGCTTGGGCGCGCCCATGAGCCGGTTCACGCGCGGCGCGGCCGCGCTCGGCCCCGGAACCCCGAGGTTCGCCACGCTCAGCGGCAGCGCCGAGAGCGGAACGCGTTCGCCGCTGGGATTCGTCGGCGGGGTCTGCGGGGATGGCGTGGGTTGTGACTGGGAAAGTTCGCATCGGCACGCGCGAATCCCTTCGTCGCCGCCGCTCGCCGGCTCGGCCGGGACACTGTCCACGCAGCACGGACACGTCGCCCCGCACGACTCCGCCTCGCCATTGGCGATCGCCAACGGCACCGGCGGCGACATCATCCCGCCGGAAATCGGCGTGCAGGGCCCCGCCGCAATCCCGGGCAGGGACCGCAGCACGAGCAGGAATGCGAGGATGAGACGTGCCACGCGTGCCACTTGGACAATCCTATCCTAACCAAAGCTCGGCCA
>JAEUJA010000010.1 GCA_016793195.1 Phycisphaerae bacterium
CTACACGCTGAAGGAGGCCAAGGTGCTCATCGAGATGTGGCGGAAGCACTACAACACGGCGCGGCCGCACTCGTCGCTGGGCTACCTGCCGCCGGCCCCCGAGGCCATCGTCGCGGCGTCCGGTGCAGAGCCGGGCTCCGCTGCGCTCCGCCCGGCTCTGCACCGGGTCGGGAGCATCCCTAAACTAACACTCTCGGTGGTATGAACCGTGGGGGCAGATCAATTTGGAGCAGCCGCTTGCGTTAACCGAAGCAAATCGATAGACTGTACCTATGCCGAGCGTAACCCAATCCCTCCGAAGCGCACTTGAGCACTGCGGCCAGACCCGCTACGCGGTGAGCAAGGCGACGGGGATCCCCGAATCGACGCTGTCACGGTTCGTCGCGGGCGGAAAGCCCCTCCGGGGCGAGAACATCGACAAGCTGAGCAACTACCTGGGGCTCGTGCTCACTCCAAGACGGGCGGGCAAGACACGGAAGGAACAGTGACCCATGGCGAGTGTCACGACCGAACAAGCGACCGGGCTCCGTCGGGTTCTCTTCGTGGACGCCGGCGGGCGCCGTCGCACGATTCGACTCGGGCGGCTCGACAAGCGCCAGGCCGAGACAGTGCGCGCACGCGTTGAACTGCTCGTAAACGCCTCGATCGCGAGGCAAGCCCCCGACCGCGACACTGCTGCATGGGTCGCCGATCTTGACGATGTTCTCCACCAGCGGCTCGCCCGTGTCGGGCTCGTGCGCCCGCGGGAAGGCCGGGCGCTCGGCGCCTGGATTGACGCCTACATCGAATCGCGGTCGTTGAAGCCCGAGAGCAAGCGGAAGCTCAAGCAGACCAAGGTGAAGCTCGTCACGCACTTCGGCGAGGTCACCCCTCTTCATGAAGTGACTCCGGACGCCGCGGCGAAGTGGGCGGCGAGCATGGACACGCTCTCCGAGGCGGCCCGCAAGACCCACATCGGCAACGCCAAGACGATCTTCGCGGAAGCGGTCCGACGCGAACTCATCAGCCGCTCCCCGTTCGCGGCGATGAAGGGCGGGGTGACGGCGGCGCAAAACACGCGGTACGTGACCAAGGAGGAGATCGGCAGGATGATCGACGCCGCGCCGGACGCCGAATGGGCGCTCCTACTCGGACTCGCGCGGTACGCAGGGCTCCGGACCCCGAGCGAGACACACCTGCTGACCTGGTCCGACGTGGATTTCGGCGCCGGCAAGCTGCACGTCCGTACGCCGAAGACGGAGCGGTTCGCGGGCAAGGGGCGCCGCATCGTCCCGATCGTCCCCGAACTGGCGGCGCTCCTCCTGCGACGGTTCGACGACGCCCCCGAGGGTGAGACCCAGCTCGTCAAGATCCGTGGCGCCGGGGCTCGCCGCCGCAAGATGCTGGCGATCGCCAAGCGTGCCGGCGTCGAACTCTGCGACGATTGCTGGCAGACGCTTCGGCGGAGTGCCGAGATCGACTTTGCGACGGACTTCCCCGCATTCGTCGCCGCCAAGTGGCTCGGGCACTCTCCGACGGTCGCGCTCCGCCACTACACGACGGCGGTCCCCGACGAGATGTTCCACAAGGCCACCAGGCACGCGCGCCGGCACGAGAACTCGGCGGCGCAGAATCCGGCGCAGCAAGCGTCCGATTCGGCCCGAAATGACACGCACCGCCCCGGAGTCGAAACCACGGGGTCGGCGCACAATTCGGGCCAGAGCAAGGGCTTGCGGACGAGCGCCGAGCCCAGCAAAACAAACAAAAAATGGAGCCGGGGGGAATCGAACCCCCGTCCCGAGACCGTCGGCCTGCCGCATCTACGCGTGTGTTGGGTGATTTAATCTCGACCTCACGACCGCCACCCACGGCGTTCGCTCCGGTCCAGCTCCCGGAGTTTTCTCACCCCCGCGCCCGGTTGCACCGCGCGAGGGCCAGCCCGATGTCTTCAATCCCCGCACCATCGGGCGTCGTGCGGGGATTGCGAGGCCTGTATTAGGCCGCGAGAGCGTAGGGACGCTCAGCAATTATTTTTTGCATACTTTTTACCAGGCCAGCATGCTCCTGGACGCGCCACGTCAAGCGTTCCCGATCCGGTCGAATCCATTTCGGCCCCAAAAAAACAAGCGGTCTTGTGCTTTTCTCTTGGTGGCCCGCCTCTCCGAGGCGGGTCTTCTCTTTGTGCCACCGACCGCGCCTTCGCGGCCGTTGCTCTTCCTTGGTGGCACCGCTCTCCAGAGCGGTGTGGATTGCCTCGTGCCACCGACCGCGCCTTCGCGGCCGTTGCTCTTCCTTGGTGGCACCGCCCTCCAGAGCGGTGTGGATTGCTTCGTGCCACCGACTGCATTCCGCGGTCGGTGCACTTTCTTGCTGACACCGCTCTCCGGAGCGGTGCTCAATCGTCTCAAACTTCATTCCGCGAGCACGGGTTGTCAAAGAGCGACCACATTCTACCCGCGCCGCTACTCCGCCCGCTTCACCACCAGTTTTTCCCCCTTCTTCCCCTCCAGCCTCAATCCCTCGCCCGCCTTTGCCGACACGCCCCCGCACGAAACCCGCCAGCCCGCCCTCACCACAACCTCCCCATCCACATCCGGCGTCAGCGTCGCCGTCTCCAACCTCCCTCCCTTCCACTCCACATCCACCGTCACCGCCCCGCGCGCCCGCAGCCCCTTCACGCTCCCGTCCTTCCAAGCGCCAGGCAGCGCCGGCAACAGATCGATCGCCCCCGCGTGGCTCTGCACCAGCATCTCCGCCATCCCCGCCGTCGCGCCAAAGTTCCCGTCGATCTGGAACGGCGGATGATTGTCAAACAAATTCGGCAGCGTCGACTTCGCAAGCAACAGCCGCACGTGCTCGTGCGCCGCCTCGCCGTCACGCAGCCGCGCCATCATGTTGATCAGCCACGCGCGGCTCCACCCCGTGTGCGCTCCGCCGTGCTTCAGCCGATACTCCAGCGACCTCCGCGCCGCCGCCGCAAGCTCCGGCGTGCCGTCGAGGGTGATCGTGCTCCCCGGGTGCAGCGCAAACAGGTGCGACACATGCCGATGCCCCGGCTCCGGCTCCTCATACTCCTCGCGCCATTCCATCAATCGTCCGTCCTTGCCGATCAAGGGCCGCGCCAGCGCGTCCAGCGCTTCGCCCACCTTCTGCGCAAACTCGTCGTCCTTGATCCCAAGCGCCGCGCCGCACTCAAGGAAATCGCGGAAGACCTGCTCGATGATCTCCTGGCTCATCGCCCCGCCCATCGCCTGCGTCCCGCCCACGCCGTTCTTCCGGTACGAATTCTCCGGCGACGTCTCCGGCCCGCTCACCAACTCACCCGTCTTGGGGTCCGGCGACAGCCACCCAAGGTAAAACTCGCAGCACTCACGCAGCATCGGGTACGCGCGCTTGGCCAGAAACTCCTTGTCACGCGTGAACCGCCAGTGCTCCGTGAAGTGCGTCGCGCTCCACCCCGCGCCGTGCGGCCACATCCCGTACACCGGCTCGCCGATCGCCCCCGTCCAGAGCCACGCGTCACCCTCGTGCCCCATCGCAAACCCGCTCGAACCAAGCCGAGTCGCCATCACCCGCCCCGCCGGCCGCACGCCCTCGATGTACCAGAACAACGGAAGAGCGCACTCCGACAGGTTGCATACCTCCGCTGGCCAGTAGTTCATCTGCAGATTGATGTTCGTGTGATAGTCCGCGTTCCACGGCGCATCGATGTGCTCGTTCCAGATCCCCTGAAGGTTGGCCGGCATGTCGCCCGGGCGCGACGACCCGATCAAGAGGTACCGCCCGAAATTGAACATCAGCTCCTCGAGCCCGACGTCCGCCCCGCCGGCGCGAACCTTTGCCAGCCGCTCGTCCGTCGCCTCGCTGTTCTTCGTCGTCGCCAGCGTCAGGTCCACGCGCCCGTATAACGACCCGTGGTCCGCCGCTGCCGCGCCGCGAATCTTCGCGTAGTCGATCCCCGCGCGATCAATCTGCTCGCGGCACGCGTTCACCCGATCAACCGCCAGCGGCCGCGTCGGGTCCTCCGCGTTGTAGTTCGTCCGTGCCGCCAGCACGATCACCGCCTTCGTCGCGCCGCGCACCTGCAGCCGTCCGTTCTCGCTCTTGACCGTCGCGCCCGGCGCGATTACCCGCGCCACGCCGCTGAACGCCACGCCCGGGTGCTTCACCAGCCCGTTCTGGTCCGTGCCCTGCGACGCCCGCCCCGTCATCCGAAGCTCGTTCCCCTCCGACTCCACCCGCGCATCCATCGGGCGCGACAGCCACGCATCAAAGTTCAGCCCGCCCGCGGCATCGGCCTCGATCTCAATCGCCACGACTTCGCCCGGCTTGCTCGCCACCACCCGCCGCGTGTACCGCACGCCGCCCAGCACAAACTCCGTCGTCGCCTCGCCCGTGCGCATGTCCAGCGAGCGCCTGTATCCCTCGGTGGGAGTGGGGGAGGCGAGCTTCACCCGCGCCGCCATGCGCCCAACACCGCCGATGTTCGTCGCCGCGATCGCGATCGTGTTCTTCCCCGGCTTCAGCGTCCCGCCCTTGATGTCCAGCTTGAACGACTCGTTCCACGCCGTTGTCTTCCCGACCTCCACGCCGTTGATGAACACCGTGCTCTGGTCGTCGATCGGCGAGAGCTCGATCACCGCGCCCTTGTTCCCCAGCGCCGCCTCATCCGCGCTCAACTCCACCGCCGCGCGGAACACCACCGTCGATCGCTCGGGAATACCCAGCCCCTTCTCCCCCTCCGCGCCGCCCCACTTCGCATCATCAAACGCCGCGCCCGTCCATTCCGCCGGCGTCGAGACCTTGCCATCCTTCAGCGCCACCACCTCGCTCCGCTTCCAACCTTTCACCTCGCGCGACAGCCCTGGCTTTCCGCCCGCGTCGACCAGCTCCACAAACAGATCGCCCAGCGTCTGGTGGCTCCGCGGGCTGATCCGCGGCCCGAGCACCTTCTCCTTCACCACCCGCTCCGCCTCCGCGAACTTTCCCTCCCACAACAGCCGCCGCGCCTCCTGCACGCCCCCCGCCGCGCTCTCCGGCTGTTCCGGCACCGGCGGCCCGGCCCACACCGTGTCCTCATTCAGCTGCAGCCGCTCCAGCGTCACCCCGCCGAACACCATCGCGCCAAGCCGCCCGTTGCCGATCGGAAGCGCATTGGTCCACCCCGACTCAACATCCGCCGGCTTGGCGTACCACAGCACATGCTCATCGCCCGCGGCCGCCACGCCCGAAAGCGAAATCGCGCCCCACGCGCACAGCCCCCATGCAACCGCACTCCACCCCGCCGCGCCCCGTGCCGTCGCGCTCGGCACCTCGATCGAGAATCCCCGCACGCCGCTTTGCACACCCGCTCGCTTGATCTTCATGTCACTCGCCTCATGCACGCGCTGCCGCGCTCGAACGCCAATCTGCTCACCCGTGTTTGCCAGCTTCGCCGCTTACTTCACCACCCGACCACTTGACCACTTGACCACCCTTCTTCTCTTCCACTCCGTCTCTTGGTCTCTTCGTCTCTCCGTCTCTTTTCTCTGTGCCCAGTGCCTTCTCCTCTTCACTTCGACTCTTCGTCTCTCCGTCTCTTCGTCTCTTCCACCATCACCACCTCCATCACCTGCCGCGGCACGCCCGCCTTCATCTCCACGATCGCGTCCCGCGTCAATTCGATCAACCGCTCCCGGATCGCGCCCAGCGCCGCCCCCTCGCCCCACACCGAAAGCTGCCACACCAGCCCGCCCGCCATGTCCGTCATCACCGCCGTCGGCGCCGGCTCGCGCTTGGCCCCCGGCGCCTCGCGCGTCACCCGCTCGACCAGCCCCTGGAACATCGCCCGAACCTCGCCGATGTCCGCCGCCCCCGACACCGTCACCTGCACCATCGTCCGCCGCACCGGGTGGTGCGTCGTGTTCTCGATCGTCGACCCGAAGATCGCGCTGTTGGGCATGATGACCCGACGCCCGTCCGGCGTATCCAGGTTCGTCGTGAACAGGTCGATCCCGTCCACCACCCCGGTCTGCCCGCCCACCACCACCGAATCCCCGATCTTGAACGGCCTGAACACCAGCAGCAAAACACCCGCCGCCAGATTCGACAGCGACCCCTGGAACCCAAGCCCGATCGCAAGCCCCACCGCGCCCAAGACCGCCGCAAAGCTCGTCACGTTCACGCCGAACGTGCCCAGGCACGCGAGCACCGCCACCGCCAGCACCATCCAGCGCAGCGTGTTGGCGAAAAACTTCGCCAGCGTCCGGTCAAACCGCGCGCGCTCCAGCCCCCGCAGCACCGCCCGCCGTACCCAGCGCGACAGCACCCACGCCAGGAACAGCAGCACCGCCGCCCCCAGCACGTTGTACCAGTTGTGATACGCCCACGAAACCAGGGGGTCGAACAGCTTCTCGAACGTCGACACCATCGACGCCGGTTCGCCCTCCCCCGCGCCCGGGCCGCCCGTCGCGCCGCTTGTCCCCGTCTGCCCCATCACGATCATCGCGATCCTCCCGCCATCACGCGCCGATCATACCGATTTTGAACCCCCCATCCCTCTTTGCACCTTCCCATCCTCTCCACTCGATAATCATCCGCCCCATACACTCAGCCTCGCCCCGCACGGATGCACCCCATGAGCTTCTGGACCTTCGAGAACATCAAGTCCATCATCGCCGGCGCCTGGATCACGCGCCCCGACCCCGCCGTCCGACCCTTCGGCGTCTCCAACGATTCCCGCTCCCTCAAGCCCGGCCAGGTCTACGTCGCCCTCCGCGGCGAGCGCCTCGACGGCAACGACTACATCACGCAGGCCGCCCTCGCCGGCTCCCCCCTGGCCATCATCGATCGCCCCGAAAAACTCCCCGCCGCCCTCCCGCCGGACCTCGGCCTTATCGCCGTCAAAGACTCCGGCGACGCCCTCCTCAAGCTCGCCGCCGCTTACCGCACCTACCTCGACGGCACACGCGTCATCGCCGTCACCGGCTCAAACGGAAAAACCACCACCACACGCCTCTGCGAGGCCCTCCTCTCCCGCGCTCTCCGCGGCACCGCCTCGCCCAAGTCCTTCAACAACCGCGTCGGCGTCCCCATCACCGTCCTCAACGCCAGAAAGGGCGACCAGTTCCTCCTCTGCGAAGTCGGCACCAACGCCCCCGGCGAAATCGCCGAGCTCGCGGGCGTCCTCCGACCCGATATCGCCGTCGTGACAAGCATCGGCCGCGAACACCTCGAAGGACTCGGCTCCATCAAGGGCGCCGCCGACGAGGCCGCCGCGCTCCTGGCCGCCATCAAGCCCGGCGGCACCGCCATCATCAACGCCGACGCACCCGAGATCACCGAACGCATCCCCGCCCTCGCCGCCCGCGGCGGATGGAAAACCATCCGCTTCGGCCTGTGCCCCGACGCCGACCTCCGCCTCACCGATATCCAGCCGGGCCCCGAATCCCTCCGCTTCCGTCTCAACGACCGCACCTGGTACAGCGTCCCGCTGCTGGGGCGTCACAACGCCTGGAACGCCGCCGCCGCCGTCGCCGTCGCCCGCCGCGCCGGCGTGCCCCAGGACCAGATCGAGCAGGGCCTCGCCCACGCCAAGGGCGCCGAGATGCGCCTGCAGCGCTCGCGCGAATCCGGCATCGAGTTCATCAACGATTCCTACAACGCCAACCCCGAGTCCATGCTCGCCTCCCTCGACACCTTCGCCACCCTCTTCCCGCACCCCCTCCCCGACGCCCGCCGCGTCGCCGTCCTGGGCGACATGCTCGAGATGGGAATCCACGCCGAGCCCTGCCACCGCGAAATCGGCCGCGCCCTGGCCGCCTCCCCCGCCTTCGACGCCCTCGTCCTCGTCGGCCAGAGCATGCGCGCCGCCGCCGACGAATACACCCGCGCCGGCGGCACGCGTCCTCTCGTCGCCGTCGACCGCGCCGCCCCCGACTACGCCGACCAGGCCGCCGCCGCGCTCAGGCCCGGCGACGCCGTCCTCCTCAAGGCCTCGCGCGGCACGGCCCTGGACCGCGTCATCCCCGCCTGGAACTCCCGCGCCGCCCGCCTCGCCGCGCCCGCCCCATCCTCAACGCCCAACGCCGCCGTCGGTCGATAATCACCACGCCACCTGTCCCCAACCAATCCCACACTCTCTCCTTCTTTCGCTTCTGTTCTCCTCCTCTTTACCCTGCCTTGCTGTTTCGCTGCCTCGCTTCTTTCAGTAGCCCGACCGTCAGGGAGGGCGTCTCTTCTTGTCCCGCCCCACTGACCCTCGATGCTCTATCTCCTCCTCGACCTCGTCCGACAGTCGCTCGTTTCCAGCGGGCTCTACCGCTACGTCAGCGTGCTCGACCAGATTCAGTTCCGCGCCCTGGCCGCCGCCGCCGTCGCTTTCTGCATCGTCCTCTTCCTCGGCCGCCGAACCATCGCCTTCCTCGTCCGCATGAAGATCGGCGATTCCGGCGCCACCGACGCCGAAGCGCTCCGACGCCACACCGCCGGAAAGGCCAACACGCCCACCATGGGCGGCGTCCTGGTCGCCGGCGCCATCGCCCTGGCCACACTCCTCCTGGCCGACATCACCAAGTACTACGTCCAGCTCGGACTCATCGTCCTGGTCTGGCTCGCCGTCCTCGGAGGCTTCGACGACTGGCTCAAGCTCACCGCCAAGACCCGCGGCTCCGGTCGCCAGGGCCTCTACGGCTGGGAAAAACTCGTCTTCCAGCTCGCCCTCGGCGGACTCATCGGTTACTTCGCCTACTCCCACGGCTCCTCCACCGAAGGACCCTCCCTCGCCCACGTCCTCAACCTCCCCTTCCAGAAGACCTATGACCCCCAGCCCGGCGGCGGCGTCGCGCCCAACTCCTCCCTCTTCTTCCTCTCCAAGGGACTCTTCATCGTCATCGCCACCCTCATGATCGCCGGCATGTCCAACGCCGTGAACATCACCGACGGCATGGACGGCCTGGCCACCGGCATCTCCGCCGTCGTCACCCTGGGCCTCGTCGTCCTGGCCCTCATCGCCGGCTCCCAGACCGCCGCACAGTACCTGCTCGTCCCCTACATCCCCTTCGCCGACGAATTGGCCGTCATGATCGGCGCCACCACCGGCGCGTGCCTCGGCTTCCTTTGGTGGAACTGCGCGCCCGCGCAGGTCTTCATGGGCGACACCGGCTCGCTCTGCCTGGGCGGGCTCATCGGCTACTACGCCATCGTCCTCCGCCAGGAGTTCGTCGTGCTCGTGATGAGCACCATCTTCCTCACCGAGATCGGCTCGGTCGTCCTCCAGGTCGGCTACTTCAAGGCCACCAAGGGCAAACGCATCTTCCGCTGCGCGCCCTATCACCACCACCTGCACCTGGGTGGCTGGACCGAGCACCAGATCGTCGCCCGCGCCTGGATCGTCTCCATCCTCCTGGTCATCGCCGCCCTCGCCTCCATCAAGGTCCGCTGAAACCGGTTCGATCTGAACCCCGGGCGTCCTGGGTGGCCCGCCGGTCCCCGGCGGCCTTCACGTTCTTCCGTTCCCTCAACCACACCCATTCCGCCACTCCGCCACTTTGCCACTTCTCTTCTTCTCTACCCCAGTGCCTAGTGCCAAGTGCCTAGTGCCTCTCCATCAACACCATCGCCTGCCGCAGCACCACCCGGTTCTGCACCGGCCCGCGCCCGCCCGATTCAACCCGCATCACCAGCCGCCCCGGGCCGCCCTCCAGCGCCGCCACCACCTCGCCCGACCACCGCTCGCCGCCCAGCTCCAACCTGGCGATTTCCTTCCCGCCCCATTCGACCACCAGCGTGCACTCGCCCAGCGCCCGCGCCCCGGCCGCCAGCTCAACACCCGCGCTGAACCGCGCCGCGCCCTTGGGCAACTCCCACTCCGCCGTCATCGGCCCGCACAACTCAATGTCCCCGCCCAGCGCTCCTCCCCCGGACACGCCGCCGCCCGCCACGCCCCCAACCACCGACGGCCCCGGCGCCCACCGACGCCCCATCCCCGGTCGATACGCCGCCACCGCCACATCCGACAACGCCACCAGCTCCGTCCCCGACATCACCAGCGCCAGCACCCGCTCGGGCGCCACCACCAGGCTCGGGCCCGGGCCATCAACCGGCATCCCGCTCACCGACGCGCGCCCCGCCAGCACGCCCCCCTCGCCCTTCACGAACGTCTCGATGTTCACGATCGATCCGTCCCGCAGCCACACCCGCGAATGCCCGCCCTCGCGCCGCGCGTTCGACATCACCACCCGCCGAACACGGTCCGCCGAGAGTTCCGTCTTCTTCCCCGCGTCGCGCACGTCCTCGACCACCAGCGGAAAGAGCGAAACCACCAATCCCTCCAGCCGATCGCCGTTGGCAAGTTCCACCACGTCGCTGTCGCTCGGCGCGCTCCCGCTCCCTCCCGCGCTCCCGGCAGCTCCGTCGTCGAAGACCAGGCGCGAGAGGTGATCGAGCCCCAGCGGCACCGTGCCGATCGCCGTCCCGCGCACCTCGCCGCGATCCGGGTCGCCCGTCGGCTCCAGCGTTCCAAGCAGGCGCGTGCCGTCGACCAATTCGACCACCACCGTCCCCGCCCGCGCCGGCTCGGGACGCTCGCCCGCGCCCACGATCGCCGCCACGTCCGAAAGCTGGCGCGTCCGCACCGTCCCGCTCGGCCACGCCTCGCCCATCACGTACGACACCGACGCGCCCGCGAACCCCGTCACGCGCACCGTCGAACGCGACAGCGCCCGATCGATCAGAACGCGCTCCGGCGGCCCGCCAATCGCGCCCGCACCGCCCGTCCCAGCCCCCGCCCCCGACACCATCACCGCCGCCGCGATCACTCCCGCAACCCTCATCACCCGCCCCGCGATGATCCGACGTCCACTCATGCCGTCGTGCCCCCGTCCCCTTCGCCCGCTCACCACCATGTCTTCACGACTCACGACTCACCACTCACCACTCACGACACACGAAGCCTCCCGTCCGCGCCTTCGTCCCACCATTCCCGACTCCCCACTCCCCACTCCCGTCTTCCTGACTTCCTGACTTCTTCCCTAGTGCCCAGTGCCTAGTGCCCAGTGCCTTCTTCCTCACTTCTGAAAAATCGGCAGGTACCGCTTGGGCATCTGCAAAATGATCAGCGACATCGACGTCCCGTACACATCGCCCACCGACGGATCATTCCAGCTCCCGTCGTCGTTCTGCGCCATCAGCAACTCGCCGCGGATCGCCGGCCACCACTTGGCCCACGCCTCCCCGCCCGTCAGGTACATCGCCTGCACCGCGTAGTAGTGCCCATAGAAATAGTGCGCGCGGTTCTCTTCTTCCTGCCCCGGCGTCGCGCTCTTGAACAGGTACTCCACGCCCCGCTCGATCGCCTGATCGCGGTAGATGCCCGCGTAATAAAACGTCGCCACGCCCGCCGCGCTCCTGGGCCACGCGCTCCCGCCGCTCTCCAATTGGTACTTGAACCCCCCGTCGGGGTTCTGGCAGCGGCGCACATACTCAACCGCGCGGTCGATCGTCTCCTTGGGCACTTCCACCCCCGCGTTCCGCGCCGAGCGCAGCGCCATGATCTGGCAGATCGTCACCGACACGTCCGCGTCATACGGCACGGGGTTGTACCGCCACCCGCCCTGCGTGTTCTGCGTCGTCTCGATCAATCGGCACGCCTTCAAGAGCGCCGTGTGCAGGCGGTTGGCGATCGGCGTCTCACCCCCGCCCGGCGTCATGCCGTACACCTCGCCAAGGAACAGCGTCGCAAACCCGTGCCCATACATCGGGCCCGTCGCCGCGTCCGCCGCGATCAGGCCGCTCTCGGCGCAGTTGGCCAGCACGAACTCCAAGCCCTTGCTCACCGCGTCGCCGTACGGCCCGCGCCCGGGCAGGCTCCCGTCCCCCATGAACGACAGGCACGCCAGCGCCGTGATCGCCACGCTCCGCCCGAAGCGCCCGTCGCCGAACGAGCCGTCGGCGTTCTGCTGCTTGGCCAGCCACGCCAGCCCGCGCGTCACGCCCGTCGTCAGTTCCGGCGTGATCTCGCCCTTGAGCGCGTTGTTCTGCGCCGACTGCACGCGCCGCGCGTCGAGCGGATCCACCGCGACATCCTTCTTGGGCGTGTCCTGCGTCGGCGCGGGCGGGCTTTCCGCCCCGGGCTTGGGCGGATCGGCGCTCTGCGCCAGCGCCGCGTTGCCCGCCGAGAGCAGAAGCGAGAGTGCGATCGCTCCGCGCCGCGGACGTGGCCCTCCGTTCAATCTCGTGAGCATCCGTGCCGTCATCGGTTGCCTCCGCGGTTGTCGGGCTTGCCGCTCCCGGGTTGTTCCGCCAGCCGGCGGTAGTAGTCCTCCGTGAGCGAGCGATACATCGAGCTGAATCGATCGCTCAGGCCTTCGGTCAGCGCCTGGCGCACGCGATCGGGGAGACTTCCCCACGTCGCGCCCGGCGCGGGCGCCGCGTTGCCCGGGCCGTCCTGTCGCCCCGGTGAGTTGACCGAGTTGGGCTCCTGGCCCTTGGCCTGGCTCCGCTGCTGCTGCTCTCGCTGGCTTTGTTGCTGCTGCTGCTGTTGTTCTTGCTGCTGTTGCTGCTGCTTCTGCTGGCGGCGCTGCGCGTTCTGCTGGGCCGCGGCGATCAACTGATCAAGCCGGCGCACCGCGTCCTGTTGCAGGCGCTGCGTGTCGATGCCGACATCGCCGCCCTTGGAAATGCGGGCCGCGCTGCGCCTCATCAGGTCGATCGCCTCGCTGAACGCCTCGCTCTGTCCCTCGGGCTCCAGCGCCTCGTCGAGGTTTTCTTTCGCGGGGTCGGTCGCGCCAGGCGGCCTGTCGCTCTTGGGAAGCCCGAGCAATTCGTCGAGATCGAGCGTCGGCGGCTCGTCCTTCTTTGGCTCATCCTTCTTCGCGTCCTGCAAAGGATCGGCCTCGTCCTCCGCGGGCTTCGGAGTCTCGGGCTTGGGTGCATCCGCCGGCGGCTGGCGCCACGTGTCAAGCCAGGTGTCGAACTGGTTGGGCATGTCGCGCGGCCCGGGCGGCTGCTCGTTCTGGCCGCTCATCAATTGCTCCATCAGCTCGCCGGCCTTGCGCGCCAGCTCGTCCTGGAGCAGCGCCGCGTCCTCCAGCGACGCCTTTTTTTCTTGGGCCGCCCGCGTCAGTTCGATCGCCTCCAGCTGCATCGCGCGGAGCAGGCGCAGCTGCGCGATGGGCGGGACCAGCGGCTCGTTGCCGCCGCCACCGCCGCCGCCCCCGCCACCCCCGTCGGACGTGTTCTGGTTGCGGAACTTCTGCTCGTTCTCCGCCGCCGTCAGCGCCTCCACCAGCGACGCCAGCACGCGCACGATTGTGTTTTGATCGGACCCGGCGCGGGGCGACGGTTCGCCGTCACGCAGGGACTTGGCGGCCGACGCCGCGGCCTTGTCCATGCGCTCGTGGGCGAACACGAACATCGACGCCTCGTCAAGGCCCTCGGACTTTGTGCGAAGATCGGCCAGTGACGCGCGGAGCTCCTCCTGCCGGGTGCCCAGGCCGCGGACCAGCGCGCGGGCGCGACGGTCGAGTTCCTTGCCCAGGTGGGGCGCGGTGTCGTCGCGGAGCGTGGTCTGGGCCGAGAGCGCGTCGCGGTAGGCGTTCTTCAGCTCGCCGCGCTGGCGCTGTTTCCCGCGTTCCTCGGCCTCCTTGGCGATGCGATCGGCCTCGGCCTTGGCCTGGCGAAGCCGATCCAACGCCAGCTTCTCGTTGTGCTCGGCCTGGGCTTTGTCGGCGGGCGCGGCGCGCAGCGCGGTGATCGCGCCGGTCTGCGAACTCGCCGCGGCGTCCAGCAGGTCCGCCACCGGCACAAAGTCCTTCTCCTTCTCGCGAGTCGAAGTCGACAGCGCGATGGTCCGCGTGTTCAGGTCGATCATCCCCCCGTCCAGCCCGGACTCGCCCGAACCCAGGCGCGCAAGTTCGCGCTCTTGCGATGCGATGAGCGCGTCGATGGCCCCCGCCAGTTCATCCGCGGCCCGGCGCAACGTCTCGTCACGCTTGGCCTGCGCGTTGTCCATGTCCTGCTGCATCTGCTGGAGCGAGTCCAGCGCCTTCTGCTGCGAATCCTGGGCGTTGCGGGTGCGGTTCCGCTGGATGTCCTCGGCGGCCTTGCGCTGTTCCTCCGCCACGCCCTCGCGCCGAGCCCGCTCGGCCGCCTCGCGCAGCGATTCGCCCCGCGCGGGATCGGACTTCTGCTGGCGCGACTTTTCTTCAAGGTCGTCGGTGAGCTGCTGGGCCCGGCGCGACAGGTCGCGCTGCTGACCCGCCAGCGACTCCAGGCGCGCCCGCTCCTCGGGGCTCAATTCGCCCGCGGACTTTCCGGCGGTGTCGCGTCCGGCGCCGTCGGTCTCGGTCATCACCTGCTTCTGGTCCTCAATCAGCCGCTCGAGCTGGCGGCGCACCGCCCAGGTGTCCTGGCCCTGGTCCAGGAGCGACGCCAGCCCGGAGAGCTCGTCGCGGACGTCCTTCTGCGACTGGGCCGCGGCGTCCTGGGCCTGAGCGCGGGCGTCGTCGCTTTCGGCGCGCTGGGCCGCCTGCAGGGCGCGCGAGGCCTGGGCCGAGGCGTCCGAGGCGCCGCGCACGGAGTTGGCGGCCAGGTCGAGCAGCTCGCGCAGCTCGCGGTCGCCCAGCGCGTTGCGATCCACGCGGCGCGACAGGCGATCGATCGTGTCGCGCATGGGCGACAAGCGCTGCGTCAGCGCGTCCTGGCGAGCGGTGGCCGCCGGGTCGCCCGCGCCGCGCGCCGCGATGTCCTTCTGGTCCTCGTCGGCCCGGAGCGCCGACTGGCGAACCGAGGCCAGGTCGGTGCGCACCTGCTCGATCAGCTGCGTCTCGCTGATGATGCGAAGCCGCCGGACCGCGGAGCGCGTCGGCTCGCGGGGCTTGCCCTCGGCCTCGAAGATGTCGGTGGCGACGCCGGTCAGGCGGACCTCGTCGCCCACGCGCAGGTCGAGTGTGGAGAGATCGATGGTCGCGGGCACGCGCAGCTGGCGAATGAGCGTGTCGGGGCGAGCCGAGGCGATCGTGCTCGCCTCGCCGACGGGCTCCGCGGGCGCCCCGGCGGAGCCCGCGGGAGGCTTGGCGATCTGCGCTTCCATCGACGCGCCGCGCAGGCCCACGTCGTCGTCGGCGGCGATCGACGCGTCGAGCACGGCGGTCGCCAGCACGCTCTCGTCCTGGGCCGGCTCGGCGACCACGACGGTGGGGGCGCGGTCGGGATTGACCTGGAACGTGTAGGCGGATTCCACGACGGACGAGATGGCGTAGCTGTCGGTGAGGACCAGCGGGAGGCGGACGGATTCGCCGGCGGTCCAGGTGATCGACCAGCGCGGGCCGCTGCTGGTGGCTTCGATGTCGGCGGGGAGATCGACGCCCGGGAAGACGCGGGCGAGCGAATCGCGCGTGGCGCGGTGCTTGCCGTCGGGGAGCGGGACGGGCTTGTTGAGTTCAAGGCGGAGCTCGACGCGCGAGCCGGCGAGCACGGGGGAGACCGCGGCGCGCTCGTCACGCCCGGGGCCAAGGTCGCGCGTGCCGCTGACAAAGGCCTCGGCGCCGGCGGCGTAGGCGGGCGGGGTGACGACGCCCGAGGCGCCGGCGACGGCGGGCGGATCAACGAGCAGGACCTGGGCCGCGGGGGTGCGGTCGTCGCTGGTCTCGAACCAGTACTCGAGGCGGGGCGAGAGCCCGGGCGCGCCGGCGGGAACGTCGAGGTCGATGAGGCGCTCGAAGAGGTCGCCCGAGACGTCGCCCGCGCCAGAGGCGACGGCGTGGCGCTTGCCCTGGGGCGTGAGGAGCGCGCGCTGGACCGGCGCCTCGCCCGCCACGTCGAGCAGGCGGTAGCGCACGATCACGTCGGTGTCGGCGGCGGGCCTGTCGGAGCGGGTGAGCAGGGCGCGGAGGGGGACGGCGGCGCCCTTGGGGTGCGCGACCAATCGCGTCGCGTCGATGACGCCGGTGCGCTTGGGCCACGACACCTCGGCCAGCGGCGTGAGCACGCGCCGCGCGCCGGTGCGCGCCAGCTCGGGCGCGAAGACCACCAGCGCGACGACCAGCGCACAGAGCAGCGCGGCCTCGGCGAGCGAACGACCGGCGGGGCGAGGATTGAGCAGCGAGCGGGCGGCGCGCCAGCCCTTCAAGCGCGAGGCAGCGGCGTGGATCGAGGCCGAGCGCATCGCGTCGTCGGGCGCGGGCGGGGCGGACTCGGCCAGGTCGAGGCCGGAGGCGAGGATGCCGGCGAGGCCCGCGGCCTTTGCTTCGTGTGTGCGCTCCAGGCGGAGCGCGACGTCGGGGAGCGCGGGCGCGAAGCGCAGCGCGGGGATGAGCGATCGGGCGGCGGTGGCGATGAGGGTGAGGAGGGCGATGACCAGGAGCGAGAGGCGCAGGCCGCCGGGGAGCTGGATGAAGTAGTCCAGGAGCGCGATGGTGAGGACCAGGACGATGGCGGTGGCGGCTAGGACGGCCAGGGCGCGGAGGACCAGGAGCTGCTTGGCGCGGGCGCGAACGCGGGCGACCGCGGCGCGGACGCGCTGGGCGTCGGGGCTGGAGTAGGGCGCGGGGTTGGGAGCGTGGTGTGGGTCGCTCATGGTGTGGTTCGCGGGGCTCGGCGGCGTGCGATTCGTTTATCGGCCCGGGGCGATCGGGGCTTGTCCCCGCGGCTCCAAGTGCAATGTACGCCCTGGGGTTGGGTTCGTTTCAGGGGAACTTTGCAGGTACGCGAGATTGCGCAATAACGCGGTGATGCGGGTGAAATCGCCAAAGTTCAAATCGCCAAATCACCAAATGGAAGAGGAGAGCGCGGGGATCGGGGGCGAGGAAATGGACATCAAAGGGGAGAATGAGAGAAAACTGAAGTGGTCAGGTGGTCGGGTGAAACGAGTGTCCTGTGGATGGCGTCGCACGCGGGCGATTGGTTTGGTGCTGTTCGATCGGGCGCTTCTTCACTTCTCTTCTACTTCTTCTTCACTTCGTCTCTGCGTCTCTGCGTCTCTTCCTTCGGCCCTCCTTCCTACACGAGCCTGATCCACTTTCGCCCCGCCCATTCGAGCGACAGCAGGATGACGACGATGGCCAGCGCCAGCGGGCGGTCCCACAGCGTCCAGACTTCTTCGGCGCCGAGAAGGCGCAGCTGGCGGTTGGGGAGTTTGGGCGGGAGCGACGCGAGTTGATCGACGGGGATGACCTCGCCGCCGGTCTGGCGCGAGAGGCGGGCCAGTGCGGCGTGATCCGCGGCGGGATTTTTCAGTTCGTCGTCGGAGGTGATGACCTCGAAGGGGGTTGAGATTCCAAGGCCCAGGAGGGCGGCGTCGAGCGGCTCGGCGGTGTAGTCGCCCGGCTCGCGGGCCGCGAGGGTTCCGACGAACGAGCCGGAAACGCCGGGCTCGGGCGAGAGCGCGATCTCGGCGGGCGGGTCGGAGGGCTGGGCGCCGGCGCGGCGGACGCGGACCTTGGAGACGCTGTCCTTGGCGCGGGCGTCGAGGAGCGCCTGGTCAAAGACGCGGAGACGCACCTGCGCGAGCTGGTCGGTGATGAGGCGGGCGGGCGAGACTTCGAGCGTCGCGGGCTTGCCCACGCGGGCCAGACGCTCGCGCGCCAGGAATCGGATGAGCGGGAGCCAGAGGCGCTCGGTGAGAAGCTCGCCCTGCGCATAGCGCCAGCGCCAGGTTTCGTCCGTGGCGACGTAGGCGACCTTCCCGGAGCCAAATCGCATGGTGAGGACGAGCGGCCAGGATTCGCCGGGGGAGGCCTGCTCGATCGGGCGGGCGGCGGCGAGCACCTCGGCGGTGGGCTTGAGCGACGACGGCGTCAATCGCTGCGACCAGCGGAGCGACGACCAGCCCGCGCCGGGATCGGCCAGCGCGGGCGGCCAGGGTTCCTCGGCGGCGTCGCCCAGGCGGAAGAGGCCGAGGCGGGTCGCGGCGGGGGTGGGGATCAGCAGGAAATCCGCGTTCCACGCCTTGACGCTCGCGTCGGCGGCCTCGCTGTCGAGCGTGAAGGGGAGCAGGTCGGCCAGGGGGCGCCCGCGCCAGGACCACGGCGTCGCGCCGCTCCCCCCGATCCACAGCACGCCCGCGGCGTTGCGGGCCACATGCTCGCGGAGCTGCGCGAGCTGGTCGTCGCTGAAGAGCTCGGCCCGGACGTCGCCCAGGATGAGCACGTCGACCTCGTTCCACTGCTCGGGCGTGGAGGGCATCGCCTCGAGCTGCTCGGAGCCTTCCTGCGTGAAGCGCTTGTCGGCGGAGAGGAGGACGGCCGAGGAACGGATGGAGTTCTCGCGGATGAGAAGCGACTTGATGAAGCGCTGCTCCCAGCGCGGATAGCCGTCGATGTAGACGACGCGGATCGGGCGTTCGATGAGCTCGATGGCGACGGGCGCGGCGTTGTTGTCGCGAGAGAGGTCGTCTGATTCGGGCAAGACGCGGACGGCCCAGGACGCACGCCCGGCTTCGGCGGGCTTGGCCAGGAGCGTGACGGACGCGGCGGACTCGGTGGATTCCACGCGGCGCGAGTCCAGGACCGCGCCGGTGGCGGTGTCAATGAGTTCGAGCGTGGCGGCCCAGCGCTGGTTGGCCGGGCCGGCGCGGGAGAGGGAGATCGTGACCGGGATGATGTCGGCGGTGAAGGCGGCGGCGGGGGCGTCGACGCTGGCAATGCCGATGTCCGGGGGCGTGGATTCGCTGCCGAGCGCGACGGTGTAGACGGGGACGCGCTCGGCGGCGAGGCGCTGGAGGGTGGCGCGCGAGGGCTGGTCGAAAGAGCGGCCGTCGGAGAGCACGACGATGCCGCTGACCGGGCGGGCTGCCACGGCGCGGAGCGCTTCGTCGAGCGATTGGCCGAGCATGGTGCGTCGCCCTTGGGGGGCGGGAAGGGTTGGGAGCGAGTCGGCGGCGGCGGGGAGCGAATAGGCGGTCGCGTCGAAGCCGAGCCACAGGATGCGCCGGTCCTTGGAGACCTGGGACCAGGTCGGCCAGGCGGCGGCGAGGGTTTGCGAGAGCTGGTCTTCGCGGGTGCGGCGCTGGGCGTCGCCGGGCACATCGGGGACGGTCATCGAGGCCGAGCGATCAACGAGCACGACGATCCAGTCCTGCTCGATGCGTTCGGGCTGGCGGACGAGGCGCGGGCCGGCGGCCAGCAGGAGAATGACCAGGAGCGAGAGGGCGCGAAGCGAGGCCAGGGCGACGCGGATGGGGCGCGAGCC
>JAEUJA010000323.1 GCA_016793195.1 Phycisphaerae bacterium
GTGCTGGTCGGCGTCGCGTTCGTGCTGACGGTGCTCGTGGAGTGCCCGCTGGTGCTGTGGTCGCTCAAGGGCTCGCCGCGCGGTCGCGGCACGCGCCTGGCGGCCGGTGTTTGGGTGCAGGGCGCGTCATACGCGGTGCTCATCGCGCTGTACCTCTGGGTCAGCCCGATGTCGCTGCTCACCGACTACACGGTTGTGCGCGACGTGAGCGGCATGGCGGGCGAGGTGGGCGGGCACGTCTACTACGTCGATGAACGCGATGGCTCGGTGCGACGAGTAAGGCTGGATCGCACGGGCGACGAAATGGTTGGCGAGCTTCCTGAGGATCGGCAAATTGGTCGCTGGATGCCGTTGTGGGCAAGATCGGAAGCAGACGGGCGTGTTTCGATCGTTGACACCGAGCGTCGCGTTGAAATCGTTGTTGCAACACAGGAATCAGGTGTTGTTGGGAAGTTGAGCGAGTCTGTAGGCGCAGAAGGACCTTCGGATATTTGGCCGCGGGACTTCCGCGTTGAAAAAGACCGGGGTGTGATTTCGTATAGTGCGCATCCGTTCGCGGAGGCCGGGCTTCGCGAATTTGATACTGCAAATGCGGAGGGCTGGCGCCTGACGCGTTCGCTCAACTTCGCGAACCCGCTGTGGCGTTGGCGCGCGACTGCGCCCGCCATCCTCCCCAACGGCTCCGTGGTCTTCGAGTTCGGCCGCCAGATCGTCATCATGGACGAGAAACAGCGCATCGGGTTCCTCGCGATGGGAACCTCCCCGGCCGTGGTTCTCGACGCGCCGGCTACGCAGGGCAAGTGACCCCGTCACGGTACGCAAACGCGGGCTTGACGCTGCACGCGAACCAAGATGCCGCGCCTTCCTCGCGGACCCAGTGAATGCTGCGTCGGGCGTTGTGCCGTTCATGCTCATTCCGGCTTGTCGCCCGCCAGCGCCGGGTTCCCCGACCGTGGCGTGCCGCATTCGGGGCAGTTCGCCGATTTCAGGTCCAGCAGCGGGTACTGGCAGACATGACACAAGGGCTCGCGCACGCCGAGCGTGACCAGCAGCCCGCACGTCGGGCACGCGGACGTGCCGACCCGGGCGTCAAACTTCTTGGCGCAGTGCGGGCAGACGAGCGAGGCCGACGCGATGGTGGTGATCGCCTGGGCGTTGCGCGCGGGGTTGAGCTTGAGCAGCACGACCAGGGCGATCGTCGAGCACGCCGTCACGATGCCCGCGGCACCGGTGAACCGCGCCAGCATGTCGGGCGGGGAATTGTCAAAGCCCTTCGAGAGTGCGGAGATGAAGGTGATCCCGCCGGCGGTGGAGGCGGCGGCGGCGATGGCGATCAGGCGCAGCCACAGGGCCGAGTCGGGGAGCCTGAGATGCAGCACGACGTTGGCGTGCCCGACGACGAACGCGATGCAGAGCACGCCGATGTAGATGGTGGGGTCGTCGGACGGGATGAACCACGTGCCGAGGAAGCTCATGACGAACGCGACGAGCGCCGCCAGCGGGCCGATCCAGCGCCATAAGCGCTCGCGCGGCGTTGCGGCGATCATGGCCAGCGCCGCGGGCGCCGCCGCCGCGAGCAGCCCGCCGCCGGTCTCGGCGAGACGATGCTCGAACTTCCACCAGATGGCGGCGAGGAAGAGCGCGGCGGCGAGCGACTCGGCGATGAGCGTGAACGTCGCGGCGATGGAGAGCGTGGTGGAGTGACGCGCGGGGATGAGGAACGCCGCGAACATGGAGGCGAGGAAAATCGTGATCGACGACGTGGCGAGGCGTGCCTCGAGATCGCCTGACGTGAGGAACAGACCGATCCAGATCGCGAGCAGCGCGAGGATGAACGCGACGACGAGGCCCATGAGGCCGACGAGCCCGGCGAGGCGCTTCTTGTCATGGTCGAGGAACTTGCTGAGGGGGAAGGCGGCGATCATGGCCGCTGCGGTCAGGGCGCCGGTGCCCGCGACGCGCCCCATGACGCGGGCCGAGCCGAAGATGGTCATGACGCCGGCGACGGCGGTGATCGCGAGCATCCAGAGCATGACGCGGATGAGGGTGCGCTGCAGGTTCATGGGGGCTCCCTTGGCGGGGTTGAGGAAGTATAGTAGACACTATACTCGATGGCGGGGGCGGGTGACGCGGGCGGGGCGAGAACGAGGCGTGCGGTCCGATTCCTCCGACGGGAGCAGGTTGGGACGGCGGCGAAGCCGCGTGCCGCGTGGGGGCGTGCCGGCGTGGCCCGGTGATATGGCCCAGTGATATGGCCAGGTGATATGGTCAGGTGATATGGTCAGGCGATCGAGGGCGCGTGTGTGAAATCGTCGTTGGAAACGACGACGTCGGCCCGGGCGCGGTAGAGCGACTCGAAGCGAAGGAACGTGGGTTCGGCGACGTTGTGAAAGAACTCGCGGGCGGGCTCGACGCCCAGGCCGCGTTGCCCGATGCGCTCGATGTGCTCCCAGCGCGACCAGCGGACGGCGCGCGGCGCATTGACGAAGACCTTGATATCAAGGAACGGGAGCACGGGCTCGTGGAGCGCGTGGATGCCTTCGAGCACGATGAGGTCGGCGGGCGAGCGGGGAGTGTCGCCGGCGCGCTTGTGCGTCTGGAACGACCACACGGGGATGCGCGTCTCGCGCCGGGCCAGCAGCGAGCCCAGATCGCGGAGGAGGCGCGGGAAATCGGCGTGGTGGGGAAGGTCGCGCTCACCCGGCGCGACACGGTCGTAATCGGGGAGATAGGCGTCGGTCGGAACGATGCAGGAAGAGAGGAGCGCGGCGAGCGTGGACTTTCCCGCGCCGACCGGGCCGGTGATCGCGACGACGCGCGGGCGATCGACGGCCGTGAGGTCGGCGAGGCGATCGAGGATTACGCGCGGGGCACGAGCGAACGGGATGGGGGTGGGGTCAGGCATCGGGCATTAGGCATCGGGCGTCAGGCATCAGACATGAATCGTCCTCGCGGGCGCGGTTCCGCGGCGCGTGATTGTTCTAGTACAACACCCGCGCACGGATCGTCTCGGGCAGGGCTTTCAGTCGCCTGGCGATCGCCGCCGCGTTGCTGGGGTCGATGTCGAAGACGACATAGCCGTAGTCCCGATCGGTCTGAAGGTATTCGGCCGTGATGTTCGCGCCCAGGTCGGCGATGGCGCGGTGCACCGCGCTGAGCACGCCCGGCACGTTCTTGTGGAAATGCAGGATCCGATGGCGGCGCGACTGCTTTGGGTCGTCGCTGTGCTGGTCGGGGAGTTCGACTTGGGGCACGTTGACCGCGCCCGTCGTCGTGCCCACGTTCACGAAGCGCAGGAGCTTGGTGCACACGTCGTCGGCGATGCTCTCCTGGGCCTGTTCGGTGCTCCCGCCGATGTGCGGCGTGAGGATGACGTTTCCCAGGCCGCGGATCGGGCTCTCGAACGGCTCGCCCTTGCCCGCGGGCTCGTCGGGGAATACATCGAGCGCCGCGCCCGCGACCTTGCCGCTCCTGAGCGCGGCGGCGAGCGCGGCCAGGTCGACGACGCTCCCGCGCGCGTTGTTGATGACGTACGAGCCCTGCTTCATCCGCGCCAGTTCGGCCTTGCCGATCATGTTCTTGGTGCGGCTGGTCGCGGGGACGTGCAGCGTCAGCACGTCGGAGTGCTCGAGCAATTCATTCAGCGACTTGCACGCGCGGGCGTTGCCCAAAGGGAGCTTGGGCACGATGTCGAAGTAGAGCACGCGCATGCCCATCGCCTCGGCGAGGATCGAGACCTGCGTGCCGATGTGCCCGTAGCCGACGATGCCGAGCGTCCGCCCGCGGACCTCGTGGGCGCCCTCGGCGGACTTGTCCCACATGCCCGCGTGCATCTCGCGGGTCTTGTCGGCCAGGCGCCGGTGGAGCGCGATCGCCTCGGCGATCGTCAGCTCTGCAACGGATCGCGTGTTGGAGAAGGGCGAATTGAAGACCGGGATGCCGCGCGACGCGGCGCACGAGAGATCGACCTGGTTGGTGCCGATGCAGAAGCAACCCGCGGCCAGCAGGCGCGGGGCCTTGGCGAGCACCTCCGGCGTGAGTGTCGTCTTGGATCGCAGGCCGACCAGGTGCGCATCCGCCAGGGCCTTTTCGAGGGCCGCGCCCTCCAGCGCCTTGGCGAACGTGCGCACCTTGAAGCCCTCGCGCTCCAGCATCGCGGCCCCGTGCGGGTGGATCCCCTCCAGCAGCACCGCGGTGATCTTTTCCTTCGGGTACGACGTCTTCATTTCAAGCTCCGCAAACCATACAAAGGCGCTTCAACACAGTGGCACAGAGACGCAGAGAAGAGCCGAGAAGGAGAAGTGGAGAGTGTGCTGAGCACTCCTCTTGACACTTATCGACACTCGGCATCCCGCAATTGCGGGCGATCCTTGACACTCGCTTCCCTTCTTCTCCGTGTCTCTGCGCCTCTGTGTTCATTCTTCAGTGCGAATCGACCGACGCCGCGCTTGCGCCCGGTGCCTTCGCCGCCGTTTCTTCCGGCGCGATCCGCACCACGCCGCGCCAGATGAGCAGCCCCATGACCACGCACAGCGCGAGGCGATACCAGCCGAACGCCGCGAGCCCGTGCCGATTGAGGAAGCCCACCAGCCACTTGACCGCGACCGCCGCCGACACCGCCGCGAACGCGATCCCAAGCAGCGTCGCGGGCGCGCCCAGGTTCTCGAAGAGGTTGGGCGTGCCCGTGTCGCGCGCGTGCTTCAGGTTCTTCAGCAGGCTGTACACCGACGCGGCTCCCAACGTCGGTAGGCCAAGCAGGAAACTGAACTCCGCCGCCGCCGCCGGCGCCAGGCCCGCGAGGTACCCGCCGGTGATCGTCATCATGGACCGGCTGGTGCCCGGCCACATGGCGATGCACTGGAGGCACCCGATCCCGAAGGCCTGCTTGATCGTGACGTCGTCGATCCCGCGCCGGTTGCCGTGCGACGGGATGCCGAACCGCCCGCGTCGCCACTGCTCCAGCGCCATCATGTACACGCCGCCGACCGCCAGCGCCAGCAGCACCGGCACGGGAAAGAACAAGTACCGCTCGATGAGGTCGTGCAGGAGGAACCCGACCACCGCCGCCGGCAGGAACGCCACGACGAGGTTGACAAACAGCCGCAGCCCCGCGGGGTCGTGCCCGAAGAGCCCCCGGATCATCTGCGCGACCCGCGCCCGGTACAGCCCGAGCACCGCGAGGATCGCCCCGCCCTGGATCACAATGTTGAAGTCGTCCACGGCCTGCTTGGTCGCGGGCGCGTCGAGCCCCAAGAGCGACGACGTGATGATGAGGTGCCCGGTCGAGCTGATCGGGAGATACTCGGTGATCCCCTCCACGAGCCCAAGAACGATCGCGTGCCACCATTCCAAGCGGAGTCCCTTCCTTGGCCGCGCCAGGCGCGGGCGTGACTCTACGATCGGTTGTGACGCCCCGCCCGCTCAATTTGATCCCGATCGATCGCGCCAACGACCCCCGCGTGGCCGACTACTTGAACATCCGCGATGCCCAGCTCGCGGGCGAGCTCTCCCCCGCCGGGCCGCGCTACATGGCCGAGGGCGAGCTGGTCGTCGAGACCATGCTCCGCGCCGCCCGCCCAGCGGAATCGCTGTTCCTGCTCCCCACGCGACTGGAGACCATGGGCGAAGTGCTCGCCCGCCACCTTCCCGCGGGCACGCCCGTTTACCTCGCCTCCCAGGGCGTCATGGACGCCATTGTCGGCATCCACCTGCACCGCGGCGTGCTGGCGCTCGGGCGGCGCTGGCCCCTGCCGCCCTTGCCCGACATCCTCCGCGACGCCACCAGCGCCCTGGTTCTCGAGGACCTCACCAATCACGACAACATGGGCGGCCTGTTCCGCGCCGCCGCCGCCCTCGGCGGTCCGCGCCCCGCGATCATCCTCAGCCCGCGCTCCTGCGACCCGCTGTACCGAAAGTCGCTCCGCGTCTCGATCGGGCACGCGCTCCAGGTCCCCTACACGATCGCGAGCGATTGGCCGGAAGCGATCGACGCGATCAACGACGCCGGTTTCACGACCATCGCCATGACGCCGTCGGGTTCGATCGACCTTACCGAACTGGCCAAGAGCCCCGAGCGCCCGCCGCGCCCCGCGATCGTGCTTGGCACCGAAGGCCGCGGCCTGTCCGACGACGCCATGTCGCGCTGCACGCTCCGCGCCCGCATCGCCATGAACGACGGCGTCGATTCCCTCAATGTCGTCGTCGCCGGCGCGATCGCGCTGCACGCGCTGATGTGAGCGATGGGAGCGGGACCATTGCCGCACTTGCTTCGGGTGGCGTGGCCAACCTGTTGGCCACGCGCGTGCCACCGACGGCGCTTGGCGGTCGGTGTCTTCGCTTCCCCTGTCTCGCACTGTCGCCAACCCTGGACCGGGGTCTTTCAGTAGCCCGACCGCCGGGGAGGGCCCATGCCTTCCCCTGTCTCGCTGTCTCGCTGTCTCGCTGCCTCGCTGTCCCTAACCGATCCTCGTCATCGACGAGAACTCGGCGTAGCGACGATCAACATCCGCGCGCGAGAGCTGCTGCAGGCGCCCGAGGCTGAAGCTCTCAATCGTGAAGCTGGCGATCACGGTGCCATACCCCAGCGCCCGGCGCACGGAATCGAACGATCCCGCGTCCTTGTCGCCCGCGCCGCTCGCCGCGATCGAGCCCATCATCCCGCCCGCGAAGGTGTCGCCGGCGCCGGTCGGATCGACCACCGTCTCCGACGGATACGCGGGGAGCGCCGCGATCCCGTCGCGGTGCACCAGGATGCACCCGTGCTCGCCCTTCTTCACCACGACGAACCGCGGGCCCATGTCGAGGATGTGGCGTGCCGCCGACACGACATTCGCCTTCTCGGTCAGTTGCTCGGCCTCGTCATAGTTCAAGACCAGCCCGTCGACGCGACGGAGCAGCGCCCGCAGGTCCGCGTTCGCATTCGCGATCCACAGGTCCATCGTGTCCGCCACCGACAGCGCCCGCGACGGGAACTGGTCCAGCATCGCGCCCTGCACCGCCGGCGGCATGTTCGCCAGGAACACAAACCTCGAATCCCGATACGCCGCGGGAACTTCCGGCGGCTTCTCGCCCACCACGCCCAATTCCGTGAACATCGACTCGCGGCTGTTCATGCCGGGCAAGTACTTCCCGCCCCACGAAAACGTCTTGGCCCCGCGCCGCGTTTCCAATCCCGCCGAGTCGATGCCCTTGAACGAGAGCAGCGTCTTGCGGTGCGCATCCGGGAAGTCCTCTCCCACGGCCGCCACCATGCGGACCGCCCCGAAGAACGACGCGGCGGCGGCGAAATACGCGCACGACCCGCCCAGCACGCCCTCGGCGTGGGCCTTGGGGGTGACGATGGTGTCAATGCCGACGGTTCCGGTGACGACGAGACTCATGGCCGCGAGTGTAGAGCGCACGACCGTCGAAGTCGCTCGCACGCCCGCCGCCGACCCGCCGCGTCCCCCCTGACTCTTCCGCTTTCACTTCTTCTCCGATTGTCCTCTCCTCGTTCTTCTTCGCCTCCGCGTTCCTCTGATTTCCTCTGATTCCTCTGCGTTCCTGCCTTTCTCTGTGATCTCTGCGAGCTCTGCGTTCAAGCTCTTCTCGACGACACTTCGCGTTCTTCGCGCCCTTCGACTTCACCCTCTACCCTTCCCCATGCCCGACATCCCCAGCCCGCACGACGGCAAGCGCGCCCTCCGCGATCACGTCCTCGAACGCGCCCGCGTCGCCCGCGCCAAGCACGGCCCGTCAATCACCGCCGAGGTCATGCCCCGCCTCCTCGCCGACCCCGAGGTCGTCCGCTACCCCGTCACCGTCCGCTTCGACGCCCTGGGCCTCCAGCCCGGCGAGTTCGCCCACGCCGAGCAGGTCGGCACCCACCCGCGCGACGGCTTCACGCTCTTCGTCCATCCCTCGCTGCAAGCACGCCCCGAGACGCTCCCGCTCGTGATGGCCTATCACATCCCGCCCATCAACTACGGCGACATCGCCGAGCCCGAGGACTGCGAGGCCTTCGGCGCGGCCCTTCTCAACCTTCCCGTCGCCGAGTACTACCGGCGCCTGTGCGACGTCGCCGATTCGCTCGCGTGAGCGGGCGGTGCATCTCCTATCGGCGCCCCGGCACAACGACGCCCGCGTCGCGTGGCGCACGCGCTCCTTCATCACGCCACCACGCGCGCCATCGCAAACGCGACGCCGAATTCCAGCACGCCGCCCAGCAGCGAAACGACAAAGGCGGCCAGCCCGTACCGGCGCTGGCCCTCGCGCCGCGCGAAGCCCGCGTAGTAGCTCACGGCGTCGACCGCCCCCATGAACGAGGTCGCCACGGGCAGATAGCACGCGACGATCGCCGCCGCCACCAGCGACGCGTCCTGGGGCATCAGCATGCACAGCCCCGCGATCACCACGATCCCGACCACGCCGATCGCGTGCGGGAGCGCCAGGCGCAGCATGAACTTCGAGAGCCGCGGGAACACGGGGCGCGGCACCAGCTCGCCCTCGTCAAGGTACCGCCCGCACTCCGGGCACATGACCTCGCGCGAGCGCGTCAGCCCGGCCATGTCATAGCCGCACGAGGGGCAGTAGATGGCGGTGAGCGGTGACGATGGCTCGCCCATCGCGGGCGGCGTGGCGCCAGACTCGTCGGCGCTCGTCATGCTCTGACTTTACTCGCTGCAAGCAGCGTGTGTTCGACCGCATCGCCCGAAACACAACCCCGCCGCCCGACCGCTCGACGCCCGTTCTCCCTTGTGGCCTTCGAGCCCTTCGTGGCCTTCGAGCCCTTCGAGTTCAACGCCGCGCGTCGCCCCGTCACCTCTGCGCACTCTGTGACCTCTGCGTTGAACTCTTTTCCCTTCCCTCTGCGTTCCTCTGATGCCCTCTGCTTCCTATGCGTTCGGCCTCCTCTTCCGAATGCCGAACGCCGGCGCACTTACCCGACCTTCAACCGGCGCAGCGCCATGATCCGCGATTCCGTCGGCGGGTGGCTGGCGAACAGGTTCAGGATCGAGCGCCCCGCGAAGGGCTCGATGATGAACAGGCTGTTCTGGGCCGGGTTGGGCTGAACCAGCGGAATCCGCTGCGAGTAGGCGTCGAGCTTGGCCAGCGCGCCGATCAGGCCGTCGGGCGTGCCGGCGATGGCGGCGCCGTCGGCGTCGGCGACGTACTCGCGCGAGCGGCTGATCATGGCCTTGAGCAGCGCCGCGCCCACGGCCGCGAAGATGAACGTGAAGAGCGCGACCAGGGGGTTCCCGCCCTCGCGGTTGTTGCCGCCGCCGAACATCAAGCCCCACTGGGCGATGTAGGCCAGCACGCCGGCGATGGTGGCGGCGATGCAGCTCGTCAGCGTGTCGCGGTTCTTGATGTGCGCCAGCTCGTGCGCGATCACCCCCTCCAGCTCGTGGTCATCCAGCAAGCGGATCGCGCCTTCGGTGACCGCGACCGCGGCCTTGGAGGGCGAGCGCCCCGTCGCAAACGCGTTCGGCGCCTCGTGCGGGCACACATACACCCGCGGCATGGGCAGCCCCGCCCGCTGGCGCAGGCGATCGACCGCGTGATACAACTGACCGGCCAGCCCCGGATCGTCCGCGTGGACTTCCTGACCGCGCATCGTCGCGATCGCGATCTTGTCGCTGAAGAACCACGCGACCAGGTTCATGATCCCGCCGAACACCAACGCGAAAATCATCCCCTGCTTGCCGTACATCGAGCCGACGGCCAGGAACAGGCCGAACATCCCGCCCATCAAGAGCGCCGTCTTCACGTTGTTCACAAACCGCGTCATCGAAACTCCTCCATCCCGCCCGGAACGCCGGAACCGTCTTCAGGACTCCAACGTCCGGGGCGGAAATCGATCGCACGCCAAGACGCTCTGCATACGCCGCGCCACTCGCGCGGTTCGTTCCACCACTTCGTTCGGAATCCGCACGCGGATGTTGAGCCTTACCACGCCTGCGGCGGGCGCTTCCGCAGCATCGTCAGCAGCACCGGCGCCCCGATCAACGGCGTGATCACACCGATCGGGAGCCTTCCCGACGCCAAATCCAACGCCTTCACAAGAGAATCGGCACCAACCACAAGCGCAGGGCCCGCGCACAGCGAGCCGAGGATGACGCCGAGGTGACGCGGTCCGGCGGCGAGGCGCACAACGTGCGGACAGATCAGGCCGACAAACCCGATCGGGCCTGCCAGAATGACAGCCGCCGCCGTGAGCACGCCCGACGAAATGAAAAGCGTAACGCGCAGCGCGTGGAGCGGCACGCCGAGCGACGCGGCCTCGTCGTCGGCCAGTGACGCGCGGTCCATGAGGTTCGACGCGCCGACCGCCAGCGCCGCCGCCAGCGCCACCACGCCGCCGATGATCGCAAGATTGGCCCACGACACGTCGTCGGACAGCGCGCCGAGCGACCATCGCATTGCGGTCGCGCCGCGGTCGGGGAGCAGGTGCTGCACAAACGTCGTTGCGGCGCTGCACACGACCGAGAGCACCACGCCGACGAGGATGAGCGTGACGGGTTCGAGCGAGCCGCGGCGCTGGGCGAAGAGATAGACGAGGGCGAGCGCGCCGAGCGAGCCGGCGAGGGCGGCGATCGCGGTTCCGCCGCCGATCGTGCCGCCGAGAGTGGCGAGTCGCCCGCCCTGCGTGTAGGCGATGTAGGCCGCGATCATCACGGCGAGCCCCGCGCCGGAGGCCAATCCCAGGATGTCGGGCGAGGCGAGGGGATTTCGCAGCAGGCACTGGAGCTTCACGCCGCCGAGGGCGAGCGCCGCGCCGACGATGATGCCGCACACGGCCCGTCGCAGGCGCAGGTCGAGCACGTCGGCGTCGCGTGCCCACGAGAGCGTGCCGTCGCCCACCGAGAGCCGGAGCGCCACCACACCGATCAGGGCGAGCGCCAAGAGAGCGAGCGTGATGAGGGCGCGGCGAGACACGACGCTCAGCGTATCAGCCCGCGCCGGTTGGGCGCGACGGGCGTAGCCTCGGGCCGCCGCGTATTCGATGGCCCGCCCCTCCGGGGTGGAGCGTGTCCTCGTCGCCCGCCCCTCCGAGTCGCTGCATTCTCAATGACTGCAACGCCCCGCCGCAGATTCTCGCCACCGGGCAGAGCTTCCATCTTCCAATCGCCCGCACGCGGGGCCCGCCGGCCCCGCCAGCTACCCGCGCCAACCACCCCCGCCAGCCATCCGCGCCGGTCCCCGGCGCTCAGGCGTGTCGGCCCGGTCGCTGGCCGCTCGCCTACCATCCTCTCCCCATCGCCCGGGCCCGCCCGCGGCGTCTCTATGACGGAGTTTTCCCTTGGCAAAGTCCTTCCGCTGCCGACTCGTGACCCCAACCGCCAGCGTCTTTGACGAGACGGTGTCGTACGCCTCCATCCCCGCCTGGGACGGGCTCTTCGGCGTGCTCCCCGGACGCGCCCCCATCCTGGCCCGCATGGGCGCGGGCGAACTCCGCGTCGACTTCCCCGATTCCAGCAAGGGCCAGGGCGGCTCGCGCTCATACTTCGTCGAGGGCGGCTTTGTGCAGATGGCCGGCGAGCAGCTCACCGTGCTGGCCGAACGCGCCACCCCGGTCGAGCAGCTCAGCGCCGCCGACGCGCAGAAAGAGCTCGACGCGCTGATGGCCAAGTCGATCCCCGAGAGCGTCAAGGAACGCCAGGCCCAGGTCGACCGCCTCAACCGCGACCGCGACCGCGCCCGCCAGAAGGTGGCGCTGGCCCGCGGCCAGAAGAGCATCTGATCTCGATTGTCGCCCGATCGCACCGTCAGGCCCGCCGCTGGCGTGCCGCCCCGGTCCAGATCGAGGGGTCGGCGAAGCGCACCGCCAGGACGTCGATCGCCCGCTCCTGATCGGACAGGCCCGACTTGGTCCGCGCGTCCATGTCGATGCACGCGCCCAACAG
>JAEUJA010000113.1 GCA_016793195.1 Phycisphaerae bacterium
TCCACCGTGGCGCGCTCGGCCGCAAAGCGCGGGTCGCTGTTGTTCTCGTACTCACGCCCCTTGATGTACACGTCCGGGCGGACGTCTTCCAAAAGCTCCGCCGCCGTCGGACGCGGCTCGATGTACACCCAGTCCACAAAGTCCAGCGCCGACAGATTCTCGGCCCGCAGCTCCTCGGGGATCAGCGGCCGCCCCGTGCCCTTCCCAACCCGCGCATCACCCGTGATCGAAACCAGCAGCACGTCGCCCAGGCTCTTGGCATACCGCAAGTGCCGGATGTGCCCCGGGTGCACGATGTCAAAGCAGCCGTGGCAATGCACCACCCGCCGCCCCGCGGCCTTGGCCAACTGCCTCCGATCCAGGAGTTCCTCCCGGGTCAGGATCTTGCTCGCGCTTTCCCCGCTCATCGATCGACAGATCGGCAGGAAAGTGCCATCGTGCCCAGAAACCGTCCGATAGTCACACCATGACAAACCCGCCGACGCCCAATCCGGCCCCCACGGGCCCCGGAGCCCCCGTGTCGGCGGATTCTGCGCGTCGAACCGTCACCCGCGCCGAGATTGTCGACCTCGCCCGCTCCGGCCGACACTGGGCCTTCCTCATGGTCGCCGCCAAGGCCCTCGACCAATCGCCCGACGACGCGGAACTCCGGTTCCTCACCGCCGCCTCGCTCGGAGCCCTCGGGCTCGGAACGCTCGCAACCGGACAACTCAACCTGCTCAATGAACAGGCCCGCGGGCACGAATCGGCCATCGGCCTCTTCGCCGCCCTGCGCCGCCTGCCCGATGACCGCGTCTCCTCCGCCACGCTCCAGCAAACCTGCAAAGCCAACCTCGCGGCGCTGGCGGCCCGCGACCTCCACATCGACCCGCCCGCCGTGGCCGCCTGGGAATCGACAGTCCTCTCCCGCTCGGTCCATCGCGCCCTCGACGGAAACCTGATCCGGCGCGACGCCGAGGGTGAAGGGCGCGATCGCCTCAGCGCCTGGACCGGCCTGTCGGACCTCAAGAAAAACTCCGTCGCCGCGGTGGACCCCGCCAAGCTGACGCTGGGACTGGAAGCCCGCCCGGTGGTCGTCGAAGGGATCGATCCGCCCTGGATGCTCCAGCGCGTCGCGTCGGTGCTCGCGCCAGCGCCCGAGGGGTACCGCCCCGGCATCTTCGTGGTCCAGGAAGACCCGCGCGAGTTTCTCGACGGGCTCGCGCTGGCCGACCTGCGCCACCTCTTGGCCGACGATCGCATCGAGTTCTTCATCGGGCCCGGCGCCGCCGAAAAGCTGGCGCGCCGCCTGGATTCGGCCCGCGAAACCTCCGGGCCCCAGGGCGTCTTCACCAACGACTGCCGCACCCGCGCCGCCAACCTCGATCGCGTCGTCCGCGACGCCGCCGCCACCCAGGTGCGCGAGAGCCAGGCCGCCGCCGAGCGGGTCCGAGTTCTCGACGCTCCGCGCGACGCCGCGTTCTGGCTCGCCCGCTACCGCAGCGCCATGTCCGAGGGCGGCGAGCCCCTCCGCGTTCTCATCCCCACCTCCCGCTTCACCTCGTTCCTCTCCCACGCCGCGGGCGACCTGGCCCGCGCCATCACCCGCGCCGGGCACCGGGCCCGCATCCTGATGGAGCCCAGCGACCGCGAGCGCATCAACGCCCTGGCGTACCAGAAGCAGCTCCTGGAGTTCGACCCCGATCTCATCGTCATGATCAACCGCCCGCGCGCCTGCATGAAGACCGTCTTCCCGCCCGGCGTGCCGTTCGTGACGTGGCTCCAGGACGCCATGCCGCTGCTCTTCGACGAATCGATCGGGCGCGCCCAGGGCCCGATGGACTTCATGGTCGGGCACATGCTCCCGGAGCTGTTCGGCGTCTTCGGGTATCCGTGCGAGCGCCTGACGCCGCTCCCGGTCGTCGCCGACGCCGAGAAGTTCCACGAGGGCGAGGTCGATCCGCGCGACGCCGAGCGCTTCGCGTGCGAAATCGCCGTCGTGACCCACCACAGCGAGACGCCCGAGGCGATGCACCAGCGCCTCCGCGAGCGGACCGTCGGCGCGCCCGCGATCCTGGCCGTCTACGACCACCTCTTCCCCCAGCTTGAGCGCGTCGCCCACGACCCCATGTCACTCCCGCCCGCCAAACGCCTCGGCGCCATGGCCGACCTGGCCCTGCGCCAGGTGCTGGGACGCGAGCCCGAGCCCAAGACCCGCGCCATGGTCGTGCGCAACTACGCCATCCCCATCGCCGATCGCTTCTTCCGACACCAGGCCATCCACTGGGCCGCCGACCTCTGCGACCGCCGCGGCTGGCGACTCCACCTCTACGGCAAGGGCTGGGAAAGCCACCCCGCCCTCGCACGCTTCGCCAAGGGACCGCTCTCCCACGGCGAGGAACTCCGGGCCGCATACAAATCCGCCGCCGTCAACCTCCACCTCTGTCTCACCTCGCTCGTCCACCAGCGCGTGCTCGAATGTTTCCTCTCCGGCGGGCTGGTCATCCCCCGCCTCCACCGCGACGCCGTCTCCGGCGTAAAGACCCGCGCCCAGCTGGCGGCCATGGCCTCGGGCCTCGCGCCCATCCAAGACCCCGACCACGATCGCTTCGGCTTCGCCGCCGCCGACATCCCCGAAGCCCTGGAAGTCACCGCGCTCCTGCAACGGCTCGGACTCCCCGTCGAATCCACCCTGTGGATCTCAAACGCCCGGGCGGCATCGCTCCAGAAGTTCGCCGCGGCCTACGACCGCTTCGACGAAAACTGGCTCCTGGGCGACCTGTCCAGCCTCGGCTTCTCCGACGCCGCCTCGCTCGAATCCCTCGTCGAACGCGCCATCACCCGCCTGGCATGGAAACAAAGCATCGTCGGCGGCGTGGGCGCGCGGGTGCGCACGCACCTCACCCACGACTCGTTGTTCCGAAAGTCCCTCCATGCCATCACAACCCAACTCGAATCCATGACCGGCGCCGCGCCCGCCATCGCGCGGGCCGCCTGATCGCAATAGCGCGACCGTCCGGCGGAGCCAAGCCTTGACCAGACTCCACACCCAACCAGCGACCATGACGAGCGCCGCGCCGGACCGCCCGCGCGTGGTGGCGCTCCACCGGGCCCACTCCGTCTCCGGCGTGCGCGTCGCCGGCGCACGCCTCGCCCGCCTCGCCGACCCCCACCTCCCTTGGAGGCCGCTGGTCATCGGCGCCGACGTCACCCCCGCTCGCGTCGCCGCCTCGGCGCTCCACGCAGCGCCGGGGCTCGATCGCCTCTCCTGGGGCGGCGGCCTGGACCCCGCACGCCAGGTCCTGCTCGTCCGCGATCGCCTCCGCGAACTCGGCGCCGGCGTCGTCGTTCCCAACGACCTTCCCCACGGCTTCATCGCCGCGGCCCTGGACGCCCACCGCGGCGTGCGCTGCGCCGCGGTCTGCCACGGCATCGACGGACTCTCGCTCGACCTCTACGAGCGCTGCCTCCCGCTCGCCCACGCCTGGCGCGCCGTCAGCGGCGAAATCGCCCGCCGCGTCATGCAGTTCGTGCCCGGCACGCGCACCCCCGCGCCCCTCCCCTTGGGACTCCCCGTGCCCTCGCGCCCCGTCTCGGTCGTGACGCCCGCGCCCCCGGACCGTCCCCTGCGCCTGCTCTACGCCGGCTGGCTCGACAACCTCAACAAGCGCGTGCTCGACCTGGGCGAACTGGCCGACCACCTCGCCGAACTCGGCGTCGTCTTCCGCCTTTCGATCGTCGGCGACGGGCCCGTGCGCGAGGCGCTCGCGCGCCGACTCGAGGACCACACCCGGGCCGGGCGGGCCAGGCTCCCGGGCGCCGCACCGCCCGCCGCCATGGCCGACCTCTACAAGGAGCACGACCTACTCCTCCTGGTCAGCCGCGCCGAGGGCGCGCCCCTGGTTGTCATGGAAGCAATGGCGCACGGGCGGCCCGTCGCGATCACCGCCGGGTGCGGGCACGCCGCCGCCGTCTGCCGAGACGACGTCGATTCCTTCGTCGTCCCCACCGGCGCCATGCGCGAAATGGCCGAGAAAATAGCCTCGCACTGGCGACACCCCGAGCAGCTCGCCGCCATGGGCCGGGCCGCCCACGCCACGGCCCGCGCCCACTTCGACCTCGACACGCTCGCGCCCCAGTACGACCGCCTCATCCTCGATGCCGCCGCCGCCCACAGCTTCGCCTGCGACGCCGAACCCGACACCGAGCCCCACGCCGATCCCGCCACCGACCCGCGCTCGCCCGCACGCCTGGCCGCCCTCTGGCACCAAATCGTCGCCGCACTCGAACTCATCGGTCCCTGCGACGCCCCGTCGCTCCTGGCACTGGCCCTCTCCTGGCTCTCCGACCTTGGCATCACCGGCGTCTGGCTCGACGCCCCGCACTCCCTCCCATCGATGCTCGACGCGCTGGGCCCGGGCTCACGCGGCGTGATCGAGGGCCTGGTCATGCGCCCAGGCAACACCACCTTCATGGGCTGGCCCACCCGCCACGCCCGCGACCTGGCGCCCGCCACGCTCGTGCTCAGCGATGGCTCGAGCTTCAGCGACGAAGACCAGCCGCCCGACGACCTCCACCTCATGCGCCTGCGAACCCCCGGGCTCGTCAGCCCCGTCGGACGCATGTTCCTCACCAAGGTCGAAGAACTCGCGCGGGCCGGACTCTCGCGCCTGGCGATCTACGGCGGAGGCCGCCACACGCTCCGCCTCCGCCACGCCCTGGCCCGCACCGATCGCGTCGCCGTGATCATCGACGACCGCGTCGGCCTGCCCGGCGGGCCCCCCGACCGATTGTGGGGATTGCCCGTCGTCCCGCCGTCGCGCCTTCACGAATTCGACGCCGACGCCATCATCATCTCCAGCGACGAGTTCGAGGAGACGCTCTTGGCCAAGGCCCAGGAATTCAAGGGCCATCGCCCGGTCGTAACCCTCTATCGCGCCGGCGAAGATTAGCCGCGACCCGTGGGAATCGTTCGCGGTCGGGGCTTTCTCGGTTGGTGCGGCTTCGCTACTTCGGGGCGCCGGTGTCTGGTTTCGCCGGCTCGGCGGGCTTGCGGAGTGCTTCGAGGGCTACTCGGGCTTCTTTGAGCGTTTGCAGCGCGGCGGTCAGAACAGCGTCGGCGGAGTTGACCGTCTGTTCTTTCATGTCGGATGCCTCGCGCGCGGCCTCGGCGGCCTTCCGAAGCCCGGGGAGCGACTCCAACAACTCCTTGATGTCCTCCGCGGCCCGCTGGGCATCCTTCTTCGTCGACTCCAACTGAAGCTCAAGGTCCGCTTGCTGACTCTTCAAAGCGCTTCGACTTTCTTCGTTCGCCGGCACATCGTCCAGCTTGGCCAACTCGCCCTTGACCCATTCAAGGCTATTCGCAATGCGCGGCAAGCCCGTTACCGCAAATCGGTCGAAGGAACGTGCCTGTTCGAGGCGGTCCTCGGCGCGACGCACCGCGTCCTCGGCACGCTCGGCCGTGCGCTTGGCCATCGTGAGTTCCGTCAGCGCCTGCATGAACTCCGCGTCGGCCTTTCCGACCGCTGTCTGAGCCGATTGCACGACACCCTCTTGCTCCTTGATCTTCTTCTCATTCGGATCGGCCTTGTACGCGGCCCGCAGGTACGCCAGCGCCGCCGCCACCTGTTCCGCGTTCGCGTTCTTGAGCCATTCCTGGGCCGCCTCACCGTCCGAGGTCTTCGAGTCCGCCGCCTTACCGATGAACTTCGTGAGGTTCTCGAGCCCGTCGTCAAGCCCCATCAGCTTCGCCACTTCCGCCTTGGCGCGCAGCATGCTTGCCGTGCTCTGCTCCAGTTCGTTCCCGCTCTTGCGTGCGGCCTCGGCCAGGAGCGCCAGCCCGTGATAGAACGAGCCGCGCTGGTGATAGTCGATCGCGTCGGCGATCGCCTGTTCCACGTCGTATTTCAAGATCGGAAGGCTCTGCGACTGCCGGATGTCCTCGAGCTTCTTCTGCCGGTCCTTCTCGATCAGCAGGATAATGGACTCGACGAGCGCGTTCCGGAACTCCTGTTCGTTGATCAGCGAGCGCGTGCCGCTGGTCACCGTCGCCCCCGCCGCAAGCCCCGTCGCCACGCCGCCGGTGGTGGCGGCCGAGCCCGCGGCCAGCGCCAAGGTGGCGAACCCCAGCGAGTTGTTCCAGAATGATTCCGACGCCTTCAGCCGCGCCAGATGGTTCGACATCGCCTGATCAGAGAGGCGGAGGATCGCGTTCTGCAGCTGGTTCCGAGCTTCGTACCGCCTCGACGCCCCGTCGTTTCCCGAATAGGACGATGCAATCTCGTACAGCGGCGTGCCTCGCTGATTCGTATCGGTCACCCCCGCGCGGCTGGGGTTGTATGTGTACGGATTCATGATCTCGATGCGCGACGACGAATTGGAGTCCGCGCCCGAATCCGGCGCGTCAACAAACTTTGGCATCGTGAGCTTCTCGAACTCCCCGTCACTCCGCAGGATCTGCGGCACGCGATATCGCGTGTTGCTGCATCCCCCCGCCGCCAACGCGCACCATCCCACGAACGCGAGCACAAATGCCCTCGAATGGCTTCTGCGCCGACGACCTTCTGCGGACGTGTGCATCGATGGTTCCTTGAATAGGGTATCGAAGCATATCACGATCTATCATTGATGTGGGCCAACGGCGAGGTCTCTCTTCAAGAATGCACCAAGTATCACACTCTCCCACACTTACATTTCATTGCGGACTGTGCGGGAAGGAAACGGTCGAGACTGATACCCCCCAAATTGGGTGCGGTTCGTCCCGCACCTTGGTCCGCTCCGGTTTCACCTGCCACGCCGCGACCGGCGCTCGCATCCCGTCTCACACAAACCGCGCCGCGATCACCACGCAATCCGCCAACGCACGCGCCAGCCCTTCCCGGTACGCCCCGGCCTCGTCCCGCTCCACCAGCACGAACAGGCAACTCCCGCTCCCGGTCATGTGCACCCTTCGCCCGCCCGCGGCCCGCGCCCTCTCGCGAATCCCGCCCAGCTCGGGCCGAACAAGCTCCGCCGCGTTCGACAGATCGTCGAACAGGTCATCGGGGTTCGCACGTCGCACCCGCGCCTCGTCCACGCCCCGCGTCGGCGCGCGATCAAACGCCCGATACACCTCGCCCGTCGGGCAACCAAACCCCGGAATGATGAGCACGGGCGAAAGCCGTCTCGCAAACTCCAGCTCCACGCGCTCGATCGTCTCGCCAAGGCCCGTCACGATCGCCGCCCGCGCCGGATCAACATCATCAACAAAGAACGCGACGTCCGACCCGAGCCCCGTGCCGATCTCGCGCAGCTCCGCGCGCGACAGCCCGAGTCCGCACGCCCGGTTCACCACGACCAGCGCTGCCGCCGCGTCGCTCGAGCCGCCGCCCAGCCCCCCGCCAACGGGGATCCGCTTGCGCACCCGGAGCCCGACGTTCAGGGCCCGCCCGATCTTCGCCTCAAGGGCCGACAGGGCCCGCATTGCCAGGTCCGTCTCCGCCGGCCAGTCGATGGGTGTCGGGCGCGGCGCATCACCGGCCCACGCGACATCCAGCCCCCGCGCCCCGTGGACCACCTCGACGTCGTCCGAAAGGTCGATCGCCGCCATCAGCGACGCGATCGGGTGAAAACCCTTCCTGGGCCCCAGCTCGATCGCCGGCCCCACCGCCAACGACAGATTCAATTTCGCCGACGCCCGCATGGGACGATCGTACAGTTGCGCACGCAACCGCGGAGGACCGCCATGAACGTCTGCGACCTGGCCCTGGCGATGGAGAAGATCGCGCCGCTCCGCTACGCGGAGTCGTGGGATCGCGTCGGCCTCCTGGTCGGCGATCGCGCCCGCCCCATCGAGGGACCCATCGTCCTCACCATCGACCTCACCGAGAAGGTCCTGGCCGAGGCCGTCGAGATGAGCGCCTCGGCCCTCGTCGCCTATCACCCGCCCATCTGGCAGCCCATGGCCCGCCTCACCGACGCCACGCCCAGCGAGCGGATCATCCGCCACGCCGTCGAGTCACGCATCGCCATCTACTGCCCCCACACCGCCCTGGACGCCACGCCCGGCGGCGTGACCGACTGGCTCTGCGAGGGAATCTCCGGCTCCGGCGTTGAAGGAAAGATCGCCGGCGATTGCCGCGCCATCACTCCCGCCGCCGACGCGACCCAGGAAACCAAGATCGTCACCTTCCTCCCCCTCGAAAAGGCCGACACCGTGCGCAGCGCCCTGGCCAGCGCCGGCGCGGGCATCATCGGGAACTACACCGTGTGCTCGTTCGGCGTGCGCGGCGAGGGCACCTTCCTGGCCGGCGACGGCGCCCGCCCCGTCATCGGCGAGGCCGGCCGCCTCGAACGCGCCGACGAGGTCCGCCTCGAAATGGTGTGCGCCAAGCGGGCCCTCCCCCTGGCCCTGGCCACCCTCCGCCAGTTCCATCCCTACGAAGAGCCCGCCATCGACATCTACGAACTCTCCCCAAAGCCCGAGCGCCGCGCCGGCGCCGGACGGCGCCTCGTCCTCGACCGACCCTGCTCGCTCCAGGAACTCGGCCAGCGCCTGAAAAAACACCTCGGACGCGCCCGCGTCCAGGTCGCCTCCGTCTCCGGGCCAGACGACCTCCAGCGCACCGTCAAAATCGTCGGCGTCGTCCCCGGCGCGGGGGCCGAGCTCGCGCCCGCGGCCCGCGCCGAGGGCTGCGACGTCTTCGTCACCGGCGAAATGAAGCACCACGAGGTCCTCGCCGCCCTCCACGCCGGCACCTCCGTCGTCCTGGCCGGGCACACCAACACCGAACGCGGCTACCTCGCCCGCGTCTCGACCAAACTCGGCGAATTGCTCCCGGGCTGCCGCGTCATCATCTCCGGGCAGGACCGCGACCCGCTCGTCTTTCTGCCCTAGAGCGGATTCGGTTCACGCGCAGCGCGTTCCCATTGCCCATTCTCTATTGCCCATTGCCGTGGTGCGCCACGCGACGCTCGGCTCAAGACGAATCCGCTCTCGATCGCCGTTATTCCCGCACCCGCCGCGCGTGCGAATACACATTGAATCGCCCCTCGCGCACAAAGCCGATCAGCGTGATGTTCGACTCCTCCGCCAGGTCGATCGCCAGCGACGACGGCGCCGACACCGCCGCCACGATCGGAATCCCCGCCGCCCGCGCCTTCTGCACGATCTCGAACGACGCCCGCCCGCTCACCAGCAGCATGTGCCGATGCAGCGGCACAAGCCCCGCCCACAACGCGTGCCCGATCACCTTGTCCACCGCGTTGTGACGACCCACGTCCTCCCGCGCGATGAGCAGCGTCCCACCCTCATCAAACAACGCCGCGGCGTGCAGGCCGCCGGTCTGGTCAAAGGTCGGCTGCACGCCCCGCAGCGCGCCGACCAAGGCGTGGACAACCTCGGGCGCGACCACGGGCCCATCCGCGACGCGCGGGAACTGCTTGCGCAGCGCCTCGAGGCTCGCCGAGCCGCACACGCCGCAGCTCGACGTCGCAAAGACGTGGCGCGTCAGCCGCGCGAAATCGACCGCGACCCAAGGCGCGACGATGACGTCGAGGCGCTCGCCGCCGGCGCGGTCGCACGGGCGAACATGCTCGACATCCGCCCGCCCGCCGATGACGCCCTCGCCGACGAGAAACCCCAGCGCCAGCTCCCGGTCGTGCCCGGGCGTCCGCATCGTCACGCCGACGGAGCGCCCCGCGACGCGGATCTCAAGCGGCTCCTCAACCGCCGCCAGGTCATCAACGCTCTCGGGTGCGTGCCCCGCGCGGAACCGCCGCACCGGATATCGGGCGGCGTGATCGCGTCGCGGTTCAGACATGACGCATGATAGGGATCGGGCCCGCGAAACGCGACGCGCCCTCACGCCAACCCTCTTCACTTCGTCTCTGCGTCTCTGCGTCTCTTCGCCACTCTGCCACTTCGTCACTTCGTCTCTTCGTCTCTCTGTCTCTTCGCCTCTTCCTCCCGCCGATCCATCGCCACGCTCGATCCGATCATCGCCCCCGCCCCCGCGGCCAGCATCCACCACCGCTCCAGCGGCACCTTCATCGGCGTCCATGAGTCCGGCAGCGACCACGCCGCCACGTGATACCCAAGCACCAGGAGCGTCAGCCCCAACGCCATCCGCGTCGGCACGCTCAGACTCGCGCGCCGCGCCCCCGCCGACGGCTCGCGCAACAGCCACGCGCCGGCGATCACCACCGCCGCGCCAACCGCCGCGCCCAGGATGGCGACTACCAAGATCGCCACGCCCCGCTCAGTTCATCACCATCGCCATGCTCGACACCATGCCCAGCCCCTGCTGGTCCATCGCCGCCGTGTAGTTGAGCAGCTGGATATCACCCGGCTCAACCAGCTTCAGCGTCGCCACCAGGTTCCCCGTCGAGCACCAGCGCGTCGGGTTCTGCTGCCACGACATCGCCGCCACCAGCTCGTCGGGCTTGTTCCCGCGCACCAGCTCGATCATGTCGCGGTCGTGCTGGAAGACCTTGTTGCGGAACTCGACCGCGTCCTTCTCCTCGCCCGCCATCGTCTGGACCTGGTCGCCGAACGCCGCGCCGGCGTGCGACAGGTCCGCCGACGACACGATCAGCGTCCGCCCGCCGACCTCCCGGATCGCTTTCTTCATCGCCTCAAGGAACGCCTGCAGCCCCAGCCCCTGCCCGTCGTAACTGTTGCCGTTGTCCACCGCCGGATCGTGCACCAGCACCCCCAGCACCTTGCAGAACTCGCCGTCCGCCCCCGCGCCCAGGCAATGCTGGATCCACGGCACATGCAGCTCGATCGAGTGCTCGCGCTCGTGGTCATACCGATTCGCCAGCATCTTCGCCGCGTCCTCCGCGCCCAGGTTCGCCTTTAGCCGCCCCAAGAGCTCCGTGTCGACCCCGCAGGTGCCAAGCGCCGTCTGGTATCCCTTGTCGCACGCCACCACGCCCGTGCCGAACCCGAAATGGTTCGTCCCCAGGATCACCACGCGATCCGGGCGGTCCGCCACCCGCATCCGCCCGTACACGTGCGCATAGTTCAGCCATCCGCGGCTGTAATCCAGGTGCGGCGCGACCACCGCCCGCGGCAGCGCGTTGAAGCTCGGCTCGTCCGCGTCCTTGAGCGCCTCGCCGATCCACTTGTCCATGATCTCGCGCAGCTTCCCCGGGCCCGCCGCCGCCTTGTCCTCTTCGCTCGCGCCCTCGCCCAGCGCCTGGGCCGTGATCGCGTCCACGAACGCCGCCGTCGACGCCGGCGGAAGCACCGCCGAGCCGTCAAAGTCCTGACGAACCTTGACCAGCAGCGCCTCAAACCGCGGCCCGAACAACAGCGCCGCGTCGTCGAGCTGCGCGATCACGCCCTCGAGCATCTGACGGCTAAGCCCGCGCCCCACCTCCGCCACGATCTGGTCCACCGTCCGGTTCCCGTCCATCAAGGGCAGGATGAGCTGCACCGCCGGCGCCATGAACACCACGCGCTCGGAAATCTGCCGCTGATCGGCCAGCCCCAGCACCATCTGCTCGCCCATCTGGGCCGGGAACCCGCGCACGGGCCGCAGCTTCGGGCGGGCGTGGTGGGAAAGTTCCGCGTTGAACGCGACCGAAGGTGCTTGCTCGCTCATGCCCCACAATAGGGCCGCCGGGCCTTGTTCCGCCCGATTCGCACCCCGCGCGGGCACCCCGTTCCGCCCTGTTTGATCTGTGTTTGGGTGCCCGGGAGCGGGCTCGGCTTGCCACGCCGAGTGTGCCGCCTAACATTCCGGCCCGGGATTTCCGGGTTCGACCGTCGGAGGTTCCATGTTCGACTCGCTCAAGCCCGGCCAGACCATCACCCTCACCATCAGCAAGGCCCCGCGCACCCCAAGCGCCGTCAGCACCGTCGAGCGCCTGATGCGCCGCGACCTGGGCTCACGCCGCGGCCTGCGCCGCGCCCAGCGCCTCCGCCGGCAGAACATGATCGTTTACAACCGCGGCAACCGCGACTGGGTCAAGCGCGAACGCTGCGGCAAGATCGTCCGCCCCGTCATGGGCGCCTCCTGGACCATGAAGTGGACCCCAGACCTCGCCCCCGAGTTCAAGACCGTCGAGAAATACCTCACCGTCGCCGCCAAGTAGGCAGCACTAAGTAAGCAGCGCCAAGGAAGCCGGGCCAACGATTCCGGTCCCGCTCAGCCTCGGCACATCACAAGCGTTCGTGACAAGCCCTCGCACTCGCGAGGGTTTTTTTCTGGGCGAGTGGCCCGTTCTCCCTTCACGTCTTGGCGTTCTCCTCGATCGCCTCGATCTTCCCTAGCCTCCTCAGCTGCGGGAACGCCACCGCCACGCCCAGCACCACCAGGATCGTCCCCACCCCGCCGCTCACCACCGAGACCACCGGCCCCAGGAACCGCGCCACCAACCCCGACTCGAACGCCCCCAGTTCATTCGAACACTCGATAAACACCGAGTTCACCGCCGACACCCGCCCGCGCAGCTCCTCCGGCGTGCGCGCCGGCACCAGAATGTGCCGCACGTACACCGACACCGAGTCCAGCCCGCCCAGCACCACCAGCGCCGCCAGCCCCAGCCACAGGCTCTTCGACAGCCCAAGCACGATCGTGCACGCGCCGAACCCCGCCACGCTCCAAAGCAGCGACGCCCCCGCCTTCCTCATCGGCGGCCTGTGCGCCAGCACCACCGACATCACCAGCGCCCCCACGAACGGCGCCGCGTTCAACCAGCCAAGCTCACGCGCCCCGACCTGATACACCTCCTTCGCGTACACCGGCATCAGCGCCGTCGCGCCGCCCACGAGCACCGCCAGCAAGTCCAGCGTGATCGCCGCCAGCACCAGCTTCTCACGCACCAGGTGCCGCAGGCCCTCGCCCATCGCCGCCATCGACAGCCCGCGCTTGGCCCGCCTCACCTCCCGAGGCCTGGTCAGCATCGCCGTCACGCCCAGCGCCGAACACCCCAGCCCCGCGATCGCGAGCACCGGCCACGACGACCCGAACCGTTCGATCAACAGCCCCGCCAGCACCGGGCCCGACAACGCCGCGAACTGGAACAGCCCCGTCGTCCACGCGATCGCGTTGGGAAACACCGCGTCGGGCACCAGCGAAGGCATGAGCGCCGACCGCGCCGGCCCATTCCCCACGCGGCAGCACCCCATCAACGCCACCAACCCCAGCAGCACCCACGTCGACCCGCCCGCCCACACCACCAGCGCCATCAGCGCGATCACGATCGCAAGGCCCCCTTGCGTCACCGCCAGTACCTTGCGCCGGTCCACCACGTCGACCATATGCCCCGCTGGCAGCGCCAAGAGCACCACCGGCAGCGCGCGGGCCACCCCCACCAGCCCCAGCATGAACGCGTCGCGCGTCCGCTCGTAAATCTCCCACCCCAGCGCCGTCGTCACCATCGACAACGCCACCGCCGAAAAAACGTAGCCCGAGGCGTACAGAACATAGTTCCGCTCGCGCAGGGCGGCATAGGGATCGTGG
>JAEUJA010000053.1 GCA_016793195.1 Phycisphaerae bacterium
GGGAATATCCATGGCTGAGATCAGCAGAACGGCACTCTTCGGCAAGCTCAACCCGATCGCCTACAAGGCGCTCGAAAACGCGACGGTCTTCTGCAAGCTGCGCGGCAACCCCTACGTGGAGATCGTCCACTGGCTCCACCAGATCATGCAGCTCCAGGACTCCGACCTCCACCGCGTCATCCGACACTTCGACCTCAACGCCAGCAAGCTCGCCGCCGACACCCAGGCCGCCCTCGACCGCCTCCCCCGCGGCGCGACCAGCATCAGCGACCTCTCCGGGCACTTCGAGGAGGTGATGGAACGTGCCTGGGTTTACTCGTCGCTCCTCTTCAAGGAGTTCCAGGTCCGCACCGGGCACGTCGTGCTCGCGATGGTCAAGCACACCCACCTCCGAAACATCCTGCTCGGCATCTCCAAGGAGTTCGAGAAAATCAAGGGCGAGGCCCTCTCCGACGACCTCCCAAAGATCGGCGCCGGCTCGCCCGAGGACGCCCAGCCACCCAGCGACGGGAGCGGCATGGGCGCGGGCGCCGGCGCGGCCCCCGGCGAGTCGTCCGGCGCCATGGCCCCCGCCGCCATGGGCAAGGAAGAAGCCCTCAAAAAATACTGCAAGGACCTCACCGAGAACGCGCGCTCCGGCAAGATGGACCCCATCGTCGGACGCGACGACGAGATCCGCCAGTGCATCGACATCCTGATGCGCCGCCGACAGAACAACCCGCTCCTCACCGGCGAGGCCGGCGTGGGCAAGACCGCCGTCGCCGAGGGCTTCGCCCAGCGCATCGTCGCCGGCGATGTTCCGCCGCAGCTCAAAGACGTCCGCATGCTCGAGCTCGACATCGGCCTGCTCCAGGCCGGCGCCAGCATGAAGGGCGAGTTCGAGAACCGCCTCCGCCAGGTCATCGACGAGGTCCAGGGCTCGCCCAAGCCCATCATCCTCTTCATCGACGAGGCCCACACCCTCATGGGCGCGGGCGGACAGGCCGGCACCGGCGACGCCGCCCAGCTCTTGAAGCCCGCCCTGGCCCGCGGCACGCTCCGCACCATCGCCGCCACCACCCAATCCGAGTACAAGCAGCACATCGAAAAAGACCCCGCGATGTCGCGACGTTTCCAGGTCGTCAAGGTCGACGAGCCCGACGAGAAGAAGTGTCTCCAGATGATCCGCGGCCTGGCCAACGTCATGGAGAAGCACTTCAAGGTCCAGGTGCTCGACGAGGCCCTCGACGCCGCCGTCAAGCTCTCGCGCCGCTACATCCAGGGACGCCAGCTCCCCGACAAGGCCGTCAGCCTGATCGATACCGCGTGCGCCCG
>JAEUJA010000110.1 GCA_016793195.1 Phycisphaerae bacterium
TGGGCGATCGCGGGGGCGGCGTCGGCGCTGGCCGCGCTGGCCATCGCTCGATCCGCGCGCCTCGCGGCGCTCCGTCATCCGCTGCTCGTGCTGGCCATGTGCCTGGTGAGCGCGGCGTGGTGCGCCCACCGGGTGCTCACGCCCCGCGGCACGGCGATTCTGTCCGCGATCGATCCCCTCGGCGATCCCGTGCGCGTCATGGTCGAGGGCGTGGTGCTCGACGATCCGCGCCAATCACCGGCCTCGCTCGATCCGCTCGAACGCTTCCGTCGCCGCGCACCGATGGGGACCTGCACCGTATCCCTGCGCGCGGTGCAGGTGAGCGCGGACCACACGGACGCGCACGAGAACAACACGAGCCATCTCAACTCAGGCACGAAGATTGCCACCGCGAGCGACACCGCCGCCCACGAAGCCGCTCGCGTCATGACGCCGGCTGGGGGCGAGATTCGCGTGTCGCTCCCGGGCACGACGTATTCGGGGGCGGCCGGACTGGCGGGCTTTCCGTGCAAGGCCGGCGATCGCGTGCGCCTCGTCGGCGCGTTCCACGCGGTCCGCCCGCCGATGAACCCGGGCGAAGATCGCTGGGCCGATGATCCGACTCTCTCGGCGAACCAGGACGCTCGCGTGGGCTCGATGGTGGTGCCCGACTTGTCGCTGGTGAAGGTGGTTGAGCATGAGGGCGTGATTGATCGCGCGATGGCGCCGGTGCGGCGAACGCTGGCGGACACCCGCGCGCGGGCCCTGGCGATTCTCGATCCGGGCTTGGGAGACGGGCCGGGCAGGGCGACTGGTTTGGGCGGCGTGGGCGGAGATGGGAGCGGCGGGGCGCGCTCGATCGCCAATGAAGAAGCCGAGCAGCGCGCCCTCGCGCGCGCGTTCCTCCTCTCGCTCCTGCTCGGCGAGGACCCCTCGGGCGAGCGCGAGGTCTCGGCCATGTTCGCGCGGGCCGGGCTCTCGCACGTCCTGGCGATCTCGGGCGTGCACGTCGCGGTCGTCGTCGGCGTCAGCCTGTTTCTCTTGCGCGCCGTGCGCGAGCCGGGACGGGTCGAGCCCCTGATCGTGGCGATGCTGGTGCTGGCGTACCTGGTGCTCGTGCCGGCGCAGGCGCCGGTCGTTCGCTCCGGGATTCTGGCGATCGTGCTGACGCTGGCGCGCTTCGCGGGGCGTCGCTACGACCCCCTGCCGCTGTTGCTCTGGGCGTCGGTGGGGCTGGCGATCTGGCGGCCGCTGGACGTGTGGTCGCTCGGATATCAGCTCAGCGTCGGCCTGTCGGCGTTGCTCGTGTGGCGCTCGCGGGAGTTCGGCGATCGTGTGTTCATGCCGCGGATTCGCGGCGTGGTGGATGAAAGGCCCTGGCAAGTGCGGCTGCTCGCGGGCGCGGCCCGCGGCATGGTTGCCACGACGCTGCTCTGCGCGATCGCGAGCGTGCCCCTCATCTGGTGGCACACGGGGCGCGTGAGCCTGGCGGCCATCCCCGCGGCGCTGGTCGTGCTCCCGATCGTCGCGCTGCTGATGCACGCGGGGTACGCGATCCTGATCGCTGGACTCGTGATGGCGATCGCGTCGGGCGCGGCGGCGGAGGGGCTTGGCGCGGCGCTGGTGCCGCCCGCGGACTGGTGCGTCAACATCACGGCGTGGTTTGAGAGCCTGCCCGGCGCGTCGGTCTCGATCGCGACGCCGAGCGCCGCATGGGCGATGGCGGCGACAACCGTCGCCTTGTGGGTGCTGCTGGCGGCGCGCTGGAGATCGGTGCGGACGTGGGCCGCGGTGCTGGTGCTCGTCGCGTGGGGCGCGGCGGGGAGCGTGATCGCGCGGGGCGGCACGGGCAGCTGGGGAGATCACGAGAGCTTCGAGAACACGCGCACCGATCGATGGAGCGTGCGGACACTCTCGCGGCGCGAGGGCGTCTGCACGATCGTGAAGATGGATGGAAGGAGCGTGCTTTTCAACGCCGGCGCGGGGGAGGCGTGGAGCGGCGCGCGCACCATCGAGCGTGCGATGGTGAGCGGCGGCGCGGAGAAAGCCGAGTTTGTGATCGTGGCGCGCCCCGATCTTGAGCACGCCGGCGCGGTCCACGCGCTGTGGAGGCAGGGACGGGTGTGGACGTGGGCGGCGTCGGGGCTGTGCCGTCAGTCCATGAACGAAGAGACCACGCCGATGCCGACGCTGGTGCGGGCGATGGGCCCGCCCGTCGGAATCGACAGTTGCGATCCGCTCTCGTGGGAGTCGCTTGGTGAGGGCGCGGCGGTGCGCTTCACGCTCGGCGAGACGCGCGTGCTGCTGGCGACGGCGCTGACGAGGCCGGAACTGCGCGCGCTGCTCGAATCAAGCGCGGACCTCCGCGCGGACGTGCTGGAACTCCCGCACGCGCTGGGATTCTGGCGCGAGTGCAAGGAACTCGTGAAACGCTCGGGCGCGCGGGTCGTGATCCAGACCGATCCGCCCCACGTCGCGCGTGATTCGGGGTGGAACTCCGTCAAGGAAGGGCGCACCTGGATCGCAACCTCGCTCGAGGGCAGCGCGCGGGTATGGCGCGGTGGTGAGGGCGAACTCGTGGCGGAAGGGTTCAGCGCTTCGAGGCCGCGAACTCGTGTATCTCCGCCGCCTGGCGCTGGTCCTTGACGGCGCCCGCGGCGTGTTCGAGGCGGGCCAGCGCGTCGCCCTTGCCGAAGACGCGCACCCACGCCTCAAACAGGTCCTTGACGTCCTGGGCCTCTTGCCCCACGCGCAGGTTGTCCATGAGGAGCAGGAGCAGCTCGCGCGGCGGCGAGTTGCGGAGGACGGGGATCGACACCAGCCACAGCGCATCGCGCAGCAGCGGGTCCTTGGCGGCGCCTGGGTCGAGCTTCTCGAACGCGCGGCGCACGCCCTCGGCGTTGCCGGCGCGATAGAGCGGCAGGATCGCCTCCATCGCGACGCTCGCGTCGACCGTCTCCGGCTTGGTTTCGACCTGCGCCAGCGCGGCCAGGGCGAGGCGGGCGGCGTCCTCGTCGCGGGCTTGCAGCGTCAGTCCGCGAAGACCGACCGCGATGTTCTTGGCGGCGAGCGCCGCGCGGGTGTCGTCGGCGACATCGATAGCGCCGGTGAGCGGGAACTTGTCGGGCGTCGCGTGCGGCGCGGGCTCGCCGAGCGTAAAGAGCGGATCGCCGAAGCTGGTGAGACGCCAGGTCGGATAGTTGTCGATGCGGCAGGCCGCGGCCCAGGGCGCGCCGGCGAGCAGGCGCTCGGCGACGGCGGGCGTGGCGACGAACGCGCCCAGGTACGGCTCCTGCACCGAGCCGAAGTACGCGAACGCGCCGAAGGCGTGCCAGCGCCCGCAGATCGTTTCGCGCCCCGCGGGGTACTGGGCGGACCAGGAGTGAACGATGTGGACGGCGGCGGGGCGCAGGAGCATCGGGATGTCGCCCGGCCTTCCTACACCGGATTGGCCGACACCCGGCTGGAGATTGAAGAAGTCGCAGTTGCCGCTGCTGTTGATGAGAACCAGGGAAGCGTCGAGCGGCGCGGCGGCGCGGGTGCGCCAATCGTCGCGCGACTGGTGCGGCGTATCGTCGACCGTGACGGTGAACTTCGCGGTTTTCAGGATGTCGCCGGCGCGGGTGGAGTCCCAGTTGTTCCAGGGCTGCTTGTCCTCGTAGCCGTCGAAGAGCCAGGCGCGATCGGGCATGGTGAAGATCGCGGACATGGCCCGATAGGATGCCTGGGCCTCGCTCCCGAAGATCTGCGAGGTCCACGCGTAGCGCTCGGCGGAACCTTCGGGGTCGTGACGCCCGATGAAATCGGTGGTAGCGAAGACGTCGCCGGGCTTGGCGGGCTGGCGGCGCGGGTCGCCGGGCGAGGGTGTGCCCTGGGTGGCCAGGACCTTGGGCGGCGCGTTCTGGCAGATGGTGATGGCGTCGAGGTTGTCGCCGAGGGCGCGCCACGACAGACCAGAGCGTTCGAGAACGCCCTCGATTTTCTGGGCGTAGTCGCGGGCCTCGTCGGGGCGCAGCGCGTCGTTGATGGCGTTGCGCACGTCGACCCAGGCGAAGAGCTGGGCGCGGGCGGCGGCCAGAGCAAGGGCGGCGGTCCAGGCAGGATCGTTCTCGTCGGCGACGACAACGCCGGGCGAGATCAGGCCCATCTGACGCCACGCGCCGACCAGCTCGGTTTGCGTGATCGTGGGCGGCACGCCCCAGGAGCGGCGGAGGGCGGCGTCGACGCGGGCGGTGCGCTGCACGGGGGCGGCGGGATCGGGCGCACCGGCCTTCCAGCGCACGACTTTGTCGGGCTTGAAGGCGCGAACGAAGCGGGCGATGTTCTCGCGGGTGGCGAGCTGGCCGTCGTCGAAGAGGACGGGGTAGATGGCGCGGGGCGACCAATTCGCGATCGCTTCGATGTAGGAGGCTTCGTCGGTGACCAGGACGAGCACGGGAACGGCGGGGCGCTGTCGGCGGAGGAGGTCGGAGCGCACGCCGAGGCGGACGGGGGCGGGGAGGGATTCGAGGGTTCGGGCCGCGTTCTCGGACGGCTGGGTGGGAGGTTGGGGCTGTTGTTGGGCGAGGGCAGAAACGGGCACAAACGCGAGTGCCGCGAGAAGGGCCGGAAGGGCGGGGCGGGCTGGAGGGAGGTTGGGTCGCATGGTCATCTCCCAGAGCGTACTCGGGCGGCGGGCGGGAGTTCCGAAAGGCGGGCGCATCACCGCGATATTGCGCACAGACGCGGTGATAGGGTCAAGAAAGGCACCGGGCACTAGGCACTGGGGAGGAGGAGAGGGGAATGGGGAGTGGGGAGTCGGGAGTGGGGAAGAACGGCATTCGGGATTGGGCATTCGGAAAACCAAGAGAAGATTCACCACAGAGGCGCAGAACCACAGAGAGGGCACAGAGAAGAGAGGAGACGGAGGACACAGCATGGGGCGCATGAGGATGTGGGGGCTCGCCCCTACAGTCTCTCCCGATGCTGACTCGTGAGCGGTTCATGGCGGAAATTGGATCGGGGAGCACCAAGACGCTGGCGGTGCCCTTGGCGACGCGGCTGCTGGCGGACCAGCTCACGCCGGTTCTGGCGTACCGACGATTGGTCGCGGGCGACGAGCGCAGCGCGCCGTCGTTTCTCTTGGAGTCGGTCGAGGGGGGCGAGCGGCAGGGGCGGTACTCGATCCTGGGCGCGCAGCCGATCCTGCATGTGACGGCGAAGATCGGCGCGGGCAACAGGCCCACCACGACGATCCGCGATTTTCGGCACGCGCGGAACGATCGATCGGGCTTGGTGCAGGAGAATCCGCTGGCGGTGTGCCGCAAGATCGCGGGGGAGTTTGAGCTGCGGACGGTGGCGCCGGCAAATCGTCGGGATGCGTTGCCGACGGCGTTTTTGGGCGGATGGGTCGGATACGCGGGGTATGACACGGTTCGGCTGGCGGAACCGGAGAAGCTGGCGAGCGTGCCGCGGGACGATCGCGGGTTGCCGGATTTGGACTTTGCGTTTTACGACGGCGTGGTGGTGTTCGACCACGTGGACAAGCTGGTGTGGGTGATTCAGCTTGCGATGGTGGAGCCGGGCGCGGACGCGGGGGAGGCGTTTGATCGTGCGTCGGCGAAGCTGGCGCGGCGGATCGACGACATCCAGCGGCACAGCAGGCCGCTCCCGGCGGGGGTGTATGAGCCGGAGACGGGCGCGGGGACTGGTCATGCCGGGGCGCTTGCGAGCAACATGACGCGCGAGGAGCACACGGCGATGGTGTCGCGTGCGAAGGAGTACATCCGCGCGGGCGACATTTTCCAGGTGGTCTTGGGGCAGCGGTTCGAGCGCGTGAGCACAACGGACCCGTTTGACGTGTACCGGGCGCTGCGGGCGGTAAACCCGAGCCCGTACATGGTGTACTTGCAGGCGTCGGCGTGCATCCTGGTGGCGTCGAGCCCGGAGATCTTGTGTCGGGTGAGGCGGAACGCGGGAGGCGGTTTGGTTGTGACCAATAGGCCGCTGGCGGGGACGAGGAAGCGCGGCGCGACGCCGGAGGAAGATGCGGCGCTGGAGAAGGAGTTGCTCGCGGACCCCAAGGAGCGTGCCGAGCACATCATGCTGGTGGACCTTGGGAGGAACGACGTGGGGGTGGTGGCGCGGGCGGGCACGATCAAGCTCGACGCGGTGATGGAGGTCGAGCGGTACAGCCATGTGATGCACATCAGCTCGACGGTGACGGGGGAGCTTCGGGCGGGGCTGGATGCGTGGGACGCCTTGGCGGCGGCGCTCCCGGTGGGGACGATCTCGGGCGCGCCGAAGGTTCGGGCGATGCAGATCATCGATGAATTGGAGCCGATCAAGCGCGGGGCGTATGGCGGCGGGATGGGGTGCGTGGGTTTGGATGGGCAGATGGACATCGCGCTGACGCTGCGGACGATGGTGGTGCCGCACGGTCTGAAGAAGGATGGGGCGTGGACGTATCACCTGCAGGCGTCGGGGGGGATCGTGGCGGATTCGGAGGCGGGGGCGGAGTATCAGGAGACGGTGAACAAGAGCGCGGCGCTGGCGCGGGCGATCGACGTGGCGGAGCGGTCGTTTGGGGGGGAAGAGACGCAGAGACGAAGAGGCGGAGAGACGAAGTGAAGAGGGGAGCGGAGAAGAGAAGATGCGGCATTCGGCATTCGGAAGACCAAGAGAAGATTCACCACAAGAGGCACCGAAGCACAGAGAGGGCACAGAGAAGAAGAAGAAAAAGGGGGGAATGGAGAGAAGAAGTGGGGAATGGGGAGTCGCGAGTGGTCGGGCGTGGTGAGGAAAGAGGGCAAGAAGGCCGTGCGTAGGATTTGACGTGAGCAACGAAGCAAGCAAGGCGGGGAATGAGGGAGCGGGGCCCGGGACCAGCTCAGGGACCAAGTCGCGGGCACGGCCCGTGGCGGCGACGCGGGAGCGGCGCGAGGAGAAGCCCACGCCGCCGCAGTGGTGGAACGTCGTGCTGCTGGATGATGACGACCACACCTATGAGTATGTGATCCGAATGCTCACGACACTGTTCCGGGTGAGCGAGGCACGGGCGCTGGAGCTTGCGACCAAGGTGGATACGCAGGGGCGCGCGGTGCTGCTCACGACGCACAAGGAGCACGCGGAACTCAAACGCGAGCAGGTGCATTCGTGGGGCGCGGACGCGATGCTGATCCGCTCGGCGGGGTCGATGTCGTGCGTGATCGAGCCGGCGGTGTTTGAGGGGGACGAACCCGGGGACGGCGTGAACGATCACGCGCGTGGCGCGGGCGGAGATCATCCGATCGACTGAACGCCCTCACGCATCGGGCGGCGTGCGGATCGCGCGCGGGGAAACAGGACGATGGGCACAGGCACGGCGAGTGCGGGGAGTCCGAGGCCGCGGGTCGTGGTGAGCGAGGAGCTTTCGGCGGGCGCGCTGGCGTGGCTGGGCGAGCGGTGCGAGGTGGAGTGCGTGCGGTTTGACGCGGGGGCGGCGTTTGACGCGGCGCTGTCGCGGGCCGACGCGCTGGTGGTGCGGACGTATACCAAGGTGACGGCGGAGTTGCTCGCCAAAGGGGCGCGGCTGCGGGTGGTGGGGCGCGCGGGGGTGGGGCTGGATTCGATTGATGTGTGCGCGTGCCGGGCGCGGGGCGTGGAGGTGGTGTACACGCCGGACGCGAACACGGTGGCGGTGAGCGAGTATGTGCTGGCGCTGGTGGTGGACGCCTTCAGGCCGCGGGGGTTTGTGGAGGGAGCGTTGGCGCAGGCGGAATGGAGCGCGCTTCGGAAGGAGATGATCGCGCCGCGGCAATTGTCGGAGCTGACGCTGGGGATTCTGGGATTGGGGCGGATCGGCAAGCGGGTGGCGCGGTGGGCGCGGGCGCTGGACATGAACGTGATCTATCACGACCTTTTGGAGATGCCCGAGGCGGTGCGCTGCGGGGCGCGGCCTGTGTCGCGGGACGAGCTTCTTGCTGGCGCGGACGTCTTGACGATTCACGTGGATGGGCGCGCGAGCAATCGGGGGTTGGTGACGGCGGAGTGGCTGGCGCGGGTGAAGCGGGACGTGACGATCGTGAACACCAGCCGCGGGTTTGTGGTGGAGGCGGGGGCGCTGGCGGCGTTTTTGCGGACGAGCGCGGGGGCGCGGGCGATCCTGGATGTTCACGAGCCAGAGCCGTTCGGGGCTGAGTATCCGTTGCTTGGGCTTCCGAACGCATTCCTAGCGGCGCACCTGGCGGCGTGCACGCGGACGGCGCACGAGAACATGAGCTGGGTGGTTCGTGACGTGTGGCGCGTGCTGGCGGGCGAGGCGGCGGAGTTTTCGGCCCCGTGAGGGCGCGGGCTTGCGGGCAGGGCGGGTCAGATTGGCTATCGCCGGGGCGGGATTACCGATAGTCTGGTGGAGTCCGTGCGGGGTTGGTGCCCGTATGGAGGCTTGTGGGTGTCGCTGTCGGCGCGGCCGACGGCGGGGATCGTGTCGGGCGGAGTGCGCCCTTTGTAGCGAGAGAGATCGGCATGAAACGCAAGAGCGGATGGCGTCTGGGCGGGCTGGCGATGCTGGCGGCGTGCGCGTCGGTGTTCGGCCAGGCGCGCGAGGTTGTGGGCGACGGGATGTCGTTCGACGGGGCGTGGATCAGCCTGGCGGAGATGCCGGCGGACGTGGCGGCGGGCGAGGCGTGGGTGCGGCCGAGCGCGTACCACGCGGTGATGCTCAACGAGGCGGTGATGCGTCAGGTGCTGGCGGGGGCGCCGCGCGAGGGGACGCCGGAGGCGGCGCACCCGGTCGTGGTGACGATCCCCAAGCCGGACGGGACGTTCGCGCGGTTTGCGGCGGTGGAGTCGCCGGTGTATGAGGCGGGCTTTGAGCTGCGCTGCCCGGACATGAAGACGTACCTTGGGCGCGGGATCGACGATCCGGCGGCCAGCGCGCGGTTTGATTTGACGGTGCACGGGCTGCGGGCCCAGGTGCTCTCGCCGCGGGGGTCGTACTGGGTCGATCCCTTCACCAAGGGCGAGGCGGCGTTCTCGGTGAGCTACGCGAAGGGGGACCTCGCCAACGAGCACGCGGCGGACTGGGCGTGCGGGTTTGCGCCGGGCAAGTCGCCGACGGACCTTGCGGGGGACGGGTTCTCGACGCGGGCGGCGGTGACGCGGCGCGAGTTTGCGCTGGCGCAGGCGTGCACGGGCGAGTACGCGGCGAAGTTCTATGTCGCCAGCGACACGGACACGGTGAAGAAGAACAAGGCGCAGGCGGCGATCGTGACGGCGGTCAACCGCGTGACGGGGGTGTACGAGCTGGACATCGCGGTGCGCTTCATCCTGGTCGCCAACAACATCGACATCGTGTACATCAACGGCGCGACCGACCCCTACACGAACAACGACGGCGGGGCGATGCTGACGCAGAACGTCTCCACCTGCAACAGCGTGATCGGGAGCGGCAACTACGACATCGGGCATGTGTATTCGACGGGCGGGGGCGGGGTGGCGTTCCTGGCCGTGCTGTGCACGAGCAACAAGGCCGGCGGGGTGACGGGCCTTCCCAACCCGACGGGCGACGCGTTCTACATCGACTACGTGGCCCACGAGATGGGGCACCAGTGCGGGGCGAACCACACGTTCAACTCGACGACCAGCTCGTGCAGCGGGAACCGGGCGTCGGGCGCGGCGTATGAGCCGGGGAGCGCGTCGACCATCATGGGGTACGCGGGCATCTGCGGGGCGATGAACCTGCAGACGCACTCGGACGCGTATTTCGTGCACAAGAGCCTGGACGAGATCTCGGCCCATCTGACGTCGCGGACGTGCGACACCGAGGTGGCGACGGGGAACAACACCCCCACCGGGAGCGCGGGGGCGGACTACACGATCCCGATCTCGACGCCGATCATGCTGACCGGCACGGGGAGCGACGCGGACGGGAACACGGTGTCGTACTGCTGGGAGGAGCGCGACCTTGGGGCGGCGCTCAACACGTTCACGGACAACGGGACCAGCCCGATCTTCCGCTCGTGGACGCCCACGACCAACCCGGTGCGGTTGATTCCGCGGCTGTCGAACCTCTTGGCGAACACGACGGCGGCGGGCGAGGTCTTGCCGACGACCAGCCGCACGATCAACATGCGGCTGACGCTGCGTGACAACGTGGCGGGGGCGGGCGGGACGGGCGTGGACAACATGGTGCTGACGACGACGAACACCGCCGGGCCGTTCCTGGTGACGGCGCCCAACACGGCGGTGAACTGGTCGGGCGTGCAGACGGTGACGTGGAACGTGGCGAACACGAGCGCGGCGCCGGTGAACTGCGCCAACGTGATGATCGAGCTGTCGACCGACGGCGGGAACACCTGGCCGACGGTGCTGCTGAGCAGCACGCCCAACGACGGGTCGCAGAGCGTGACGCTGCCGAACGTGTCGAGCACGACGGCGCGGGTGCGGGTGCGGGCGGTCGGGAACATCTTCTTCGACATCTCGAACGTGAACTTCACGGTGTCGGTGGCGTCGCCGCCCGCGACGCCGACGAACGTGACGGCGAATCCGTCGACGATCTGCGCGGGCGGGACGTCGCAGCTCTCGGCGACGGTGGGCTCGGGCGAGGTGGTCGACTGGTACACGGGCGGGTGCGGGACGACGTTCGTCGCGACCGGGAGCCCGATCGTGGTGGGCCCGTCGGCGACGACGACCTATTACGCGCGGGCGCGGCGGACCAGCGACGGCGCGGTGTCGACGAACTGCGGGAGCGTGGCGCTGACGGTCAACCCGCTGCCCACGGCGCCCTCCAGCGCGTCGTCGGATCGCTCGGGCTTCTGCGAGCTCGACGGCGGGACCATCACGCTCTCGGCGGTGGGCGGTTCGGGCTCGGTGCTTAAGTGGTTCGACGCGTCGGACAACTCGCTGGTGGGCACGGGGAACAACCTCGTGATCGCCTCGCCGGGCGTGACGACGACGTACCTGGCCCGCTGGGAGAACTCGTGCGGTCAGTCCGCGCCGGCGGCGGCGGTGGTTGATGTCGTCGAGAGCATCGCCGACATGAACAACGACGGCTTTGTGAACGGCGACGACTACGACCTCTTCGCGGACCTGTTCGAGTCGGCGGACCTCGGGGCCGACGTGAACAACGACGGCTTCGTGAACGGCGACGACTACGACGTCTTCGCGGAGGCGTTCGACGCCGGGTGCTGAGTGATTCACGCGGCGCGCGGGGGAACCCGGGCGCCGCGCTTGGCGGCGTGGGATTTCCGGTGGATCGGAACTGGGGGCGCGGTGCGGGCGAGGTCGTTGTGGTTGGCGGCGTGGTGCGCGCTGGTGCTCCCGAGGCTTGCGTGGGCGCAGTGGGAGCGCGCGTTCCGCTTTGACGACGGCGTGACGCTCGATCCGGGGCTGACGTGGACGTTTTCGCGGGCGGCGACGGCGGTGGACGTTGATGGTGGATTGATCGCGGCGGACACGCCGCGCTTCGCGCCGCGGGCGCTCTTGTGCGGCGCGCCGCAGGTGACGACGGTGGCCGGGACGACGCTCCCCATCACGGGGATCCACGTGATGAGCGCTGGGCTGATGTCGGACAACACGACGCCGGCGTGGATCATCTATAACGCGACGCAGGGGCGATTCGAGGTCCATGTGGGGTCGGTGGGCGGGTCGGTGTACATGTACACCATCAACACCGACGCGAGCAAGAACAATCACCCGGACCTCTTGAAGGAGTCGGTGGACGCCGATCCCAACGAGGTGTGGGTGCCGCGGAGCGCGACGATCTGCCACGGGTTCGCGGTGGTGCTCTGCAACGTGTCGGTGAAAACGGCGGGCGCGTGGAAGCTGAACCGGATGGGGATCGCGGTGTGCAATCTGGCGAACCTCTCGGGGCCGAAGAACTTGTGGTGGCGTCGGCACGCGCGGTCGGACGCGCTGGACGTGGGGAACGATTTCAACTACATGTTCGGGGCGCTGTGGGCCATGCCGCGCTGGTGGGTGCGGGAGCGGGACGGCCAGGCGCCGACGGAGTTCTGGATCACGGCGGCGGACTACCGGGCCCACCCGCAGAAGGACGGGGGGATGTACTTCGTCATGCCGGTGCGTCGGTCGGGCCAGAATTCGTCGGACTGGGCGGCGGACAAGGTGATGGAGCTGCCGGGGCGATTTGCGCGGGTGAACCAGAACGTGACGCACGCGCACGCGGCGGGCCTGTGCGGCTACGGGGCCCAGGGGCTGCTGGTTCTCGGCGCGCGGGGCGACGGGCTGTACAACAACGCGAACTACACCTGGACGATCGGCACGGCGTCGGGCTATCGCGCCGGCGCGACGGCGCGACCGGACTCGTTCGAGTGGTACGCGGGCGGCGCGAACTGGGCGGGTCCCAAGCTGGTGAGCGGGTTTGTGGGCGAGCCGGCAGACCCGGTGCTCCTGCGCCGACCGGGCAATCAGTGGATCGGGATCGCGCCGGGGCCGACGGACCGGACGTTTGTGGTGGGGCTGGACGAGGTTCATCAGGCGCTGGCGCTGTCGGGGGACATGTCCGGCGATCCCGACGGGCTCGATTATCGCGGGACCTACGGGATCGCGCGGATGAATCTGCTCCTGGGCGCGTCGGAGAACAGCACGCCCGGTCGGTTCCTGAGTTTTCATGTGCAGGCGCAGCAGCCGAACTCGACGGGGACGGCGTATGTGGCGCAGCTGTCGCCCAGCCAGTTCGAGAGCGATCGCACGCTGAGCGGGCGGGTGCTGTACAGCCCGGACGGGGAGAACTGGGGGCAGATGTGGGCGCACCGCGAGAATGAGCAGACGCGCCCCGCGATCGCCGCGGGCAGGGTGTGGGTGGGGTCGGCGGGTCAGGGGCTGGGGCTTGGGGTGCGGTCGACGCCGGCGCCGGCGACGATGCTGGCCAGGCCGCTCTCGATCGCGCCGGGTGGAACGAATCTGACGGCGACCTTTTCGAGCGCCGGGGACGCGGCGCCGGGGGTGACGGTGACGCCGGTGTCGCTCCCGGACGGGATCGCGACGCGGGCGCCGGCGGACGGGCCGGCGTTCCTGGTGGTGAACGCGCCGACGGGGAACTCGACGGCTGTGTCGTACCTGGGTTCGATCGTGCTGGCGCCGTCGTTCCCCGCGAGCGGGGGCGTGGCGACGATCCGGTTCTGGGTTCGGAACGCGACCAGCGAGCACCAGCCGGTGGCGGGGTCGCTGTCGCTGCGATTCCGCCTGCGTTCGACGGACGCCGACGGCAAGTTCGGGAGCACCAAGGTCTCGGGCTACTGCCCGCAGATCGAGGTGCCCAGCGCGGGCGACTGGGTTCCGGTGACGTTGACGACCGATGTGGGGGCGTGGGGCGGGCAGGCGACGAGCCAGTGGCTGGAGCTGCTGGTGAGCACGGGCGCCACGGCGCTCCCGGGCGCGTTCCACATCGCGCTGGAGTCGGTGAACCCGGGCGGCGCGGTCATGTTCCCGGCGCCGGCGGGGGGCGGGGGCGGGGGCGAGCGGGCGGAGCTTGGCTTTGAGAGGGGCGGGCCGGGAGACACGACGGCGCTGGTGGCGGCGATGGTGCCGTGGGACAACTGGGGGACGATGACGCTCGATCCGGTGGAGCGTCCGCTGTTTTCGCTGGTGAGCGCGGACGGGCTGAGGGCGGCGGTGGTGTGCGCGGACCCGGTGGGCAAGGCGCTTCGGCTTCGGACGTGGGTCGATGGGGTGTACGACGACCTGCTGGGGGCGGCGATCCCGGGCGTGTACTGGTTGCAGGGATCGCCGGTGCTGTGCGGGCTGACGTACGACGCGGCGGGGTCGCGGGTGATACTGCGCGGGTCGGTGGGCGGGACGGAGATTGGCGTGGCCGAGCGGCATTTCGCGGGGCTTGGCGACGCGAACAGGCTGGTGTTCGGGGACCCGACGGGGGCGGTGGCCACGCCGCTGTATGTGTTCGCGGGAAAGGTGGACGAGACGGCGTGGAGTGCGGCGTCGGTGGACCAGGCGCTGCGGGTGCTGGACCTTGTGCCCAAGGGGAGCGGGTGCGTGGCGGACTTTGACCGCGACGGGTTTGTGAACGGCAACGACTACGACCTGTTCGCGGAGGCGTTTGACTTGGGCGAACCGGGGGCGGACATGGACGGCGACGGGTTCGTGAACGGGAACGACTATGACCTGTTCGCGGAGGCGTTTGACGCGGGGTGTTGAAGCGAGGGTGGGAACACAGACAAACCGGGAAGAAGTTGGGGAGTTTCAAGCAACCGTGGTGAGAAGGGAGCGCGTACACAAGAGGCTGGGCGGCGCGTGGCGTCGTCCGATATTCCGTCCCGGGCCGAAGAATGGGGTTGGCGCGGGGCGGATGGATCGGCTAGTCTGGGAGGGGAGGCCCGTCCCGGCGTGATGGCCGATGGGAATGGGCGTTGGGCGCTGTGCGCGGCGTGCCGACAATGGGATTCTGGGAATCTAGAGGAGTGATTTCATGCGGTCGATGACCTCGGCGGTGCTGTGCCTGCTCCTGACGGCTGGGACGGCGATGGCGGCGGACAGTGTTCGGAACCCGGGCCAGATGCCCGACATGCCCATGCCGGCGGCGGCGGAGCGATTCCTTCAGCAGCACGACGGAGCTCGGTTCTATTGGACCGGCGACCAGATCACGTCGGTGTATGGTCGGGCGTTCGGTTCGGGCGCGTCGGCGCGGGAAGCGGCGGGGGCGTTTGTCGCCCAGAACGCCGGGTTGTTCGGCGTGACGCCGGACGAGCTGGTGCCGGGGTCGCTGGCGGCGGACGGCGCGGCGGAGCGTCAGCTGATGCCCGACCTTGAGACGGGCAAGATGAAGTTCACGCTGGTGTCGTACCTGCAGGAGCGGCAGGGGCTGAAGGTGTTCCGCGGCGACCTGCGGGTGCTGGCGCGCGAGGAGGCCGGGTTCCCGGTGGTGCTGGCGCGTTCGGCGCTGCGGCCCCTGGGCGACTTTGTGGTCGACCAGGCGGTGCTGGCGAATCCGAACGTGGGCGTGGCGCTGGAGCAGGCGGACGTTCGCGTGCCGGGCTATGACACGGTGAGCGACGAGGACATGGTGATCTGGGCGGGGACGGAGACGACCGCGGCGGGCGCGCCGGCGCTGGCGTTCAAGTTCGTGGTGACGCGCGGGCAGGCCGGGGACGAGAACTACGCGAAGTTCCTGCTCCTGGCCGACGCCAAGACGGGCGAGCTGGTGTACAGCGAGAGCCTAATCACGCACGTGGACGTGAACGGGAACGTGAGCGGGATGGTGACGCCGGGCAAGAAGGCGGCGGACTGTGCCGTGGAGACGCTCCTTCCCATGCAGTACGCGCGGGTGTCGATCGGCGCGACGGTGGCGTACGCGGACGTGAACGGCAATTTCACGATCCCGAACGCGGGCTCGGCGCAGGTGACGGTGGTGTCGGGCGTTCGCGGGCGGTGGTTCCGGGTTCGGAACCCCAGCGCCGACGCGCCGACGATCTCGCTGAACGTGACGCCGCCCGGGCCGGCCAACTTCGTGCACAACAGCGCGAACACGGACCAGGTGCGTCGGGCCGAGGCCAACGCGTACTACAACTCGAACGTGGTCCGTGACCACACGCTCCTGTACAACCCGACCTTCCCGACCATCGGAGCGCAGACCGAGTTCCGCGTCAACGTGGCGGTGAGCGGGACGTGCAACGCGTACTACGACGGCGCGTCGATCAACTTCTTCAACTCGGGCGGCGGGTGCGGGAACACGGCCTACGGCGACGTGGTGCACCACGAGTACGGGCACCACCTCGTGCAGGTCGCCGGCTCCGGTCAGGATTCGTACGGCGAGGGCTTCGGCGACCTCATGGGCGTCGTGATCTCCGACGATCCGATCCTGGGCTACGGGTTCTTCCTGAACGACTGCAACAACGGCATCCGCACGGCGTCCAACAACCATCAGTACCCGTGCAGCGGCGAGATCCACGACTGCGGGCAGCTGCTGTCGGGCTGCTGGTGGAGCACGCGCAACGCGCTGATCGGGCCGTACGCCTCGACGTACCGCGCCCTCTTGTCGAGCTGGGCGGTCAACAGCGTGGTGCTGCACACCGGCGGCGGGATCGCGCCGGACATCACGATTGACGTGCTGACGCTGGACGACAACAACGCGGACATCACGGACGGCACGCCGCACTACCCCGAGATCGCGGCGGGCTTCGGCGCGCACAACATGGACGCGCCCCCGCTTGATCCGTTCAATTTCGCGTATCCCTCGGGCAAGCCGGCGAACATCAACCCGGCGGGCGGGTCGACGGTGGACGTGCAGGTGACGGCCAAGGGGTCGTTCGTGCTGGCGGCCAGCGGCGTGAAGATGCACGTGGACCCTGAGGGCGACGGGACGTATGCCGTCGTCAATACGGCCAGCCAGGGCGGCGGGGTGTACCGCGCGACGTTCCCGGCGGCGGGCTGCGGCAACACGGTGAAGTATTACTTCTCGGCGGCGGCGACCAGCGGCGCTTCCGAGACCGACCCGGCGTCGGCGCCGGCGAGCACCTTCAGCGCCTTCTCGGGGGTGGGGCTCGATACGACGCTGAGCGATAATTTCGAGACCAACACGGGCTGGACGCTCAGCACGACCGCGACGGCGGGCGCGTGGGAGCGCGTGGTTCCCTCGACCGGCGGCGGGGACAACGCCCCGCCCTCGGACGCGGACGGCTCGGGGCGCTGCTATGTCACGGGCAACACGCTCAACGTCGACGTCGACGGCGGGCAGACGGTGCTGACCAGCCCCATGTTCGACGCCAGCGGCGGGAATTCCTACATCCAGTACGCCCGCTGGTACTACGTCTCGGGGTTCCTGGCGTCGGACACGCTGGACGTGCAGATCAGCAACAACAACGGATCGACGTGGGCGACGGTCGAGAGCCTTTCACCCAGCAGCCCCGAAGCCGACGGCGGGTGGTACACCAAGCAGTTCCAGATCTCGTCGATCATCGCACCGACGAGCCAGATGCGGGTGCGGTTCATCGCCAAGGACACCGGGCTGGACAGCAAGGTCGAGGCGGGGATCGACGCGTTCGCGGTGCTTTCGCCGGATTGCGGCGGGGACTGCTTGTCCGACTTCAACGGCGACGGGTTCGTGAACGGCGATGACTACGACGCGTTCGCGGGCGAGTTCGAGGCCGGCAACGCCGCGGCCGACATGAACAACGACGGGTTCGTCAACGGCGACGACTACGACCTCTTCGCCGAGCACTTCGAGGCGGGCTGCTAATCAGGACTGTTTGATCTTCTGTGCGACCCAGAGCGCCCGGGCCAATGGCCCGGGCGTTTTTTCTTGGATTGACGCGGGGCGGATGGTGTGCGCCGGGGGTGGATGTGGTAGGCTCTGGGGTTGCCCCACGGGAGGATCGAATGAAGAAGTTTCTGGCCGCCGCGTTGCTCGTGTCGCTGGTTTCGCCCGCCTTGGTGTCGACGGCGTCGGCGCAGTCGGACCTGCTGCCGGACATCATCGTGAACGACGACGAGCTGTACGACCGCGACATCATCTCTCAGGGCGGTCGGACGTACCTGCGGCTGTCGAACGGGACGGCGAACGCGGGGGCGGGCAAGCTGTACCTCTACGGCGGGCAGTCGTACCCGGACAACACGCAGGACGTGATCCAGCGGGTGTACCGGACGAACGGCACGTTCTGGGAGCGGGCGGCGGGCCGGTTCGTGTATCACCCCGCGCACAACCACATCCATTTCGAGAACTGGTGCATCTATCGCCTGCGCGAGCGATTGCCCAACGACGGGGTGGGCGACGTGGTCGCGCAGGGGAGCAAGACGAGCTTCTGCATCCTCGACCTGGTGGTGTACGACCCGACGCTCCCGGGCTTTCCGCCGGGGGGGCAGTTCCGCACATGCGATTCGACGACGCAGGGATTGAGCGTCGGGTGGATGGACGTCTACAGCAAGAACCTGGCGGGTCAGACGATCGACATCACGGGGCTTCCGACGGGCGATTACTGGCTGGAGTCGGAGGTCGACCCGGCGAACCACGTGCTGGAGAGCAACGAAGCCAACAACGCGACGCGGGTGGCGATCTCGATCTATGACGGGAGCCTGACGCCGCCGGACGCGTACGAGCCCAACGGGACGCTGGATGAGGTGAAAGGCCGGACGGAGGGCGCGCTCTCGAGCCCGAACCTGGGACCGGTGGGGCCCAGCAAGGTCATCAGCGGGCTGAACCTGCACGCGCCGGGGAACGTGGACTGGTACCGCTTCTACAGCCCGGGCGCGGGGACGTCGTCGGACTACATCCGCATCGACTTTGTGAACAGCCAGGGCAATCTGGACCTCCGCCTGTTCGACGACACGGGCACGGCGATCTCGGGGAGCTTCACGAACCAGAACTTTGAGCGGATCAATCTGACGGGGCTGCCGCGCGGGTGGTACTCGGCGATGGTGAGCGCGGCGGCGAACGTGACCAACCCGGCGTATTCGTTCACGGTCAACCCGGCGACGAGCGCCACGCCCTCGGTGGAGGTGACGGAGCCCTCGATCGATCTGCACCTGGTTCACGGCGTGGACACGGTGAAGGTGGAATGGATCGCGACCGATCCCGACAACGACGCGACGTGGGTGACGGTGTACGCCAACACGACGCCGGCGTTCAACGGGAGCGAGGTGCTGATCCCCACGTCGCTGAACACGCCGGGCGCGCTGGGGTCGCACGTGGTGAACTCGGCGTACCTGGACCACGGGACGTACTACTTCGCGGCGGTGGTGACGGACGGCTCGACGACGAGCACGTCGTGGTCGACCGCGACGGCGACGTTCGACGAGAATGGGTGCCTGTCGGACGTTGACCACAACGGGTTCGTGAACGGCGATGACTACGACGCGTACGCGGCGTACTTCGAGGCGGGCCAGGGCGAGGCCGATCTGAACCACGACGGGTTTGTGAACGGCGACGACTTCGACCACTTCGCGGAGCACTTCGAGGCGGGGTGCTGAAGAAGGCACTGGGCACTAGGAAGAGAAAAAGTGCTCGGGTGGCTCGCCGTGCCACCAATGGTCGGCGTGTCGACTAACGATGCCGAGTCGCGGGCGAGATCGCTCCTCCACGCCGGCCGGCTCGCGCGCTCGCCGGTCGGGGGCGCGAGATGAGCGCGCGGCGTCGATTGACAGAACGAAGCGTGCCGCGGTGCTGGCGGCGTGATCATGTCGGCGTGTGTCGTATCGGTTTCGCGGGCCGAACGCGGTTCTCGGGCGTTGGGAGCGCGAGGGCAGCGTCGCCTGGTCGTGCGGCGAATATTCGGGCTGGTTTCGCATCGCCGAATCGGATAGGGTCGCGGCTGGCTGGTCATCCGCAAGCGGGGTTGCGTTCGGGCCGACATTCGTGTCGGGTTCGAGGACGCTGTGTGGATGGCCCGGGAGCGAGCGATGCAAGGCGTTGGGCGTGGCTGCGGCGATATCGGGGTGCGCGGAGCATGGCCTTCGGCGGGGGCCCGGTGGCTTGCTCTGGGCGTGGTGTTGGGAGGTGTGCTGGGCGGATCGACGGCCCGAGCTGACCTCCCGCCGGGGTTCCAGCGCGAAACGGTGGCGAGCGGATTCCATTTCCCGCTGGCGATCGCGTTCATGCCCGACGGGCGGCCGCTGGTGGCGGAGAAGTGCGGGCGCGTGCTGGCGGTGAACGGCTCGGTCCTGCAGACGGTGATCCAGCTGCCGGACGTGAACTGCTCGGTCGAGCTTGGGCTCCTTGGCATGGCGGTGCGGGCGGACCAGCGGCACAACGTCAACCACTTGTATCTGTGCTATGTCGACAGCGCGCTGCACCTGCGCGTGAGCCGCTTTGAGATGAACGGCGTGTCGGCGGTCCTGGCCAGCGAAGAGGTGCTGTGGTACAACCCGCAGACCTCGCCGGGGAGCTCGCACCACGGCGGGTGCATCATGTTCGGTCCCGACGGGATGCTGTACGTCGGGGTGGGCGAGGAGTTCGAGAGTGTGTGGTCGCAGGACCTGTCGGTGGCGCGCGGGAAGGTTCTCCGCATCGCGCCCGACGGGTCGATCCCGGCGGACAATCCGTTCGTAGGCGTGCCCGGCGTGGAAGAACGGGTGTGGGCCTACGGCTTCCGCAACCCGTTCCGCTTCAATTTCGACCCGCTCGACGGCGCGCTGTATGTCAGCGACGTCGGGTCGATCTACTGGGAGGAGGTCTCGCGGATCGAAAAGGGCGCCAACGCGGGATGGCCCATGATGGAGGGCCCCCACTGCTTCGGGCAGGATTGCTCGGGGCTGGTCGCGCCGATCTGGTCGTACGCGCACGGCGATCCGTTGCTCTCGCCCAACCACGACGCGGCGATCATCGCGGGCCCGGTGTACCGGGGCACGCAGTTTCCCGCGGCGTACCTGGGGAGCCTGTTCGTCACGGACTTCCCGAACGGCTGGGTGCGCCGGCTCGTGCTGGAGAACGGCGCGGTGGTCGGCGACCACGAGTTTCTTCCGATCGGCGAGGCGAGCACGGTCGCGGACCTGAAGGTCGGCCCGGACGGGTGCCTGTATTACGTTCGGATCTACACGGGTCCGAGCGGGAAGCCGGCGTTGTACCGCGTGCGCTACACGGGCGAGGGGAACCTGCCGCCGACTGCGGTGGCGAGCGTGACGCCCGCGGGCGGGCCGCCGCCGCTTGTGGCGACGTGCGACGCGAGCGGATCGAGCGACCCGGACGACGGCCCCAGGCCGCTCACCTATTCGTGGGAGTTCGGCGACGGGGTGACGCTCAAGGGCGTGCAGGTGCAGCGAGAGTTCACCACGCCGGGCGTTCGCACGGTGCGCCTGGTGCTGAACGACGGCGAGGCCACGACGACGGGGGACCCGATCGAGATCGCGGTGGGCGTGGCGCCCGTCGCGTCGATCGACGCGCCGGCGGCCTCGCTGGTCTATCACGCCGGCGACACGATCGAGTTCTCGGGGAGCGCCAGCGACCCCGACGGCGGCGTGCTCCCGCCCTCGGCGTTCGCCTGGGAGATCTACCAGGCGCACGAGAACCACCTGCACCCGTTCGCGTCGCTGAGCGGGCAGGCCGCGGGCTCGTTTGTCGTGCCCGTCGACGGGCACTCGCCCGACCACACGCACTTTCGGATCGAGCTGCGTGTGACGGACGGCGACGGCCTGTCGACGAGCGTGTCGCGGGACATCTGGCCGGTGGTCTCGGTGCTCCAGATCGACACCGAGCCGAGCGGGATCAGCGTGATGCTGGAGGGTTCGCCGCTGGTGACGCCGGCAGAGTATGAGAGCATTGTGAACTTCCAGCACACGATCGAGGCGCCGTGGGTGGCGTGGGTTGACGGACGGGCGTGGGGCTTCAAGGACTGGGGCGTGTCGTGGGAGAATCCGCTCCAGTTCGTCGCGCCCGAAGGCGGCATGTCGCTGACCGCGCACTATTTTGAGTACTGCGTGGCGGACCTGACGCTCGACCAGTTTGTCAACGGCGATGATTACGACCTGTTCGCGGGGTGGTTCGAGACGGGCGAGTCTGAGGCCGACCTGAACCAGGACGGGTTTGTCAACGGCGACGACTTTGACCTCTTCGCGGAGCATTTCGAGGAAGGGTGCTGAGGAAGGCATCGGGCATCAGGCATCACGAAGAGAAGAGATGGCGGAGTGACGGAGTGGCGGAGTGGCGGGGTGGCGGGGCGGCGGGGTGGCGCCATCGTCCGCGTTGTGTCGATTGGCTGTCGTGCGTCGGCGTGTCGCCGCCGGTCCACAAGGGACATCGGGGGCCATTGCTACGATTTCTACATGACGATTCATGTGCGTGGCTGGGCGATGCTGGTGGCGGCGCTGGCGTCGGTGATGGCGTCGGTGGTGGCGGGCGGGCGTGTCGGGTGGGCCTCGCCATTCGAGAGCACGATGGCGAACGGGAGCGGGCCGGTCGGCGCGGCGAGCGCCGGGATCACGATCCGCGTGTCGTTCTCCAAGGATGTGCGCGAAGCGCCTGCGTCGGGGCGACTGGTGGTGATGACGGCGCGGAAGGGGTCGAGGGTCGGTGAGGCCGAGCCGCTCGACGGCCCGTTCTGGGACGACCCGCAGCCCATGTTCGGGATCGACGTGAAGGACCTCTCGCCGGGGACGCCGGTGGTGATCGACGACGGCGCGACGTCGTTCCCCGCGGCGGTCTCGCGGCTGGCGCCGGGCACCTACCGCGTGCAGGCGATGCTGGACATGAAGCGAGAGAACAGCTCGTGGCGGCGCGAGGAGGGAAACCTCTTCACCTCGGCGGCCGCGGAGCTTGTGGTGAAGGAGGGTGCGGCGGCGAGCGTGGAGCTGGTGCTTGATCGCGCGGTGGCCGCGGAAGCGTTGCCCGTGCAGGCGGGGGTTGAGTTCGTCGAGGTGAAGTCGAAGCTGCTCTCGGAGTTTCACGGGCGCGACGTGATGCTGCGCGCGGGGGTCGTCCTGCCGCGGGGGTTTGATCCGGGGCGGAAGTACGCGGCGGTGTACGAGGTGCCGGGGTTCGGGGGAGATCATCGCGGCGTGCTGGGCGCGGCGAACCGGCGCGATCGCGTGCCGGAAAACCAGGCGTTCGGCGAGCTCTCGCGGAAGGCCTTCTGGATCGTGCTCGACCCGGAATCGCCCAACGGGCACACGCTCTTCGCGGATTCGGCGAACAACGGCCCGTGCGGACGGGCGCTGGTGGAGGAGCTAATCCCGGCGATTGAGGCGAAGTTTCCGCTGGTCGCGGCGCCGGCGGCGAGGATGCTGCGCGGGCACTCGTCGGGCGGGTGGTCGACGCTGTGGCTGGCGCTGAATTATCCCGAGACGTTCGGGGCGTGCTGGTCGAGCGCGCCGGACCCGGTGGATTATCACGCGATGCAGGCGGGGAACATCTACGAGAACGCGAACATGTACACGGACGCGGCGGGGAAGGACATCCCGAGTCTTCGCACGAGTGCACGTGTGGCCATGAGCGTGCGCCAGGAGAACCTCATGGAAGAGGTGCTCGGGCCGGACAACACCAGCGGGCAGCAGTGGGACTCGTGGTTCGCGGTGTGGGGACCCAGGGGCGCGAGCGGCAACCCCGCGGCGCTGTTCGATCCGGGCACGGGCGTGATCGACCACGCGATCGCCGAGCAGTACAAGAAGTTTGACATCCACGAACTGACGCGAACGAACCAGGGCACCTGGGGGCTGGCGTTTCATCAGCGGATCAGGCTGATCTGCGGCACGCTGGACAGTTTCTACTTGAATCTCGCGGTCGAACGCCTGAAACCCACGATCGACGCGCTGCACTTCCTTGTGTACCCCGAAGGGCGGAACGGCTGGATCGAACTGGTGCCCGACGCCGACCACGGGAGCGTGATGGGCGCGGCACGGGCCCGCGACATTCCCAAGGAGATGCTGGAGCACCTGAAACGGACCAAGGTGGTGGAGTAGTCTGGCCGCGGCGCACGCTGGTGCCCGTGGCGATCTACGCTTGCCCATGCCGCCACTCAACTATCAGACCGCGGGTGAGAGCCACGGGGCGTCGCTGGTCGTCATGCTGACGGGCGTGCCCGCGGGCTTTTCGCTGGATATCGACTTCATCAACGCCGAGCTCTCGCGTCGTCAGGGCGGGTATGGGCGCGGCGGTCGCCAGCGGATCGAGCAGGACCGCGTGGAGTTTCTGACGGGCGTGCGCCGGGGCAAGGCGATCGGGGCGCCCCTGACGATGCGGATCGTGAACAACGACTCGCGGCTGGATGACCTGCAGAAGACGCCGCCGGTGTATCGGCCGAGGCCCGGGCACGCGGACCTTGCGGGGAGCATCAAGTGGCTGACGACGGATTGCCGCGAGACGCTGGAGCGGGCCAGCGCGCGTGAGACGGCGTCGCGGGTGGCGGCGGGGGCGGTGGCGCGGTGCCTCTTGCGCGAGCTTGGGATCGAGGCGTTCGGGTTCGTGCGCTCGATCCTCGACGCGGCGACGACGGCGGAGGTGCGCGGGGACAACTGGCAACACATGCGGAAGCTCCGCGACGAGAGCGAGACGTACTGCCCGGACGCGAAGGTGACCGAACGCCAGTGCGAGATCATCCGCCGGGCGAAGATCGACAAGGACACGGTGGGCGGGCTGGTCGAGGCGCACGTGTTCGGATGCCCGCCTGGGATCGGGAGTTCGATGGACTGGACGACCAAGCTCGACGCGCGGATCGCCTACGCGGTGATGGGGATCCAGGCGTTCAAGGCGGTGGAGATCGGGCTGGGGAAGGAGTGCGCGGCGCGTGTGGGCAGCGCGGTGCACGACGCGATCCGCTTTGATGCGACGAAGGTCGACACGCCGAACCTGGGCTTCGTCCGCGACAGCAACAACGCGGGCGGCACCGAGGGGGGCATGACCAACGGGCAGCCGGTCGTGGTGCGGGGCACGATGAAGCCGATCGCGACGCTCCTTCGCGGGATGGCGAGCGTTGACCTCAACACCAAGGCGCCGGAGCACTCGGCGTATGAGCGGAGCGACGTGTGCGCCGTCTCCGCGGCCAGCGTGGTGATGGAGAACGCAGTGGCGTTCGAAGTGGCGCGGTGCGCGATGGAAAAATTCGGCGGGGACTCGATGGTCGAACTGAGGCAGAACTTCGAGAACTATCTTCGGCTGGCGCGGATGCTCCCGCTGGACCCGCCGAGCATGACGATCGCGTGAGGGCGGGGTGGTGTGGGCGGGCTCCGTCGGTATACTGGTTGCCCCGGCGCGGCGGACCGCGGCGGGATCGTGCCGGGCTGAGTCGGGCGAGGGGACGAGATGAACATCGCGGGGTTCGAGCTCGATCGCGACTGGACGACGACCAAGCCCCTCGAGGGCGCGACCGAGCCCCTCGAGTTTTTCCGCAATCCCTATTACTATCCGCTCAACATGCGGCGAATGGAGCACCTGGCGACGCTGGGGCTGCCGCTCTTTGAGCGGCGGGTGCTGGAGGTGGGCGCGGGGATCGGCGACCTGACCGAATTCTTCCTCGACCGTGGGTGCTCGGTCACGGTGACCGACGGGCGGCCCGACAATCTCGGCGTCATCACGAAGCGCTTCGCCGGAAATTCTCGCGTGCGAATCGCCCGGCTCGACCTGGACGAACCCGGCGACGCGATCCCGGGGGCGCACGAGGTGGTGTTTTGTTACGGCGTGCTCTATCACCTGCTGTATCCCGGGGAGGCGCTGCGGCTGCTGGCGCCGCTGGCGGAGGACCTCCTGCTGCTGGAGACGGTGGTCTCTCGCGACGCGGACGATCGTGTCGAACTGGTCCCCGAGAGCACGGTGCGCTGCTCGCAGTCGCTGCGCGGGAAGGGCGCGCGCCCGACGCGGGCGTGGATCATGCGCGAGCTTTCGGGGTTGTTCCCGTGGGTCTACACCACCAAGACCCAGCCCTGGCACGCCGAATTCCCGCGGGATTGGACCCGTCCCGGTCCGGTCCCAACGACCCGAGCCGTGTTCGTCGCGTCGCGGCGTGAGTTGTCCTCACCCTGGCTGACGCGGGAGCTTCCGCCCCTGCACCTGGAGCCCACGCCGTGAGCCCCGCGACCGGCCCGAGGCCCGACCCCCGGCGGCGATTTCATCGCGACGAGCAGCTGCGCCTCAACGCACGACGGACGGAGCACCTGTCGTGGCTGGGGCTGGTGCGGACGGGGAAGACGGCGCTGGAGGTGGGCGCCGGGCTCGGCGATATCGCGTCGTTCTTCGCGGGCCGCGGGTGTCGGACCACCGTCACCGAGGGGCGAGCGGAGTTGGTCGAGATGATCCGGGCCGGCCAGTCGCTGGTGCAATCGCGGCAGGCGTCGGTGCTCGATCTGGAGAAGTGCCCGGCGGTTCCGATGTTCCGCGCCGACTACGCGGTGTGCTACGGCGTGCTGCACCTGATCTCAGCCCCCGCGGAGGCGCTGGCGTTTCTGCGCGCGTGCGCGACGCCGACGGGGATGCTGCTCCTTGAAACGCCGGTGTCCGCGTCGCGGGACGAGTCGCTCAATCCGTGCGAGGAGCCGACGGGCGAGGCAGACGGGTCGATCTCGGGGAAGGGCTGCCGCCCGACGCGTTTGTGGGTGTGGAACACGCTGAAGAGGCTGTACCCGCACGTGTATCTGCCGCGATCCCAGCCCTGCCATGATGCGTTCCCGCTGGACTGGACGGGGACGATCGGCACACCGAATCCGCGCGCGGTGTTCGTGGCGTCGATGACGGCGCTGAACTCTCCGCGACTCGCGGGCGAGTTGCTGGACGTGCAGCACCCGGCGGGGCGCGAGGCCTAACGTGCCTATGGCGCGGGCTTGGCGGGGGGCGTGAGGCCCTTTTTGACCTCGTCGACCAGCCGCTCGACGGGGAACGGCTTGAAGAGGACGGCCTGGAGGCCTTCCTGCGACGCGCGCACGATCGAGTGGTGCGGGTCATAGCCGAAGCCGGTCATCAGGATCACGGGCACCTCGCCCATCAGGCGGCGGACGGCCGAGAAGACCTCGTAGCCGTTGCGGTCGGGCATCTTGATGTCGGAGATGACCAGCTCGTACCGCTGGCCGGCGGCGGCGCGGGCGGAGATCGCCTCGATGGCGCTGACGCCCGAGTCGCAGACGGTGACCTCGCACCCGCGGTGGCGGAGCACGTCGCCGATGATGCGCCGGATCTTCGGCTCGTCGTCGGCGACCAGGACGTGGCGGCCCGCCAGCGCCGGGTCGCGCGTGCTGGACGCCATGGCCCGCTCCACGCCCAGGAGCGTCGTGGGCCCGGCGGCGACCTCGCGGATGCGCTCGCGGATCGCCTCGACGTCGGCGCCGATCCGCGTGATATGGGCCTTGGTTTCCGGGTCGGCGGGGGCACTGTGGTGCAGGAGCTCGAGCTCGCGGACGATGTCGGCCAATGGCGCGGCCAGTTCGTCCTCGACCCGGGAGCTCACGCTGCGGTTGACGGTGGAACGCTCGACCACCAGGAGGTCGAGGGTGTGGACCGCCATCGCGATGGAGCGGGCGAAGATCTCGGCGAAAAGGCGGTCCTCGTCGGTGAACGCCGCGGGCTGCTGGCTCTCAACGTTGAGGATGCCCAGCACCCTGTCCTGGAGGCGGAGCGGGACGGTGAGCGAGGATCGCGCGCCGGTCAGGCCCGGGAGGAACATGGAATCGGCGCCCGCGTCATCGCAGCGGTAGCTCTGGCCGGTGGCGGCGACGTAACCGCTGATGCCGTTGCCCTCGGGCAGCGGATAGATGTCGATGTCGGCGTAGGTGGGCGGGAGCCCGGCGGACATCACGAGCTCGAGCTTGCCGGTGCGCTCGTCGAGCAGGCGCACGCCGAAGTGGTCGAAATGGAGAAGGTCGTGGGCGTAGGCGACGATCTTGCCCTCCAGGGCGCGGAGGCGTTCCACGGCGTTGAGCTTGCGGACGGCCTCGGCGTCGAGGCGGAGCAGGTCGCCGCCGGCACGCTCGATCGCCTCCATCTTGAAGCGCCGGCGCTTGGCGGCGGTGATGTCGTGAACCACGACCACGGCGCCGGCGGACGTGCTGTCGACGGCGTCGGCGCCCGCCTCCGCGGGGCGCGAAATCACGACCTCGAATTCCGCCGAGAGGTCCGACGCGGAGACCTCGTGGCGAAAGTCGGTGGCCAGCCGCCCGGTGTTGGAGGCCCACGACGCGACGGCGGCGGAGCAGAGCGCGGCGATCTTGGATTTGGTTCCCGCGTCGATCGCGCGGAACCGGGCGTTGGACCACAGCACCTGGCCGCCGGGCGCCAAGAGCGCGGCTCCGTCCGGCATCGCGTCGGCCGCGAGCATGACCAAGGACGCGGGGTCTCCGGCCCCCACGGCGGCCAACTCGGCGCGGTCTCCGAACCGCTCCGCCAAGGCCCGGCGAATCTCGTCGTTCAACGACGCATCGCCGCCGGTCACCAGCAGCTTGGCACGCCTTTGCGTCATTGAATCTGGCAACCTCCGGCTCCTCGGGCGTCTAGCGTAGCGGCCCGGGGGGGTGGCGCACAATCGACCGACCCGCCGATGATCTTTGGCCGGCGTGCCGGGGACTGATGCAACCCGAACTTCACATCGGTTCGTTGGATCGTGGTACTGTGATTCTGCCATGCTTTCGGTTCAGGGCGTCCACAAATCGTTCGGGTCGATCCGGGCCGTCCGGGGGGTGTCGTTCGAGGTCCGCCCGGGGCAGGTTGTCGGCCTTCTGGGCCCGAACGGGGCCGGGAAAACCACCACGATCAGGATGATTACGGGTTTCCTGCCCCCCGACGATGGTCGGGTGATGATCGGCGAACTGGACGTTTCACGGGAATCGGCCCCGGCCCGGGCGAAGATCGGCTATCTGCCCGAGTCGGCCCCCCACTACCCGGAAATGAAGGTACGCGAGTTCATCGCCCACCGGGCGGCGTTGCTCGGGGTCGCGGGACGAGAACGAAAAAAAGCCGTGGAAGAGGCGATGGATCGCTGCCAGCTGTCGCATGTCGCGGCGCGCCGCGTGGGCGTGCTGTCCAAGGGCTTCAAGCAGCGCGTGGGCCTGGCGGCGGCGATCGTGCACGGGCCGAGCGTCTTGGTGCTCGACGAGCCGACCAACGGCCTGGACCCGACGCAGGTGCGCGAGGCCCGCTCGCTCATCAGGGACCTGGCCAAGGATCGCACGCTCCTGCTCTCGTCGCATGTGCTGAGCGAGGTGGAGCGGGTGTGCGAGCGCGTGGTCGTGATCGCCGGCGGCGAGATGCGGGCCGACGGCACGCCCAGCGAATTGGTCGAGAAGACGTCGCTCACGCCGCTGCACGTGGTCGAATGCGCCCGCACACCCGATCCCTTGCCGATCCTGCGAATGGTCGAGGGCGTGGCCGACGCGAAGCTGGAGGCGCTGGCGGATGAAGGATGGGTGCGCGTGCGGATCACGCCAAGGTCGGGGCACCGCGATTTGCGCGAGGCGCTTGCGGCGGCGGCGCGGGGCGCGGGCCTTGCGGTGCGCGAGCTCTCGATCGATCGCCCGAGCCTGGAGCGGTTGTTCGCGGAACTGATCGAGCGGCCGGTCGCGATTGGGGGCGGGGCCGGGGCCGGGGGCGGGGCATGAGGGGCACGCTCACCATCGCGCGGCGCGAGCTGGCGTCGTTCTTTGCGATCCCGCTGGGGTGGGTGGCGACCGCGCTGTACCTGTTCCTGACCGGCGGCGTGTTCTCGTTGATGATCCTGAACCCGAGCACGGCGGCGACGATGCGGCCGTTTTTCGCCGTGAGCGCGTGGCTACTGCTCCCGGTGATTCCGGCGATCTCGATGCGTCTTTTCAGCGAGGAGTTTCGGAGCGGGACGATCGAGCCGTTGCTCACGAGCCCGGTGAGCGACGCGGCGATCGCGCTGGGCAAGTACCTTGGCGCGCTGGGGTTCATGGTGCTGATGCTCGTGCCGACGCTCCTGCACGTGGGCGTGCTGGCGTGGCTGTCGGACCCCGCGCCGGACGCCGGACCCATCGTGGCGGGGTACACGAGCCTGGTGCTCTTGGGGATGCTGTATCTCTCGATCGGGTTGTTCATCTCGTCGCTGACGTCGAACCAGACGCTGGCGTTTCTGGGGACACTGTTTGCGATCCTGTTGCTCCTGCTGGCGACGACGCTGGGGGCGGATCGGTTGCCCGAGGCGATGCGCCCGCTCCTGTATGCCGCGGCGCTCACGCCCAGGATCGCGGACTTTTCCAAGGGCGTGATCGACACGTCGCACGTTGTGTTCTTTGTGTCGTGCTCGGCGTGGTTTGTGCTCTTGACGATCGTGGCGCTGCAATCTCGGAGGTGGTCGTGAAGACTTCCTCGCCGCGACGTTTCAGGGCCGGGCTGCTCGGCGCGATCGCGCTGGCGTGCGCGACCAGCTCGCTCATCATGGCGAACATCCTGGGCGAGCACTTTTCACGGCGGTACGACGTGACGGCGACGGGCGAGCACAAGCTCTCGGCGAGGACATCGGCGCTGCTCGGCGCGCTCACGCACGACCACCGCCTGGTCGTGGCGGCGGACCTTTCGCGGATCGGGGCGCGGGCGCGCGAGCGCGTGGTCGACGTGATGGACCAGCTCCGGCGCGCGACGCCGCGGGTGACGAGCGACGTGATCGACACGAGCAGGGCCGACGGGCCGCGGGCGCTGGACGGTTTGGTGCGGCAGCTCGCCGACGCGGAGCACGACACGCTGCGGGCGCAGCTCAACACGATCAACAGCGCGGCGGGCGCGATGAAGACGCTGGCGGCGTTCCTCGACAAGGAGCTGGCGCCGGAGATGGAGCGGCTCCGCCAGGCGACGCCGGCGGACAAGGAACTCTTCCGCACGTTCTTTGAGCAGCGGGCGGCGGCGGCGCGGCTTGCCTCGCAGGACCTGACACACGCGATCGAGGGGCTCTCCGAGCCGCTCTCGGCCACGATCGGCGGGGTGCCGGTGCCCGCGACCGACAAAGCGGCCCGGAGAATCCGCGACGCGTACAAGCCGACCTCTGATCAGCTCACGGAGCTCGTCCGCCAGCTCCGCCTCATCACCACCAACGA
>JAEUJA010000117.1 GCA_016793195.1 Phycisphaerae bacterium
CAGTACCACCCGGTTGTCCCGCGGCGAGGAAATCTCCCGCTCCATGTTGCGGAAGTTGCTCGACGCCGGCGAAACATTGAGGCTGTTGTGAAAATCAAAGCACTCGATGCCCTTCCAGTTCTCAACCCGCCTTACAAACGCCCCGCGCCCAAGCGTGTAGTCCATCCCCGATCGCAGATAACTCACCGAGTGCCCCGAAAGCGCCAGCCCCCACGCCAGGTCCGACGCGTTGAGGTTGTACCCCGAGCCCTCGCGCGCCTGCAGCGACAGCCGCGCCCACCCGAGCATCGCGATCCGCAAAGGCCGCGTCGCCACCGGCCACCCCTCGGGCGGCGTGCCCGGGCCGGGCTTCGAGATTTCGCACTGATCCTCGCTCATCGTGTTCGACACACGCGCTTCCAGTTTGCTCGCGCCGCGCGCCCGCCATCATCCATACCGACTGTTCGACTCATACGCCGCCAGGTTCTTCCAATACCGCCACGCACGCCACGCCGTCCGCAGCAGCTTCGCCCCGATCACGATCCGAGGGAGCCAGCCGCCCCATTCGATCTGGGCCTTGGTCGCCTGGCGACGATCTATGTGGATGTTCGGGCACGAATAGAGAAGCGGGAAGTCGTTGGTCTGATCGAACACGACCACCGCGTCGGGCCACTGCTCAAAGAACTCCAGCTGTCGCCGGACCTTCGACCTCCATCGCGTCGAATACACGACGCGCTCCGGCGCGCCCGCACCCGCCGCGCCCGGATCGGGCGCATCGTTCCGAACGACATACACGAACCTCGGCATGTCCCCCGCCCGCCCCGCCGACCGCAGCTTCTCCGCCAACATACCGCGAAGCTCATCGCCCCACGCGATCATGTCGGCGCGCGGGCACATCACCGCGATCGTCGCCTTGGGCGTCAGCAGCTTGGCCGCTCTCATCGTCTCAAACAAGTCGGCGAACGCCGGACCCTCGTCGTCCAGCTTGCCCCACCAGCCCGTGACCATGTCGTCGAGTTGCCTTCGCGCGATCTCCGCCGCGAACAACCGTCGATAGATCAGCGCCTTGCCCGACTCCCACAAGATCCGCCGGAACCACCCCGGCAGCGCCCGCTTCTGCGTCTCGAGCGGCAAAACTTTCCGCAGCACCCACATGATGTTCCGCATCGCGTAGTACGCGCGCGCCGGCGTCAACTTGTGGTGCCACGGCGTGTGATACACCACCGCGTCCAGCGACAGCACCACCCGATACCCCGCCTTTGCGAACCGCAGGCACCAGTCCGCGTCGTCGCAGTAAATAAAGTAGCGGTAGTCCCAGAAACCGACCTTTTTCACGCCGCTCCACCGCGCCAGCATCGAGCACGCGCTCACGATGTCGACGTCGCGGATGCCCGAGAAATACCGCTCGCCCCGCGTCCCGCCGACCCGCGAAACCCATTCCCTGTGCGACTGCTCCAGGCGGTGCCCGCGCGGAGCCTCATCGCCCATCAGCCCCGTCGTCGGGTCGAAATAGATCGTCGTCTCGATCGTGTTCTCGCGGTTGTTGATATCCATCGTGCGCGAGCCGACCAGCCCGATATTCTCGTCGCGCTCCGCCGTCACCACCAGATTGGCCAGCGTGCCCTCGGGCAGGTCGATGTCGTCATCCACCAACCACACATACGTCGGCCGCTCGCCCGGCGACCGCGCCGTGCCGTCCAGCACCGCGTCGACATACGAGAATCCCGTGTTGAACCCGCCGCACCCGCCGAAATTCGACGCGTTCCGCACCAGTGTCAGCGACCCCAGCCCCAGCCGGTTGCCGCCCGCAAGCCCGATCGGCTCGCGGAACCGCGGCTCGTGCGCCACCCTCGCGTCGTTGAACACAACCCGTTCCGGGCGGAAAAGCTCGCGCAGATGATCGAGCGTTCCGTCCGTCCCCGCGTTGTCCACCACCACCACGTCGAGCTGCGACGGCGGATACGTCTGCCGCGACAGCGCCCGCAGCACGTTGGTCACATAGCCCTTGCGGTTCCACGTGATGATGATCACCGCCACGCGCGTGGGAGCCCGCACCTGAGTCTGGTTCACGCTCACGGGCAACAACACCTCGATGGGCTTCTCGATCAATCGGGTCTGCGGGGCAATGGTCGTCACAAGTCCTTCCCTGGGCGGAAACATTCCCCCAACTTCATCACACCCCGGCCGGCCGCCCCGCGCCGGGTCAGTCCCTATTTTTCGCCTCCCGGATCGTCCGGTACAGCCCCGAAAGCTCTTTCGCGTGAACCCCGATGTCCTTCGGCGGCCTCACCCCCGCCCGAAGCCTCGTCAGGATCGACGGTTCCGACGCAATCAGCGTCAGCTGCCGCGCCAGGTCCGCCCGATCATTCCCCCTGAAAAGCAGCCCGTTCTCGCCCGGTCGGACAAAGTCAGGGATGCCTCCCACCGCCGCCCCCAGCACCGGAACCCGGCACGAGAAAAACTCAAAGACCGTCTGCGGCGCGTTGTCCCACCAGATGCTCGGCACCACCCCAAGGTCCTTCCCGCCCAGCATCCACGGCACGTCGTAGTACTGGTACCCAAAGTGGATCGTCAGCCCGCCCAGCCGCGGCTCCATCCGCCGGAACCGCCACTCGATCGACTCCCCCGCCTGCGCGAACATGAAAAAGTGGTACCGCGACAGCAGGTGCGCCGGCAGCGACTCCATCGCATCCGCCAGCATCGACAAGCCCTTGTACACGTTGTGGTACCCCATGAACACCAGGCGGATCGCCCTCGGATTCACGGGATCAAACGCCGGCGGATCGAACACCAGGTCCGCGCGCCGCTCCACCACCCGGTTGGCGCGCGTGCCGATCGACATCACCTCGAGTTTCCGGGCTTCAACGCCCATCGACTCGTAGCGATCGCGCACGAACGTCGACACCGCCAGCACCCGGTCGCACGAGTTCAGCATCGTCACCATCGCGCGCCGACGCTTCGCGTAGTCGTTGCCTTCCCCCACCTCCGCACGCCGCGCCAGAATCTCGTTGGTGACGGGCCTCAGTTCCGGCGCATCCGCGTCCATCGCCTTCACCGCCGCCCGATCCCCCACGATCGACGCCGTCTGACCGCGTGTGTCGTTCTCGACAATCCACGCGCCCGTCCAGCCGCCCTCCGCCCCGCGCCCCGGCAGCTCAGGTGGTCGCACGGCGGCCGCGTCGGGTGGTCCGCTTTCAGGTGGCCCGCCTCTCCGAGGCGTATCTTCTCTCATCCGCGCATTCGCCCTCAGCCGCTCCCGTGCCTTCGGCACTTTCCCCGACAGCAGCCACGCCACACGCTCGCCCAGCGTCATCCCCGCCAATGGCGACAACTCTTCATCGTCCCGCGCGGCAACTGGCCCGCTCACCTTCGTTTCCACCGCGCTCACCGTCAGCGCCGTCAGCCCCTGCTCCTTCGCCGCCGCCGTCGCTCGCGCCACCCGCTCGGCCTTCGCCTCCACACCCGGGATGCACCCAACGCACCGCTCGCCATCGAAATCATCATGGCAAGGCTCGCGATACTGATGCATCAGGTACGCCTGCGGGCAGATCGTGTGATAGTTGTGCAGGCTGTACAGCACCGCCGGTCGCTTCTCGCAACCTCGCACCATCGCCGCAACGCTCCCGGCCGTGAACCCCTCGATGTTGTGAAAATGAATCACATCAGGTGCGATCCGCCGCGCCCACGACTCAAGCTCGCGCTCCAGCGCCGCATCCGAGATCTCTCCCGCCGGCTCGCGGAACTGATACCCCGCCGGCGCCGTTACCGGAGAATTCACCACCTCGAAAACCCGCACTCCCAGCCAGTCCGGGTGCCGCCGAACCGCGCACGCCCCCGGCGTTGCGCTCCCGTCCGCCGCCACCTCGCCCGGCACAAACGCCGTCCCGCCCGAGAGATAGACAACCTCGTGCCCCTGCTCGACCAGTTCCAGCGCCAGCGACTGGGCGTACCCGTTCACCCCGCCGCCCTGCGTCGCGCCATCCCAGATTTTCGCCCAGTTCACGAGCACGATGCGCATCGAGCGAGTATATCGCCCCCTCGGTTCCGACCTCCCGGGAACCCCAGCCGCACGGAAATCGAATCGACAACGCCCGGATAGCCGAACTACGGTATGGTGTTCACGCCGCCGCCCCCGCGGCCGCACCGAGGTCACCGTGAGCCAGTCGCCCGACACCTCCACCCTGTCCGCCCGCTGGATGCGAAAGCTCCGCCTCCGGGCGATGGCCTTCCTCGTCGGCGTGGGCTTGGCCGCCCTGGCCATGATCTCGCTCACCTCGATCCCCGCCTGGCCGATCGTCGGCGTTGCCGTCGCCTGCGTCGCCGTCGCCCTCAATACCATCGGCTCCAGGCTCGATCGACCGATCTGTTACTCCTGCGGCACCGACATCTCCAAGGAGCCTATCGGCGTCCACGGACGCATCTGCCGCTCCTGCGGCTCGATCAACGAGGCCCGCGATCGCGTCGCCTAGCGGTACCGTCGAGCCCGCCCGTTTGAGCCCAAACTCCGCCTGACTCGCGCGAACCAGTCCGCGGAGCGGCGGCGCCGCATCCAACGCCGTTGCCCGAGTATCACCCGCTCGTGCCACGCGCGCATGAAAACGGCCCCGGCAATCGCCGAGGCCGTATCGCGTTCATCATCGATCAGTTCCGATCAGCCCCGAATCCGCCGATCGGATCAGCCGAACTGGATTAGCTGAACCTGATCTTGTCGGTGCCCATGGAGCCGTGGCCCGAGTCCATGCCGCCCTTGGTCGGAGCCTTGACCGGCTTGGCATCGGCACGCTCCTCGGTCCCGCCGCCCGTCGAGTCGCCCCACTGGGCGCGCTTGAGCGACAGGCCGATCTTGCGGTCGGCCTTGTCGACGCGGAGGATCTTGACATCCACCTCGTCCCCGGCCTTGACCACGTCCTGCGGGTTCTCGACCTTGTGATCCGCCAGCTCGGAGATGTGCAAGAGGCCCTCGAGGTCCGACTCAAGCTCCACGAACACACCGAAGTTGGTGATCTTGGTCACCGCGCCGCGCACGACCATGCCGGGCTTGTAGTGCTCGGGGATCGCGGTGAGCCACGGGTCTTCCGAGAGCTGCTTCATGCCGAGGCTGACGCGCTGCTTCTCGCGGTCGACCTCCAGCACGACGCACCGGACGGTGTCGCCCTTCTTGAGCACCTCGTTGGGGTGCGTGACCTTCTTGGTCCAGGACATGTCGGAGATGTGGAGCAGCCCGTCGATGCCCGGCTCGATCTCGACGAACGCGCCGTAGTTGGCCAGGTTCCGCACCTTGCCCTCGATGACGGTGCCGGGGGGATACTTCTCGCCCACCAGCTCCCAGGGGTTGACCTCGACCTGCTTCATGCCGAGGCTGATCTCCTGCTTGTCCTTGTTGATCTCCAGGACAACGACATCGACCTCTTGATTCGGTTGCACGATCTCCGACGGGTGGTTGATGCGCCGGGTCCACGACATCTCGGAGATGTGGACCAGGCCCTCGATCCCGTCCTCGAGCCGCACGAACGCGCCGTACGACATGAGGTTGACCACCGCGCCGCGGACGCGCGAGCCCACCGGGTACTTCTTCTCGATCTCTTCCCAGGGCGAAGCCTCGCGCTGCTTCAGGCCCAGCGCGATCTTCTCCTTCTCGCGGTCGATGTTGAGGACCTTGACCTCGACCTTCTGCCCGATCTTGAGCAGCTCGCTCGGGTGGTTGATCCGGCTCCACGACATGTCCGTGATGTGGAGCAGCCCGTCGATCCCGCCCAGGTCCACGAACGCGCCGAAGTCCGCGATGTTCTTGACCTCCCCCGTAACGATCTGGCCTTCCTTGAGCGTCTCCATGAGCCGCTTCTTGGCGGCGTCGCGCTCCTCCTCGATCAGCTTGCGCCGCGAGATCACGATGTTGTGGCGCTCCAGATCGATCTTGATGATCGACGCGCGGATGCGCTTGCCGATGAAGTCGCCGATCTCGCCGGGACGCCGGATGTCGACCTGCGACGCGGGCAGGAAGACGTGCACGCCGATATCGACGAGCAGGCCGCCCTTGATCTTCCGCATGCAGGTGCCCTCGACGACATCACCCTCCTTGGTGGTGTCCATGATGCGCTGCCAGGCCATCTGGCGGTCGGCCTTGCGCTTCGAGAGCTGCACCACGCCGCCCTCGCCCTCGAGCTCTTCGAGGTAGAAGCTGTGGACATCGCCGGGCTTGATCTCCGTGCCCTCGAACTCTTCCTTGGGGACCAGGCCCTCGCTCTTGAGGCCCACCTCAACCACGACGTCATCACCGGCATAGCCGATGATCTTGCCCTTGATGAGCTTGCCCGGCGTCAGATCGTTGATCTGCTGCCCCAGCAGCGAGTCCATGTACTCCTCGTCGCCGGCCTTCTTGCCCAGCGCGTCGCGCACCATGGAGTTGGCCAGGTCGTCGGAGATACCAAGAGAAGCGATCAGGTTTTCATCGATCATGGGACGAATTCTCGTTGCGCTGCGTGACCAGGCCGCGGGTCGGTCGTTCGGCCGGATTCGACAGCGCCGGCCCGGGCGCGACCTCGCGCCCGTCCGTGCCCCGCTGGGGCTGTTCGACGTTTCGGACTCATCCGCCCCCGCGAACGCGGGGAACTCACGGACCACCGACCCACCGGGCCAAAGTCTAGGCCTGTTCGGTGCCCGGGTCCCGCTCCCTTACGCCCCCGCCGACGTCATCACCATCATCACAAACTCCACCAGCAGCGAGAGCACAAGGGCCGCTCCGTTGGCCGCCAACACCGCCGGATCCACCCGCTCCAGACTCGACGCATCCACACGCCGCCTCAGCACCGCCCGAACGACACACGACACCACGATCCCGCCAAGCATCCCCGCAATGAACGGCGGCAGCCCCTCGATCTGCCCGTTTGCACCCACACGGCTCGCTGCGCCTCCCACCGCCGCGCCCCAAACTATCCCCGCCGCCCAGGCCAGCGAGATCACAACAGCGCCGGCGCTCAGCCACCAGCGCGACGCCACCCGCCGCCGACGCAGCTCGACCGGGATCTCCTCGCGCTCCCACACGCCGCAGCCTCCGTATCCCTTACACCCTCCCCCCCGCCTCCAACCTCATCAGCACATCATCCAACCTCACATCCAGCGCTCCCCGCGGCATCACCTCGTCCGCCCCCGCGTCCCGCGCCAGCTGAAACAACTCCTTCGCCACGTGCGGCCCGAAGCACACAACTCGCACGCCGCGCCACCGCTCATCTTGCCTCATCCGCGCGATCATCGCCATGGCCTCCTCCGGCTTGTCGAGATCGAGCAACAACGCACGCACCCCCGCCTCCGCCAACCTCGCCTCCAGCATCTCCAGCGTGCGCACGGGGCGGCACGGAATCCCCAGCGC
>JAEUJA010000147.1 GCA_016793195.1 Phycisphaerae bacterium
CGCGTGCCGTGGATCAGTTCGTGGAGGGCGGCGCCGGGGTCGGGCTGTCGCATGAGATGCTCGCCGACGAGCACGGTCCGCACGCCGACGGCGCGGAGGCGTTCGAGGTCGGCGCGGGCCTTGATGCCCGACTCGCTGACAAGGACGGAGCGATCGTCGACCAGTTCGGCCAGGCGCATGGTGTGGGCCAGGTCGACCTTCATGGAAGAGAGGTCGCGGTTGTTGATGCCAAGCAGGGAATACGAAGGATGCGGGAAGCCGATGTGCGGGCGGACGCGCAGCAGGTTCTCCATCTCGTGGATTTCGATCAGCACGGTGAGGCGGAGCTGCTGGGCCAGGATGAGCATGTCGACGAGTTCGCCCTCGGTCAGGCACTCGGCGATCAGGAGCACCGCGTCGGCGCCCGCGGCACGCGATTCCCACAACTGCCACGGATCGATGATGAAGTCCTTGCGGAGCACCGGGAGCGGCACCGCGTCCTTCACGCGCTGGAGAAAGGAAAGATGCCCGCCGAAGAAGTGCTCGTCGGTCAGGCACGAGATCGCGGCGGCGCCGGCCTTGTGATACCGTTTGGCGATGTCCTCCGGCGCGAACCCATCGCCCTCGTACTCCGCGCGGATCAAGCCCGCCGAAGGGCTCTTGCGCTTGATCTCCGCGATCACCGACGTGTGGTCGAGCGTGGGGTGCCGCGTGACGGCGGCGAAAAAGTTGCGGGGCTCTTCCTCCTGCGCGACCATCCCCTCAAGCTCGGCGAACGACGTGCGGGCCTTGGCCGCCTCGACCTCGCGACGCTTGTGCTCGATGATCTCCGCCAGGATGGGCACGTTGGGGTTCACGGCGTGGATTGTTGCGCTGGCGATCACGCGGGGCGCGGCGGGCCTGGCAATCGCCGGCACGGGTTTCCCGCCCGTGACAACCGCAGGCCAAGCCGCCCAGACCGCCACGCCCGACCTCACCGACGGGCGCTCGGCCGAATCCGTCCCCGACGCCTCGCACGACATCCCGTCGTTCAAGGGCGTGACGCCGTTCCAGTGGGTGGTCATCGCCCTGGCGGCGGCCCTGGTCGGCGCGCTGTGGTGGCGCGATGTCATCCGCCCCGGCTCGTTCCGGCGTCGCGGCCTGCGAAAAACAGGGACCCTCGGCGCGATGGTGTGGGTCTTCGGCGCGATCTCGACGTTTCTCATCGCGCAGGTCGGGGGCGCGATCGCGCTCTCCGGGCTCGGGGCCGCGGGCGGTGGCGGACCCGATGCGCGGGCCCAGGGCCTGTACGCGATCGCGTCGTACGGGCTTGGGATCACGGCGGCGTGCGTGCTGCTTGGTTTGTTCCGGCGCGCGTCGCCCGGCGCCGAGGGGATCACGCCGCGGTGGAAGGACGTGATGTGGGGCGCCGGCGCGTTTGCGATCATCATGCCGATCGCGATGGCGGCGTCGCAGGCGTCGGTGTGGCTGGCGTGGGTGGTTGATCGCTGGTACCCGAAAGAGATCGCGCACCGGACGCTCCGGCTGATCGTGGACGAGCCGCGGAACCCGTGGGTGTGGGTGATGGCGCTGGGCGCGGTGGTGGGCGCGCCGATCGTGGAGGAGTTTGTGTACCGCGTGTGCCTGCAGGGGGCGCTGGTGCGCGCCACCGGGCGGGCGTGGGTGTCGATCGCGGTGGTGTCGACGCTGTTT
>JAEUJA010000153.1 GCA_016793195.1 Phycisphaerae bacterium
GTATGTGGTGGATGCGTGGAACCGGGTGGTCCGGGTCGAGTGGCTCAGGACGCCGCTGCCCACGCCGATCTACGACACGCTCGAATATTCATACAACGGCCTGAACCACCTGGTGCTGGAGACGCGCACGCCCGCAGACGCTGCCGCACCCACCAAGCTCCACCGCTTCTACTCGCCGACGTGGCAATTGCTCCTGGAACGCCACGAGACGTTCGACGGCACGACCTGGCAGCCCGGCGCGATCGAGCGCCAGTTCTTCGGCCTGCGCGGGCTTGACGACGCGATCCTCCGCCGCGTCGACGCCAACGCCGACGGCGACTTCGCCGATCAGGGCGACCTCTCGTACCACCAGCTGACGGACGCGTCGTTCAGCGTGATCGCGCACGTCGACTACTCGACCGGCCTGCTGCGCGAGTCGATGAGCTACGACGCCTTCGGCGCGATGAAGGTGCTCCGCCCCGGCGACTTTGACGGCGACGGGCTGGTCGATCAAGCGCACGACTGGGACGGGTTCAACGACGCGTTCCTGGACCCCGCGCTGGCGCCGCTTCACTGCGACGTCGACCTCGACGGCATCATCACCGGCAGCGACTACGACCTCTTCGCGCAGCTCTGGGAGGACTCGCTCGACTCGGAGGCGAACCCGCCCGACGAGGTCCGCCTCGGCTACGCGGGGTACGTGCGCGACCCGACCACCGGCCTCTTGCTGGCGCGGCATCGCTGGTACGACGCGGGCGTGGGCCGCTGGATCACGAGAGACCCCGCCGGCTACGTCGACGGCCTCTCCCTCTACCTCTACGCCAAGGGCAATCCCTTCGCCCTCGTCGATCCGATGGGGCTGAGCGGGGATGAGCCGGCCGAGGCGGTTGACTACACCATCATCGGAGAGCGGACTGTCGAGGTAACGACAACCACCAGCTCGCGCTCGTGGGCCGGAGCGATCGCGGAATCTCTCACGCTCGGGCTCTACAAGGCCGATCGCAACGCAACCTCGACCACGCAGTCATTCGAGTGGGATCAGTCGATGCCGAGCAACGGGATGTTGGCCGGTGAGTTCATCCGCGCGGCACAGACCGGCGACCTGCCCCACGGCGTGTCCGCCGAGCAGGTGGAGTGGGTCGAGGCCGAACGGAAGATGGTGGCCGAAGGACTCGAGCAGGTCAAGAGAGGCGCTCAGGATGTGGTGATCTCGGCCGCCTCTGCACCGCTGTTCGCCGCGGCGGCGAAGGCGAAGAAGGCGACCATGGACGACGCGGCGGGTGCTACGGTTCCGGCCGGAGGCAAGAAGAAGCCGCACGGCAACACGGCGGGGGATCAGCCCGCGGACCTCTACAAGAAGTATGACAAGGATGGCAACTTTCTTAAGGACGGAGTTTCCCAGGACGCCCAGAAGCGCTACACGAAGAAGAAACTGGCAGGTGGGAAAGTGAAAGTGATTGAACGCGGGCCCCGACGTGAAATGCTCAGAAAGGAACGCGAGAGAGTTGAGACCAACCCTGGCCCCGAGAACCACGAGCCGTGGGCCGGCAAGAAGCGCCCGAAGGAGTAGGAGGACATTGCGTGACGGCCGAGATTGAGATTGCAGGTGAGTTCGGTGGTCCTGACACAGACGCCGTTGATCCTATCTTCTGGAAGGTTCTCAAACCCGCGGCCGTCGGAATTCCGATCGAGAGTCTTGACGCGCGGGTGCGTCAACTGTCGCTGCTCCTTCGCGTGAGCGGTGCCGTGAAGCAATACGAGGGCGAACCGGTGGAGTGCGTGAAGTTCGGGCGTCGGCGAGAGTGGATCAGCGTTGACCTCTTGCTCTGGCACGAGGACTGGCGCGGCAGGACGAGCCAGGAGATCGCGCGCGTGCTCGCGGACCGAATTCGGGAGGTGCCGCGGGTGGTGGCGCAGGCGTGCCGCGCGAAGAAGGTCGCGGTGGAAGAGGCCGTGCTCCAGAGTGAAATGGACACCTACGCGAGCGCCGTCGTGGCGTTGGCCGAGGCGCGCGAACCTGGCGTATAGGTCACGCCGTCGACCTCGACGGCATCATCACCGGGAGCGACTACGACCTCTTCGCGCAGCTGTGGGAGGACTCGCTCGACTCCGAGGCGAACCCGCCCGACGAGGTCCGCCTCGGCTACGCGGGCTACCTGCGCGACCCGACCACCGGCCTCTTGCTGGCGCGGCATCGCTGGTACGACGCGGGCGTCGGCCGCTGGATCACACGCGACCCCGCCGGCTACGTCGACGGCCTGTCCCTCTACCTCTACGCCAAGGGCAATCCCTTCTCCCTCGTCGATCCCATGGGGCTGAGCGGTGACAAGCCTGAAAAGAAGGAGAACGAGCGCACCGCCGAGTATCAGTACAAGCACCGCAACGCGGAGCACCACCAGTACGGCTCGGACTACGAGGGCGGCAACGTCGACGCGCACGGCTTCAGCGACGCGGTGGACCGCAAACGCGGAGAGATTCACCGCCACCTCTACAACGACGGCGACTTCGAGGGCACGATCGTGTTCCCGATGTACGACGACGACGCGGCGTTGAACGCCGATCAGGCCGTGAGCCGCCGGGATTTCTTCCGCACCGCCGGCAACATCGGATCGACGCTGCGAATGGTGGGCGAGGCGGCGACCGCGCTCAACCCGATCACCGGGGCGGCGATGTCGGTGTCGAACTTCGCGGACGATCCCTCGCTCGCCAGCGCGGCGGGCGTGGCGTTGGCCGCCCTGCCCGTGGCGGGGAAGGTGGTGCAAGGCGCGGCGAAAGAGGCGGGGCTGTCCGCCAAATTCACACAAATCACAGTGGAAGGAAAGGCCCTCTTCAATCCGGGCCCACGACCAGCCACTTCGGCCCTTCGGAAGGCATGGGAGGATGCCCACCCGGGAAAGGCATGGCCGCGTGATCCTCGGAACGGTAAGCCGCTGGTTGCCGACCACATCGTCCCCAGGGCTGAGGGTGGCAAGGATGTGGGTGAGAATATCATGCCCCGCACGGTCGAAGAACATACGGCGCGTCACGCCGACGACTTCAAGCGGTGGGGCGGACAGCGAAGGGCGAAGCCGCCCAGAGATGAGCCCAAATGAGCGCAAGGCCACACGTCGACTGGACTCGTTTGGCGGAATGGGGCACCATTCGGTTCGGGAATGCGGATATGGAGATTGGAGCGTCGAGTTTTTTCCGTTCCGCAGTCGCAGTTCTGGACGGCGCTGGTTGTGACCCTATGCCGGGGACCACGTTTCTTGCGATGTGCGAGCCTCCGATCATCGGCATGTTTCTGGTACTCGTGTACGACCGGGCCACCAGAACCGAGGAATGGCGGTGGGTAATAACTGGTGAATTGCCAAAGGGATTCCTACCGGCGGAGGCCGCGTTCAATCAGTACCAGGCGCTGTCCTCGTACATCGTGGATGTTCGTCGCGTGTTGGACGGAATGCAGGCGACATCTCTGATTTGTCTTGAATGGCATGGTCCCTCGTGTGACGCCGAGAGAGCAACGCTGGAGCGCAAGATGGCCGTGCTCGAATCGCACCTGATTGCGCCGGCGCGCCATCTGCTGTAGCGTGCCCTGTGAACCTGCCCACCTCCGGCGGACACGAATGATCGATGAGGTTCAAGAATGGCATCTGACAACAGAATCCTGCTCATTGGAGGCGTCAGTGTGAAGGGTGCTCTCAGAACCTCGTGATTAGTTTGCACATGGAGTCGTAGGATGACAGCTAGCCGGCGAGCATTACCAGTTCCAGATGAAGTTGCTCGTGACGCGAGCGCTGTCGAACTCGTCAGGGTCTGGGCCAGCGGACGAAGGCAGCACGTTTCGCTGATGGCTGACGCGTGGGCAGATCCTGCCGCATGGGGCATCATGCTTGTCGATCTGGCGCGACATGTGTCGAGAGCGATCGCGACGGTGCAACACACAGATCCTGACCAGACACTCGGGCGCATTCGGGCAGGATTCGATGCTGAATGGTCCCATCACACGGACAAGCCAATCGGCGACGTACGACAATAGCGCCTCTACGGGCGATGTCCCGTACGACCTCCAGGCGGTGTGACGGACAGCGAAGGGCCTTGGGTACGAGCACTCCAATCTTCAGGAAAAAGGGCTGCATCAAACCCAACATAAGTGTGATGACTTCGGTCGACGAAACAAGAGCCGTCCAGAACGACCTGGAGAGTAGGCCAAATGCAGATCTCTGATGCCCAGTACCAAGCGGTGATTGCCCTCCCACCCGCGAAGCGGTACTCGTATTGTATCAGAGTCATGGCAGATCAAGCGCAGGCTTGGGCATTGCGTGACAGTGGTTGGGCGACTGGTAGCGACGATGCTGGCAACAGGTGTTTTCCGCTGTGGCCGGCCGAGCGCTACGCCAGAGCGTGTGCTTTCGGACAGTGGAAGACGTGCGTGCCGTGTCCCATCGAAGTGCACGCGCTGCTCGATACGAATCTCCCAGAGCTTCGCCGTCTCGGGATGTTGTTGGCTGTATTTCCAACTCCGGTGGCGGGTGCCGCATTTCCTTCGTTCCATCAATTCGAGAGCGATTTGCGCGAGGAGCTCGAGAGGATCGAGTAGTAATCGCCACGGATTGACGACGCCTTCGGCGCGATGAAGGTGCTGCGCCCGGGCGACTTCGACGGCGACGGGCTGGTCGATCAAGCGCACGACTGGGACGGGTTCAACGCCGCGTTCCTGGACCCGGCGCTGGCGCCGCTGCACTGCGACGTCGACCTCGACGGCGTCATCACGGGCAGCGATTACGACCTCTTCGCGCAGCTCTGGGAGGAATCGCTCGACGCGCAGGCGAACCCGCCCGACGAGGTCCGCCTCGGCTACGCGGGCTATGTCCGCGATCCCACCACCGGTCTCTTGCTGGCGCGGCATCGCTGGTACGACGCGGGCGTGGGCCGCTGGATCACACGCGACCCCGCCGGCTACGTCGACGGCCTGTCCCTCTACCTCTACGCCCGCGGCAACCCCTTCGGGCTGGTTGATCCGATGGGGCTCGACTCGCTGAAGCTCAGCGAATTCGTCGGCTATCTCTTCGGCTTCGGCGAGGACGGCACGGCCGGCAAGGTGTGGGGCGCGGCGGGGGAGGGCGCGATCTCGAACCCGCGCAAGGTCAAGGACGCCGTGGCCGGGGTGATGAAAGAGGCGGCGGTCAACGTCGCCTACGCCGTCGGCGCGATCGACGACCAGGAGCTGGCCCAGAACTCGGCGATCTACAAGGCGGCGTACGACGTGACGCTGGCGGGTGAGGGCGACGCGCTCCGCGGCATGGGCGAGGTCGCCAAGGCGGCGCCCGGGCAGGTGGCCGAATCGGTGAAGGAGACTGCGTCGGCGGTGGCCGACGGCGACCTGGAGACGATCGGGAACCTCTCGTTCGGCGCGGGATCGGCGCTGCTTGGCGGGGCGGCTAGCGCTAGGCGTGCCGGAGCCGCCCTCACCGGAGATGTGGCGGAGCGGCGTGGGGCCAGCGCCCGGACACGTTCCCGGAATCCTGACAAAACGCCCTGGCACCCGACGCATGAAAGTCGGACAATCGACTCTGGAAGGAACTCGCATGGCGTGCAACCACTGGCCGCGAATCGAGGCGACGCTGGCTGAAACGCCGACGATGAAGTTGACCGCGCTGACGCCCGCGCCGGCGTCGGCACATGGTCTCGCGCCGGCGTCAGCGCGCCCGCCCGCCAGGACGCCAAGGCCGGGCGCGGCGACGGCCCGCGTGCTGGCCGCCGCGATCATCTTCACCGGGTCTGCCTCGGGCCAGACGTGGGTCCAGCAAAGCCCGTTCCCGACGGCCCAGCACATCTACGACCTGGCGTTCCCGACGCCCGAGCGCGGGTTCGTCGTGGGTACCTGGCGAGCGCTCGTCGAGACCCACGACGCCGGCACGACCTGGACCACACGCATGAGCGGCGGCCTGGCGTCGGACCCGTTCTATCGCATCACCTTCCCCGACACCCAGCACGGCTACATCTTCGGCAACAACAACGACGCATGGCGCACCATCAACGCCGGCGCCACCTGGACCCGCATGACCTCCATGTTCAGCGGCTCGTGGTACCACGCCGACTTTGTGAACCCATCGTTCGGCGTGGCCGGCTGCAACGGCGCGGGCGCGTCGACCAGCGACGCCGGCACGACGTGGGACCTGCTCCAAGGATGGCCCGATTCGCCGTTCTACCACTCCATCGACATGCGCGACACCTCGGTGGGGCTGGCGTCCGGCTATGTCGATAGCCAATTCGGCACCCACGGCATTCTGCGAACTACCAACGCAGGCGCGAGCTGGACCCTCGTGCGCGAGGGGCCCGCGGGCCAGGTCATGTGGCTCGACCAGAACACCGCGATCGCGTTCATCGACGACGGCGTCCACGGCACGCGGATCGATCGATCAACCGACGCCGGCCTCACCTGGCAGGCGTGGGGGGCCTGCGCCGGCGCGATCCTCGACAAGGTGGCGAGTGTCGACGCCGACGTCTTCGTCGGGGTCGTGCACGCCGTGGGAACCGTCTACCGCTCGTCCGACGGCGCGCGATCCTGGACCAAGGTGATGGACGGCCAGGGCGTGGGCGGCCTGCCCTCCATGGCGCCGTGGTCCTTCAGCTTCCCCGACCCCGACCACGGTTACCTCGGCGGGCCCAACGGCATGCTCTTCCGCTCGCTCGACCGCGGTCAATCCTGGTCGCAGCTCTCGCGCGGCGTCGGCGAAGAGATCGCGGGCATTGACATGGCGACGTCAAGCGTGGGCTATGCCGTCACCGGCTTCCATACGCTCAAGACCACCAATGGCGGCGCGAACTGGCGGATTGTCCACTTGCCCAAGGTGACCGGACAGGTCTTCGGACGCGACGAACGCGGAACGTGCATCTCGGTTGTCGATGAGGATTTCGCCGTCGTCGCCGGGCAGGGCGGCATCGCCTTCCGCACCGCCGACGGGGGAGCCAACTGGGATTCGATCGGCTGGCCCGACGGACTCACCGACATCTTCACCGCGGTCGACGTGAAGTTCATCGACCGCAACCACGGCTGGATCGTCGGGAGCGGCGATCAATACGGCATGTATCCCTCCGCGTACCGCACCAGCGACGCCGGAGACACATGGACACCCGCGCCGGCCTCGCTCCCAAACGCCTACTTCACCTGCGTCGAATTCACCGACGAACTTCACGGCTGGATCGGTGTCGGCAGCAACGTCATCTTCCGAACCGTCGACGCCGGACAGACCTGGACCCGCGTCGACATCAACGCCAGCTTCCTCTACGTGACCGACATCGCCTTCGCCCAAGGCGGCATGGTCGGCTACCTCACCGGGTTCTACGGCGAAGTGTTCCGCACCACCAACGCCGGCGTCACATGGACGCCCGTCGTCCTTGATCCCAACTACAACGAACGAGCGATGTCCATCAGCGTCGTGAGCCCGCGCGAGGCGTACTACACCGCCTTCGACAACAGCGCCAACAGCTACTACACCAAGTACACCACCGATTCCGGCGCGACCTGGAAGAAGAGCTTCTACCCCGCCGCGTGGAAGAACGCCTACCTGCTCCCGTCACGGATCGAAGTGCTGGGGAGCGGGCGGGCCTTCATCGCCGGCTACAACGGGATCATCGCCACCACCGTCCTCCCGCGCTGCATCGCCGACTTCAACCGCGACGGATTCGTCAACGGCAACGACTACGACGAGTTCGCCGCCGCCTTCGACGACGCGAGCGCAATGGCGGACCTCAACGCCGACGGCTTCGTCAACGGAAACGACTACGACGCCTTCGCGGACGTCTTCGATACGGGCTGCTAAGCCCCGAATCTTGGGTTGTTTCATGGTGGCCCGCCTCTCCGAGGCGGGTCGAAGGTGGCGTGGTACCGGTGACTCGTTCGGCCAAGAAGAGCCCGGCTCCGACGCGCCGGACAGGGTCGACAGCAAGGTCGCCGGGGGCTGTACACTTGGGGTGCGTGCGGCGTACCGGGGTTTGACACCCGGCGTCAACGCGGCCCGCGCGTGGTCCGCGCGGTCCGATCCCCCAGGAGGCCCCGATGTTGAGCGAACATTCCGATCGCGGCGCGATGTCCCGTCACGGCAAGGCCGGCGCGGGCGTGGTGGTGCTGATTGTTCTGATCTGCCTGGGAGTCGTGGGCGGCTCCACCTGGATGGCCAAACGCAGCCAGATGCTCGCCGAGGAGCAGGTCAACCTCGCCCGCGAGCAGGCGGCCCGCGCAGCGGCGGAGGCCGAGACCACGGCCCGCGAATCGCTCAAGCTCGCCGACCAGCTCCAGCCGCCCGCCGAAGCGATCCCGTCCACGCTCGACCAGGCCAAGGCGCCAGCGCCCGTCCCGGGCGCGATCGACGCGGCCGCCATCCGCTTCGGGAGCAAGGCCCGCGCGCGCCGTGCCGACGCCGTCAGGCTCGCGACTTACAACGTCGCCAATCTCTTCGACGACAAGGACGACCCCGCGCTGAAAGATCGCTACGAAGACATGAGCACCGTCAAGCCCGTGCCCGAGCTCGAAGGCGTGGCGGCCGCGATCCACGCCATCGACGCCGACGTGCTGGTGCTCGAAGAGCTCGAATCGGCGGACGTCCTGAAATGGTTCCGCGATACCTACCTCTCCGACATGGGATACACCGAGGCGATCTCGATCGACGCCGGCGACCCGCGCGGGATCGAGCAGGGCGTGCTCAGCCGCTTCCCGCTCACCGAGCCGACCGCCTGGCCGCGGATGCCCCTGGCGGGCAAGCACCCGGCGGGCGGCGACGAGGCCGAGGGCGCCCCGATCGTGTTCCATCGCTCGCCGTTCAAGGTCGACGTGATCGTCCCGGCCGGGGCACGCGGCAACGCGTCGGACTATGACTTCACGATCTTCGCGGTTCACTCCAAGTCGGGGCGGAACAGCGCCTACTGGCGCGAGGCCGAGGCGATGGGCATCGCCAAGCTCGTCCAGACCGCCATGGGCGACGACCCCGGGCGAAATGTCGTCGTCCTCGGCGACTTCAACGCCTCGCAGACCGACGCGAGCTTTCAGACCTACCTCAGCTCGGGGCTGATCGACCTCTTCGCGGATCGACGCCCGGACGACGCGACCCTCACCACCCACGAGTCCGGGCGCGCCATCGACCACATCCTCGTCAACGCCGCCATGATGCCCGAAGTCATCCGCGACTCACGCTTCATCTTCGGCACTCCCGCGCGGCCGAGCGGCGTCGACTACCGAACCTATCCCGCCCCCAAGGGATACGCCTCGGACCACTACCCCGTCGTCGTCGACCTCCGCCCCGTCGAAGGGGGTGCGCCCGCGCCAACGCCCCAGAACCAGGGCGGAAAGCCCGTCGACCCTGCCGCCAAGTAGTCCACATCATCAAGATTCGGTTCACGGACGTGGGCTTTGGGCCCCAAGCCACCATACAGCGTGGTACTATCCTGGGGCTCATACCGGCGGATGGTCCGGTTTGAGCTTCGTTCGTGGTCGCACCCGCTCGGGTTGCGATCGCTGGTCGCGGCGGAAGTCGGAAGCCCTGAGTCGGAAGCCCTTGAATCGGAAGCCCTGGAAGAGGAGGCACGCATGGACCGGAGGCGGTTCGGTCGGTCCGAGTCCCTGAAGCGAGGCTTCACCCTCATCGAGCTCCTCGTCACGATCGCCATCATCGCGATCCTGATGAGCATTCTCCTCCCATCACTCGGCGGCGCCCGACGCGCCGCCCGCGGCACGCTCTGCTCCAACAACCTCCGACAGATCGCCGTCGCCATCAACCAATACGCCAACTCCAACGCCGACGCCATCGTCGGCTCCCCCGTCACCAGCGGAAAAGCCGCCTACTTCGACGGAAAGTTCAACGGCATCTCCGTGCAGGGCTGGGACTGGTGCGGCCCCCTGGCGGCCGAACTGGGCATGACCGGCCCCGGCGAAGGGCAGACCGACGCCACCGAGGCCGACCGCTTCAAACGCTTCGATTGGTACCGCAGCCAGATCAAAACCTACAGCTGCCCAGAGAACAACATCACCGCCGTCGCCTATCCAAACGCCAACGACACCACCTGGGTGTCCGGGCGCATGATCTCGTACAACATGTCCACCCAGTTCACCTCGACCGAGAAAGACCCCGGCGAGGGCGGCACGGGCAGCACCTCCGTCCGTCGCAAAATGAAACGCCCCTACAAGCCCATGCTCAGCCTCGCCGGCACCGGCCACCTCAAGGCGATCATCTTTGAGGGGCACCGCTACGTTGCCGATCCGCCCAGCGTCCCCGACTTCGACAAGGACATCAAGGCCCGTTACGGCGGGATGTTCGGCGGCACCGGCCCCTGGTACGACGACAACAAGGAACTCCGCCGCACCCTCGCGCCGGGCGAGGCCCTCGCCGACATCTTCACCGGCGCGTCCGACCCGCGCTACTTCGCCTTCCGCCACGGCTCGCGCCGCCCGGGCTCAACCACCGGCGCCGCCAACTCCGCCATCGGACAACTCGGCTTCCTCGACGCCCACGTCGAGCAGATGGGCGACGCCAAGGCCACCAACCCGCACTACTGGTTCCCCACCGGCACCACACTCAACACCAACGGCAGCAAGCTCGACACCTGGGAATCCACCAAGAAGGACTTCGAGTCCGCCTGCAAGACCCCCAATTACAGCGTCCCCTGACATTCGAGTCGACACGCATCGACACGCGTCGTCCCCCGGAAACCGACGGGATAGCCCCACGGAGCGAGCCCGATGCCAGAGGCCGGCGAGAGCAAGCTGAAGAAAACCCTGTCGATCGTCGGCGCCTCGGCCGCGATCCTGGTGCTCGCCGTGGTCGTGCTCCGCGCCACCCTCCTGGCCCCGCCCGACGCCGGCGACCTCTCCCGCAAGCGCACCGTCGTCGACATCAAAACCGGCGAGGTCATCAAGGACTTCCCCATCCCCGAAAACTCCGCCATGCCCTGGCCAAACCCCAAGACCGGCGAGAACACGCTGGTGCAGGGCGAGGCCTGCTTCTGGACCAAAGAAGGCAAGGCCAAGCTCGAACCGACCTACGTCCTCCTCAACGAAATGATCGGCAAGACCGGCCCGACCATCTGCCCCGACTGCGGGCGCACCGTCGTGGCGCACAATCCCCTGCCGCCGGCGGACCTGCTCCGCGAAGCCAAGAAAGCCGCGGACGCGAAGAAGTAGACCGAGCCTGATCGCGCCTTCACACCCAGACGAAACGTCGTTTCGTATCCGCTTCGAGCGTGTACTCCAACTCCCCATTTCACGCGATCCGACGCGCGCGGTGCATATCGTTCCGCCCGATTTTCTCGCCCGGCTCTTCCGCATTCCGCCCGGAGCTTCCAATGCCCACCGCCTTCGATGTTGTGCCCCATTCCGGCCTCACCGATTTCGATTGGCGCCCCCAGCCCGCCGGTCAGCGGCTCGTCAACGAACTTCTCTCCGCGTTCCTCCAGCGCTGCCCCGGCGCCGCGGCCCTGGCCCAGCGCATGAAGTCCGACACCGGCACTCGCTTTCACGATTGGGTCGACACGATCTTCACCCCCGGCTCCCCGGTGCTTCACCAACGCCTCATCGAGGCGGGCTTCACGCACCGTCCGCTCCCGGGCGCCCGCGAGCACTTCGTGCACCTGGGCGCGATGTTCCCCTCCATCGTTCTGACGCCCGACCAGACCGATCGCGTCGCGATCAAGGTCGACTCCGTCGCGGACTTTCTCGCCGCCTGGAGTCTCGACCACGCCGTCGAGGGCGAGCCCCGGTCGGCGTTCCGCCGGGCCAGGGCATTCGTCGGCGACCAAGCCGAGCTCTGGGTGTTCGAGCGTCACGGCTATCGCGGCTACGAGATCGCGGGCCCCGACCACGCCCGCTCGATCGCGGCCCA
>JAEUJA010000156.1 GCA_016793195.1 Phycisphaerae bacterium
ACCGCCTGCCCGGCCTGTTCGCCGGCGCGGACGGGCGTGATGGCGAGGGTCTGCCCCACGATCACCGACGGGCGCAGGGCCGACGCCAGGTCGTGGATGTTGAGCGACTGCACGCCCTGGATGGCGGCCACTCTCGCCAGCCCGCTGTCGGTCGTCACGATCGTCGATTGCGTCTGGCGCGCCAGCTCGACGAGCATCTGGTCGACCCCCGTGCCAGGCACCGTGGCGGATTGGAGCGAGACCTCGACCGAGGCCGTGCGCTGCAGCTTGGCGATCGAATCCAGCCCGCGCCGCCCGCGCTGGCGCTTGGCGCGATCCGAGTTGTCGGCCAGTAATTGAAGCTCGGCGACCACGAAGCCGGGGATGACGATGGGCGCGTGGATCAGGCCCGTTTGCGCCACCTCCACGAACCGCGCGTCGATGAGGGCCGAGCTATCGAGCAGCATGGGGCGCTGCCCGCGGAATTGCTTGGAGAATTCGACGTAGGGAATCACCAGCCGGAAATCGTCCTGCGTCTGGAGCACGATGGTCACGCCCAGGTAGCAGAACGAGATGCCCAGGAGGATCTTGACCATGGAGGTCCAGGCCGGCGGCAGGCCGTAGCCCTTCTCCACCAGGTCCATCAGGAACGACACGACCACCGTGGCCAAGAGGCCGATCAACAGGCCCATCGACACGCCGGTAACGGTGGCGATCTTCTTGGAGGGCGTGAGGAGGTCGAGGGTGATGAAGACGGCGGCCAGGGCGGCGGCCAGCCCGATCGTGAGGTACCACAGCTGAACAAGCTCGCGCTCGTCGGCGGCGGAATCGGGGCGGACGACGAGCAGGCGCACCAGCGTGACCGAGACCATGGCGACGCAGAAGACGATGCGCATGGCGCTGACAAGCACCGCACGCCGGCGCCGGGATTGGGCCAGGGGGTCGATCGGGTGGGCGGGGTTGTGGGTTGGATCGGTCACCATGACGAGTGTACCGGCGGGTGGGCGGGGCGTATGCTGTCGCGGCCTCCCCGAGGTCGACGGCCGGGCCCGGTGCACGGATGGCCCGTGAACCTGGTCAGGGCTTGACCGCAGCAGCCATAAGCGGCCGTCGTCCGGTGCCGCCGGTGTCCTGGCCGTCGACCCCGGGGAGAACAACCGCACACAACCAGACACCCTCCGATTCGCGGGGGGCGGGCGGGATGTTGCCGGGAAGCGGCACGCGCGGGCCCCTCGGGGTTTACAATCGCCCCTATGACGTACACCGTCCTTGCCCGGCGCTATCGGTCCAAGAGCTTCGACGAGCTGATCGGCCAGGAGCCCATCGCCCGCACGCTCCGCAACGCCATCGCGGCCGGGCGCGTCGCCCACGCCTATCTCTTCTGCGGGACCCGGGGGGTCGGGAAGACCTCCAGCGCGCGCCTCTTTGCCGTCGCCCTCAACGGCGGGACCCCCGACGTCGACGCCGCCATCATGGCCGGGCGAGATTCGGACGTGATCGAGATCGACGCCGCCAGCAACACCAGCGTGGAGAACGCGCGCGACATCATCGCCAACGCGGCGTACCGCCCGCTCCGCGGGAAGTTCAAGATCTACATCATCGACGAGGTCCACATGCTCTCCAACAGCGCGTTCAACGCGCTGCTCAAGACCATGGAGGAGCCCCCCGAGCACGTCAAGTTCATCCTGTGCACGACCGACCCGCACAAGGTCCCGCCCACGATCCAGAGCCGCTGCCAGCGATTCGATTTCCGCCCCATCCCCTCGGCCTTGATCGGCGAGCACCTGCGCGCCGTGGTCAAGCAGGAGGGGCTGGAGGGCGAGCCCGAGCTGATCCACGCCGTCGCCAAGGCGGGCAACGGCTCGATGCGCGATGCGCTCTCGCTCCTCGATCGCGTGATGGCGACCGGCGAGAAAAAACTGAAGCTCTCCCTGCTCGAAGAACTCCTCGGCCTCCCCGAGAGCGAACTGGTCGGCTCGCTCCTGGACGCGATCGCCGCCGGCGACGCGGGAACGGCGCTCACCAGGACCGATTCGCTCCTCTCCAAGGGAATCTCCATCGATCAGATCATCGAGTCGCTGACCGAGCGCGTCCGCGATCTCATGGTGATGTGCGCGTGCGGCCCGGACACGGCGCTGGTCGATCTCTCCGACGCGGCGAGAAAGAGCGAGGCCGCCCGGGCCCAGAACTTCGATGCCGCGGGCCTCATCCACATGATCGCGCTGTGCGAGAACGTGCAGCGGGCGTGCAAGAGCAGCGCCTCGCCCCGCGCGATGCTCGACGCGCTCATCGTCCGTCTGTCGCTGACGGAGAAAATCGCGGACGTGACCGCGGTGGTCGCGGGATCGATGTCGGTCGGGTCGGGGGTCGCGACGACGCCCAGGCCGGAGCCCTCCACAAAAAAACGCTGACGGCGGACGCGGGCCCCGCCGCGCCTCCGCCGACGCCGCCATCCACGCGCCTAAGCGAAGCAAGCGAAATCGCTCGCGTCGATGCCACGCCCGCGATCGTGCGCGGCCCCAGTGCGGCGACCGCGAGGGAGCCGATGGCGAGCACGCCCGCGCCGAGCACGCCGATTCTCAGCGCGCCTGTCGCGAGCCCCCCCGCGCCGCGATCCATGCCGCTCGATGTCGCGGCGGTGTGGGCGGAGGTCAACCGGATCGCCGCGACGAGCCGCCGCCTGCGCGCCGTGCTTGGTGATTTGCGATTGACGAGCCTGGACGCGGCCGGCGCAGCGCTCGATGGATCGGCGCTGGCGGTGAGCGCGGCCCGGGCGGTGCAGGGCGAACTGGCGGCGGCGTTCCAGCAGGCGTGCGGACGGAGCGTGGCGATCTCACTCCGCGCGAGCGCCGAAAACTCGGGCGACGCGGCTCATGCCGGCCCGGGCGGACCGGCCGGCGCCGGGAACAACGGCTCGCAGGCGGCGAGCGTCGACGACATGCGGAAACACCCGCTGGTGACGGCGGCGGAAGAGTTGTTCGGAGCTCGCCTGGTGCGGATCGATCCGCGCCAGGGCGGGTTGTGAACTTTGGCCGGGAGATGAACGAGTTTCGAGGCACGAGTAGGTACGTCGACGAAGAGATTCGCGGAACCGAATGAACACGGACCTGAGGACAGGCCCGTGGCACGAAGAGGAATGCACGATGTTCGACAAGTTCAAGTCACTGGGCGCGCTCGCGGGGCTGATGGCCAATCAGGAAAAACTGGCGCTCGCGGGCGAGCGATTGAAGAACAACGCCGACCGCCTGCGCTGCACCGGACAGGCCGGCAACGGGGCCGTGAAGGTCACCGTCAACGGGCGCATGCGCGTCGTCGCGGTTGAACTCGCCTCGGGCGTGTCGCTCCCGGGCGGCGACGCGGCGGCCCGCACGCGCGTCGCCGAACTCGTCCGCGAGGCGACCAACGACGCCATGACCGCCGCCAACCAGAAGCTCGCGACCGAGCTCGAGAAAGAGGCCAAGGAATTGGGCCTGGGCGGCACGGAGCTCGGGCGCGTCCTGGGCAGCATCAGCGAGTTCCTCGGGTGAACGCGCCCGGACGTGACGCCGCGGACCCGATTTCGTGGGCCGCCTCGGATGGCGTGGTGTTCGACGCCGCGCCCCTGGTACGCCTGTGGCCCGCGCCGCTCTCGCACTCGTCGATCCGCGTCGAGATTGAGCCCGGACAGTCGCGGAGCGGCGCCGACGACCAGGCGTGGGACGCGATGTGCGCCAGGAACCCCCGCCTGTTCGACGGCTCGATCCTGGAAGTGCGCGGGCTCGACGCGGCGTCGGGCATGGTGCGCGCGGTCCGCTCGCGCTATCGCCGCCTGGCGGTGCGAGACCTGACGGGTTCGCGGATCGTGCAGGTCGCGGTGCGGGCCATCGTGACGGCAACCGACGCCGCCGGGCGCGACCGTGTCTTCCTGGGGCGGCGCGGGGCCCGCACGCGGGTGTACCCAAACATGTGGGAGTCCGGGCCCGCGGGCGGGGTTCCGCCGCCCGACGATGACCCCGAGCGCCCCGGCTCGCTCTCGCTGGAACGCCTGCGCGAGCACCTGCGCGACGAGACCCACGAAGAGGCGGGACTGGGGATCGAAGCGGACGGCTTTGTGCCGCTGGGCTTCCTCGATGATCGAGAGGGCGGCGGCTTCGACGTCCTCATGCGCGCCCACCTGCGCCATCGCCTCGACGCCACCAGCGGCGGCGAACTCAACTGGGAAGTGTCCGAGACCTTGTGGCTCCCGATCGACGAAGTCCCGGCCTTTGACGCCCGGCACGCGCGCGAGATCATCGGGCCGACGCGGGCGGCCTGGCGGTTCCTGGGGTGGATGTAGGGGCTGGGTCGAGAGGCGGGATGTCGCAAACTCGCGTTGGTGAGACCCGCCCGAACGGCGCGCGAAACACCGGCGCCGGGCGTCCCAACAATGGGCCATGATGACGGAGCGCGCACACACCGGGTGTCGGAAGAAGTGGCGGCGCCGGCTGCTGGCGGCCGGCGTAGTGCTGGGCTTATGCGCGGGCGCCGCGTGGTGGTTCAGCTGGTCCGCGCCGCCGGGCTACACGCCCGGAGACGGCGTGGTCGTGCGCGGCTCGCCGGCGGACCACGATTCGCGCGTCGGCCTCCTTGATCGCGAGGCCCCGTATGTGCTCCACATCGCGCGCGGGCCCGGCACGCCCGGCGAACTGGTCTATTTCGGCGCACGTCACAGCAAGGACGCCGAGCATCCGCAACAGACCGATCTGCGCCGGGTCTGGGAACGCTTCCGCCCCACCGTCGCGCTCGTCGAGGGGCGGATGGGCTTCTTTGTCGGCACGGCGACGCAGGGCGTCGGCGTCTTCGGTGAGGGCGCGACGGTCTACGCGCTGGCGGAACGCGACGGGATTCCGCTCTACACGCTCGAGCCGCCCTTGGAACTCGAGATCGCGGCCCTGCGAGAGTGCGGCGACGAAAAACAGGTGGCCCTGTTCCGCGTGCTGAGCGGGTACATCAGCGCCCGCCGCGGGGGACCCGTCAGCGATTTCAAGATCGGGCGCTTGCTGAGCAAGCGCGCCGGCCCGCTGACCGACGCCCTGCCGGACATCGCGGCCCTGGACGCGTACTTCGCATCGCAGTTTCCGGGCGACAAGGGCTGGCGCGACATCCCCGAGGAGGCGCTCTGGCCGAGCCCCGGCGGGACGTGGTTGAACGCCATGGCGCGGCGCTCCAACGCGGTGCGCGACGAGCACTTCGTGCGTTCGCTGGTGGACCTCGTGGGGCGCGGCCAGCGCGTGCTGGCGATCGCCGGCCGGAGCCACACCGTGGTCTGGGAGCCCGTGCTCCTGGAATCACTGAGCCCCGCGGCGCACGGGGAACTGTCTTCGCCTCGCCCGTGGGAGCGCTGAGGCATCATGCACGCGCCACAACGCGCGCCCATCCGTCACGAAGGCGCGCCGACGTCCCCCTCGGCGGGGTGCGGCTCGTCGTTGTCGGCCTGGACAGTGATCGGCGGCGGCGCGTGCCGCCGAAGAACGAAATACGCGATCACCAGGCCCAGGAACGCCAGGATCGCGCCGGCAAAGAACGGCGCCCCGGGGAGCTGGAAGGGCGCTTTCTCGGAGATGAAGTAGGCGAACGCGGCGCTGCCGATCAGCGGCCCCAGGACATTGGCCACGCTCTGCAGCCCGGTCATCGCGCCCTGCACCGTCCCCTGCTGATCGCGGGGCGCGGCGCGGGTGATGATGGATTGCGCGGCGGGCATGGCGATCCCGCCGAGCGAGCCCAGCGCGATGGTCGCGTAGATCATCCAGCCGTGGGTCGCCGCGCCGTATCCGACATAGGACAGCACGCCGATCGCCACGCCGATCAGCAGCGAAAGACGCTCGCCCAGGAGCGGGATGACGCGGCGCGCCAGGCCCGCCTGCACGACCGCGGCGCCGACGCCGACGGCAAACAGCGACAGGCCGACGTCCTCGGGCCCCCACCCAAACTTGTGGGCGGTGTACAGAACCCAGGTGGCGTGGAGCGCGAACTGCGCAAGGTTCATGAGGAAAAACGACCACGCAAGCCCGAAGACCAGCGGATACTTCGTGAGGCCGGAGAACGCGCCGATGGGGTTGGCGCGCTTGAGGTTGATCGAGTGGTGCCGCGTGGGCGGGAGCGATTCGGGCAGCACGAAAAAACCGTACAGCCAATTGCAAAGCGTCAACGCACCGGCGGCATAGAAAGGGTAGTGGATGTCGATCTTCCCGAGAAAGCCGCCGATCAGCGGCCCGAGCACGAACCCCAGGCCGAACGCGGCCCCGGCCATCCCGAAACCGGCGGCACGCTTCTCGGGGGGCGTGACGTCGGCGATGTACGCGTTGGCGGCGGTCATGCTGGCGCCCGAGACGCCGTTCAGAGCGCGGGTGATGAACAGCCACGCCACGCTCGGCGCCAGCGCCATCGCGAAGTAGTCAAGCCCCGAGCCGAACACCGAGACCAGAAGAACCGGCCGCCGCCCGAAGCGATCCGACAGAACGCCCAGCAGCGGCGCAAAGAGAAACTGCATGAGGGCGTAGGTGGCGGCGAGAAAGCCAACCGCGCCCGCGGCCTCTTGCTCGCCGCCGCCCTGAAGGTGCTGCACGAGCTTGGGCGCCACGGGGATGATGAGCCCGAAGCCCAGGACATCGAGAAGGAGCGTGATGAAGATGAAGCCCAGCGCGGGCTTTCGGGCCGTCATGTGAGGAGGAGCATAGTCCCCGGCGTCCCGGAGCGACAATCAGGCACGCGGTCCATGCCGACCGACCCACGCCCGCCGCCGCAACCCGGACGACGGTGCGGACAACCGCACGCTCCACGTCGGGCACCCGCTCGCAACAGCCGCCGGCACGCACGCCCACATCACGCCGCTCGCTTGGCCCCTTGCGCGCCGCCCTGATCGCGGATCACGGTCCAGATCTCCTCGATCGTCTCCGAGGTGTTCCGGGCCGCCCCGGTCAGCTCGCGCACACGCCCCTGGATCTCGGAACTGGCGCTGGCGGCCTGCGTCGCCAGCTTCTTCACCTCGGACGCCACCACCCCGAAGCCCCGCCCAAGGTCGCCCACCCGGGCCGCCTCGATCGACGCGTTGATGGAGAGCAGCGATGTCTGGCTCGCCAGCTTCACCATCGTCTTCGACATGAGGTCGATGTGCCCGGTCGCGTCCGCCAGCGCCCGCACGACCTCTCGCAGCTTGTCGAAATCCGTCTCCAGCTCCAGACGCTGCGAGTGCGCGTGGTCCAGCGCCTTCTTCTCCTGCTCCATCTGCGCGGTCGCGGCGTTGATCGAGCCCGCGGCCCGGGCAAACGAGCCCAGCATCCCCGCCAGCAGCACCCGCCGGAAGAACTTCCCGTCCCCCGCAAACTCCAGCGACGCCGTCGCCTCGCGCACAAACGCGTCCGTCATGTCCAGCAGGTGATTGATCGCGTGCAGCAATTCCGGCATGTCCCGGTTCTCGTGCGACGCATCGTCGATGTTGAGAACCCGCGCCTCCAGGTCTCCCCGGGCGGCCCGCCGGCACACGTCCGACGCCTCCGCGACCCAGTTGCGGTCGCCAAAGCCCGAGGGACGCGTCGATTCGTTCGAGTGCTCGCTCATGCCGCCGCCCCCGAGTGTTGATCCGTGATCGAGCCCTGATCGGTGATCGAGAAAATGAACTCGTCGTAGCTCATCCCCGACTGCTTCAACGTCTCCACCAGCACCGGCAGCGACGCCTTCCACTGGTCCTGCGGGTTGCCGAACCGCTTCTCCACGCCCAGCAACGACTGATAGATCGGGATCACCGCCGAAAGCGCCCTCCGGCACGGCACGCGCCGCGAGGAGTGATAGCTGATGATGTGGTTGCGCTGGTCGAACGTGGGCGTCACGTGCGCAAACACCCAGTAGTGGTCGCCGCACTTGGCCCGGTTGAGCACATACGCAAAGACCTCCCGCCCGGCGCCCAGCGTGTCCCACAGATACTTGAACACGCAGCGCGGCATGTCCGGGTGGCGCACGATGCTGTGGGCCTTGCCCAAGAGCTCGCCCTCGGTATACCCCGCGACGCGCTGGAACACCTGGTTCGCATAGGTGATGCGTCCCTTGGTGTCGGTCTTGCTGACGATCAGCTCGCCGGGGTCAAAGGTGCGCTCGTGTCCGGTCAGATGCAACATCTTCTGGGCGCGTGTCTCGGGAACCATGCGTCGGGTATCGGAACGAGAGATGCACAAGTTGATCCCGAAGACCGGTTTCACGCCCGCGGGTGGTTATCGGCGGGCGACGTGCGCGGCCGCGTGCGCTTGCATCCACAAAAACCGGGAATACCCGGGGGACGTTGGCGGGTGATACGCTCGGCTTATGGTGGAGCGGACGCGCGAATCGGGCGACGTGACCGGGCCTGTGCCCTTGCCCGCGCCCGCGAACGCGCCCGCCCACGACACCATCAAGGCCCGCGCCTTTGTCTGGTTCTGGCTGGCCCAGACGTTCGCGATGTGGCTCCTCGGCCGCCTCATCTTCGGCGCCGCATTCCCCACCACCTTCGCCGAGTGGTGGGACGACAGCAGCGATGGTTGGTACCTCGCCACCATCGCCACGCACTCCGCGGCCATCGCGGCGCTCCAGGGCGTCATGATGCTCCCCGCGCGGCCCGCGGGCTTCCGCAGCGCGCGCGACGTGCCCTGGACCCATCACGGACTCGGCGCCCTGGTGCTCGGCGCACTGGTCGCCGGCGTTCACGCGGCGCTCGTCGCCATCCTGGAAGCCCTCAACGTCGACTGGGGCCAGGCACGCCCAAGGCTCTACGACCTGCTCACCTCCGGCCCCATGATGCTCCTCTCCGGGCTCACGGGCGCGGGCGTCGCCTTCGGGCTGCTCATCAGCGTCTACCGCGAGCGCACGCCCCTGGGCCTGATCGCCGCGATCGCCGCGCTCTGCTCGGCCACGCTCCTGGGCGGGCTTGGGTTCATCGGGTGCTCGGTCTGGTCCGTCGCGCACGGGAACGACCCGAGCGACGAGGTGTGGGGCGTGGTGATGACCGCGGTGCTGGTGATGTGGGCGTTCGCCACGCCGCTGATCGGCGCGTTCCTCCGCAAGGAACCGGGCGAGTCGCGCGTGCGCCTGGTCGCCAAGCGTCTGTTCATCGGGAGCGTGGTCGAGGCGGTCAGCCTGATCCCGCTGGACGTGATGGTCCGGCGCAAGAGCAACTGCTACTGCGGGGAAGGGACGTTCTTCGCGCTGCTCATCTGCGCGACGGTGGGCCTCGTCGCACTCGGGCCGATGGTGTTTCTCCTGCCGCTGGGTCGCCGGCGCCGCCGCCTCGAAGCGGGTCGCTGCCCGCTGTGCGGGTACGACATGAGCGCGACGCCCAGGGCCGAGCGCTGCCCCGAGTGCGGTGCGGGCTGGAAACCCGCGAGCCCCGACTCGCCCGCTACGCCGGCGTGAGAGCCCGCACCGCCAGTTCCGCGTCAAACTCCGGCCAGGCGATCGCTTTGGCCCGGGCCTCGCCCAGCATCTTCAGGTACCTCGTCCGCGCCACCTGCACCGCGCCGAACTGGTCGGTGTGGGAGTTCTGGATCTGGGCGTCGAGGAGCGTGAAACCCGCGCGCCGGAGGTGATGGACGAGGTGGACCAGGCAGACCTTGCTGGCGTCGGTGCCGCCCAGCGCCGGGAGCGAGAACATCGACTCGCCGCAGAACGCGCCGCCCAGCGCCACGCCGTACAGCCCGCCGACGAGCCGGGGCGTGCCCCCGTCCCCGGGGAGGTACGCCTCGATGGAGTGGGCGTGCCCGGCGCGGTGCAAGAGCGTGTACCACGCGACGATGTCGTCGTTGATCCAGGAGTCGTGGCGCCCCGGGGCCGGCATGGCGCAGGCCCGGATCACCCGCTCAAAGTCGGCGTCGCACCGCACGACAAACTTCCCGCTCCGCACCCGCGCCCGCAGCGATCGCGACACGCGGAAGCCGTCGTCCAGCGGGATCAGGGCGCGATGGTTGGGCTGGACCCACTGCGCCGGCGTCTGGCGCGATTCGGCCATGGGAAACCAGCCCTGGGCGTACAGGCGCATGATCTCCCGGACAACCGCGCCCTCCCGGGCCTGCTCGACGCCCTCGGGGGAATCGGAGCCGCCACCCTGGGAACCTGGTTCGGGTTGGGTTGGGCGGCGCGCCACGTCACCCAATGCTACGGGCTCGCCGCGAAAACCGGGCGATAGGATTCCCAACAAGGCCGGAAGCCCGAGTGGTCGGGCGGGCCCCGGCACGTCCCGGGCACGGCCCGACGAGGAGCGCCCCATGCTGCTTGCACAGACCGCCGACGGGTCCGCCAAAGGCCTCGATCGCCTCATCGACGCCGCCACCCAGGGGAACAATTTCTGGTGGCTCATGCTCTTCGGCATGATCGTCGTGGTGACCGCGATCTCCCGATCCATGGCCGCCGTGCGCGCCTCGGCCCGCGAAAAAACACGCCGCGAGATCGCCGCGTTCATCGCCGAGGGCTCCATGACCCCCGAGCAGGGCGAAAAACTGATGAAGGCCGGGGAGAAGCCCGAGCACTGCTGATCCGCACGGACCAAGGAGACTGGCCATGATCGAGTTTGTCACCCTCGCCGCCGACGCCGGAGAAATCGCCCCGCTGGGAATGTTCGTGGTCGCGGTCGTGTGGATCATCGCCGGCTACTCCAGCTCCACCACCAAGACCAAGGCCCGCGAGGAATCACGGCGCGAGATCGCGGCCTACGTCGCCGAGGGAACCATCTCACCCGACGACGCCGTACGACTCATCAACGCCGGACGCCCCGCCCACGAAATCGGCAAGAGCGCCAAGGCGTAGCGCCCGCGCCGCTTACTTCCCGCGCGCCAGGAGCCACACCCGCAGAACCTCCGCCACGCTCCACGCCTGCGCCACGCACCCGCCCGGGCGCTGCGCCTCCCCCGCCGTGGAATCGCCGTCGAAGACCTCCGCGATCTGCCCAACGCACCCGCCCGCCGGCGCCGACAGCACCGACCCCGCCGCCGGCGTCAGCAACCCGATCGCCGCCCTCCGCGCTTCCGCCGAGAACCCGCCCGCGCGCAGCATCCCCTCCGCCAGCGCCCCGAGCAGATACGGCCACGCCGTCCCGTTGTGATACGCCCGGTCTCGCTCGAACAGCGATCCCCGGTACCGACCCTGATACCCCGGGTCCGACGGCGAAAGTGTCCGCACGCCCATCGGCGTGACCAAGAGCGACATCACCCGCTTCACCACGCCCGCACGCTGCGCCACCGACAGCGGCGAAAGCTCCAGGCTCGCCGCGAAGACCTGGTTCGGGCGCGTCTCGCCCGACGCACGCCACGCGCCCGACGCCTCGGGCGTCAGCACGTCAACGAGCGCCTCGGCGCGCGGACTCCAAAACTGTTCGAGAAACGATCGCGCCGCGCGGTCGGCCAGCGCGCTCAACTCCTTGGCCCGCCCCGTGTCGCGTCGCGCCAGGCAACGCAGCGCGTGCACCCAGAGCGCGTTGACCTCCACCGGCTTGCCGTAACGCGGCGTGAACACCACGCCGTCACGCCGCGCATCCATCCACGTCAGCTGCGTGTCCGGCGAGCCGGCCGCGATCAACGCATCGTCCTGCATCGCGATCGAGAATCGCGTGCCCGCGCGGTACGCCTCGATGATCTCGTGGGCCGCCCGCCCGCACCGCCCGCGCAGCGCATCACGGTCGTCGGTCGCGTCGAGGTACGCATCCAACGCGTGGATGAACCACAGCGACGCGTCCACCGTGTTGTACTCCGCGTGCCCCGTCGCGTTGTCAAAGCAGTTGGGGATCAGCCCATCCTTGGCGAGCGACGCGAACGCCTCCAGAGCCTCCCTGGCCTCGCGCGTGCGCCCCGTCGAAAGAAGCAGGCCGGGCAGCGAGATCATGGTGTCACGCCCCCAGTCGCTGAACCAGGGATAGCCGGCGATGATGGACGCACGGAATCCGGCCTCGTGCCGGCGTCGCACCACGAACTGGTCGGCGGCGCACACCAGCGCGCCGATCACGCCCCGCTCCGGCTCGGGCACGCGCTCAACCAGCGGGCTCACCAGCCCGCCCAGCCGCGCGTCCGCGACTCGCCGCGATTCCTCCGTGGTCGTCCGCGGCCTGTCCTCGAACGCGCCCGCCCACGATTCGATCTCAACCTCCAGCCCCGCGCCCGCCGGCGCGTCGCCCGTGAACGCCCCGGGCGAATACAGATGCTCGCGGTCTTCCTGGTGCCGCCGTGACTCGTGCGGGTAGTGGAAATCCCGCCACACCTGCGCTTCCCCGGCAAAGGACGCACCGCCGACACCGCACGCCAGGTTCACCCGCCCGCCGAGATTCCCCTCCGTGTTCGACGCCAGCTCGACGCGCACCAAGTCGCCCTGACGCGTGGTGCAGTAGCGATCGGAAAGGTCGGGCTCGCGCACCAGCTCGTGGAAATCGCGCAGCGCCACCAGCGGACGCACCACCAGCCGCACCGATTCCGCGGAGGCAACGGTGTACCGAACGCGACACGCCCCGCCCCGCGCCGACGGAACCAGCGAAAGCTCACGGGTCACACGCGTCACGCGGGTGCCCGGCACACCCGGCACACCCATCGGCACGTCGATCGTCCAGCGCACCATCCCGGGCCGCTGCTCAAAGCGGGTGATAAGCGACGCCCCCGCGGGGTGCGGCTCGCCCAACCCGTGAAACAGAAAACTCGAAAGGTCAATCCGCCGCTCGCTCTGCCGCCCCGGCGA
>JAEUJA010000217.1 GCA_016793195.1 Phycisphaerae bacterium
TTACGTGCAGCAGATCATCGTGGGGCACATCATCATCGCCGCGGTTGCGATCGATCAGTGGCGCTCGCGCCGGGCGGTGTGACCTGTGAGCGAGCGGGGCGACATCGCGGTGATCGGCGCGGGAGCCGCGGGGCTCATGGCCGCGATCGCCGCCGGGCGGGAGGCGCTGGAATCGGGCTCGCGCTTCCGCATCATCGCGCTCGACGGGGCCAAGTCACTCGGCGCGAAGATCCTCGTCGCCGGCGGCGGACGCTGCAACGTCACGCATCACCAGGTCGACGAGCGCGCCTACGCCGGCTCGTCCCGCAACTCGACCCGCAACGTGCTCGGCCGATTCGACGTGAAGCGAACCGTCGCCTTCTTCAACGAGATCGGCGTGGAACTCAGGCAGGAAGACACCGGCAAACTCTTCCCGACGACCGACCGCGCCCGAACCGTGCTCGACGCGCTGCTCACCGAAGCTCGGCGCGTCGGCGTGGAACTGTGGCACCCGTGGCGCGTCGCCAGCGTGCAACCGTTCGACGGAGGATTTGAGATTCAGCGCGAAGTTCCCCGTGCCACGGACCTGTCATCAGGTCCGTGCTCTGGCGCGGCGTGCAACGACGATCGCCCGCTCGTCGCCTGGCGCGTCGTCATCGCCACCGGCGGCAAGGCCCTGCCGAAGTCGGGCTCGGACGGCCAGGGATACTCGATCGCCAAATCGCTCGGACACACCATGACGGCGCGGATCTTCCCGGCGCTCGTGCCGCTCACCACGCCCGACGGCCACTTCCTCCGCGAACTTTCGGGCGTGTCGGTCGCCGCCGAGGTCATCGTCCGCGACGCCGGCGGCAAAGCGCTCGTGTCGTTCACGAACTCCGTGCTCTTCACGCACTTTGGGCTTTCCGGCCCGGCGATTCTGGATGCTTCGCGGTATCTCGCCGACGCTCGCCACGCCGATCCCGGCGCGTCGCTGGTGCTGAACTTTACGCCCGGGCTTCCGTCCGCCGATCTCGACCGCGCAATCGTGAGCGCCAAGGGGCCGGGCATCGCGCGCTGGCTCGCCGAGTCGCTCGTGTTTCGCGCGGACGTCCCCGGACACACCAACCGCGGGCTGCCCGAGCGCCTCTCCCGTGCGCTGTGCGAGCACGCGAAGGTCGATCCCGCCACGCCGATCCAGTCGCTCACACGCGTGCAACGCACGTCGATCGTCGGCGCGGTCTGTGCGCTCGTCGTGCCAACCACCGGCGATCGCGGCTTCACGCACGCGGAAGTCACCGCCGGCGGCGTGCCGCTCTCCGAGCTGCGATTGGACTCGATGGAGAGCCGCGTGTCGCCCGGGGCGCATTTGTGCGGTGAGATCTGCGATGTCGACGGGCGGATCGGCGGCTTCAACTTCCAATGGGCGTGGTCGAGCGGGCACATCGCGGGGAGCGCCGCGGCGAGATCGCTCATCGCAGGTACATGAAGTACACGAGTGCGGCCACGCCCGCCAGCGTCGCCAACACCGCGGCGAGAATCAGCCATGCGCGGCGGCGGTCGCTCGCTGAATCAGTCGCGAAGTTCCCGGCCCACTGGCCGATGAGATCAAAGAGGGTGTCGAGCATTGTTCCGTTATACCGAATCTGCTCTCGCAGGTTTCGGGCGGAGCATGTCCGAGCGAATGCCGTACACTCCGAGCATGTCGACGCTGGTCTGTGTTCCCATCATGGTGACCGACGAGGCCGACGCCCTGCGCGACGCGGCGCTGGCGCGCGAGGCGGGCGCCGACATGGTCGAGTTCCGTGTCGATGACTTCTTCGCGGGCACCGGCGATGCGAGCGACGCGGCCCGCATAGCGCGGCTGGTGTCGGCCTCGCCGCTCCCGTGCATCCTGACGTGCCGCCCCACGTGGGAGGGCGGGCACTACGACGCCGACGATGATGTTCGTGTCGCGATGTTCGAGCGGGCGTGCGTCGGTTTGCAGGCGGGCGAGCACGCGCCGCGCTATGTCGACGTCGAGCTGGCCGCGTACAACCGGTCGGACAACCTGCGGCTGAAGATCAATCTGTGCGTCGACGCGGAGCGCGAGCAAAGCGCCGGGCTGATCCTCTCGTCGCACGACTTTGACTCGCGCCCCGCGGACCTGACGCGCCGGATGCTCAGCATGCGCTCGCACGGAGCGGCGCGGGTTCACAAGGTCGCGTTCCGCGCTCGCTCGCTGCGCGACAACATCGAGCTGTTCGAACTGGTGCGGCAGGGCGATCGCCCGACGATCGCGCTTGGCATGGGCGAGTTCGGGCTCATGAGCCGCGTGCTGGCGCCGAAGTTTGGCGCGTTCCTGACATTTGCGAGTTTGCGGGACGCCTCCGCGACCGCGCCGGGGCAGCCGACGTTGGCGCAGCTTCTCGAGACGTATCGATTCCGATCGATCCGCACGACGACGAAGGTGTTCGGCGTGGTCGGCTGGCCGGTGTCGCACTCGCTCTCGCCGCGGATTCACAACGCGGGCTTCGGCGAGCTTGGCGTCGACGCGGTGTATCTGCCCATGCCGATCGCGCCGGGCGCGACGCCGGGAGACAACGACGCGAGCCTGAAGGCGACGCTGACGGAATTGATCGAGTACGGGCCGCTGGATTTCAGGGGATGCAGCGTGACGATCCCGCACAAGGAGAGCTTGGTGCGGGTCGCGCGCGGGACCGGCTGGGAGATCGACTCCGGTGCGGCGATGATCGGGGCGGCCAACACGCTGGTGGTGTCGCGCGAGGATGGGCGGGCGCGGGTGCGGGTGTTCAACAGCGATGCGCCCGCGGCGATCGAGAGCATCAAGGGCGTGCTCGGGTCGCGAGAGTTGGCGGGGCTGGTGATCGGCGTGGTTGGCGCGGGCGGCGCGGGGCGGGCGATCGCGTTTGAGGCGGCGCGAGCCGGCGCGATCCCGATCGTGTTCAACCGCGATCTCGCGCGGGCGGAAGACCTGGCCGGGTCGGTCCGCTCTGCGACGGGCGTTGCGGCGCGGGGCCTTGCGTGGGACTCGATGGAGGGGGCCGCGTGCGATGTGTGGGTGAACTGCACGCCGGTAGGAATGAAGAACGGTCTGGCGCCGGGCGCGATGGCGATCCCTGAGGCGGCGTTGAATCGCGCGACGGCATCGCGAGCGATCGTGATGGACACCGTGTACGCGCCGCGGGTGACGCCGCTGGTGAAGCGGGCGCGCGAACTTGGCTGCACGGTGGTGGAGGGGCTGGAGATGTTTGTGCGTCAGGCGGCGCTGCAGTTCGAGGCGTGGACAGGGCTGAGCGCGCCGACGGAGACGTTCCGCCGCGTGGTGACCGAATACGACGCGTGAGACTCGCTCGGGGAGCGGACTGTTTCGTGAATGCCATGTGAACGCGAAGCGTCAAGCTCCATGCGGAGGGCGTCGCGAAAGCCCAAGTCAGCGGGATTCCGCTTCAGTCTTCGTCGTCGTGGAGCATGCGGTGGGCCGGGGTGTCGAGGTCGTCGTATTGGCCCTGGCGCGTGGCCCAGATAAAGCCCCAGACAGCGGCGGCGGCGAGCACGATCGCCAGCGGAACGACCACATACAGCACGCTCATCGCGGGCCCCCGATCTTGTCGGTGCTGAACGTCTTGGACTTCATCGCGATCGACAGCACGGTCAGCGAACTCAGCGGCATGATGAACGCAGCTAAGAGCGGCGAGACCATGCCGCCCATCGAGCCCGCCACCGCCAGGATGTTATAGACGAGACTGACGCGGAGATTGCCGCGGATGGTCTTCATGGTGCGGCGGCAGCCATCGAGGAGTTCGACGACGCCGGAGAGATCGGCGCGGGTCATGTAGACGCTTGCGGCGGAGCGGCTGGCATCCGCGCCGCCGCCCACGGCGATGCCCACATCAGCCGCGGCGAGAGCGGCGGTGTCGTTCACGCCGTCGCCCACGAAGATCGTTGCGCCGCCCTGCTTCTGACGCACGATGTCGAGCTTGTCGGTGGGTGAGAGGCCCCCGCGTGCTTCGCTGATGCCGAGATCACGCGCGACGCGGTCGACCAGGGAGGGATGATCGCCCGAAAGGATCGCGACGCGCCAGCCGCGGGCGTGGAACGTGTCGATGGTGGCCTTGGCGTCGGAGCGGATGCGGTCGCCAAGCGCGATCCACGCGGCGAGCGTGCTGTTCACCGCGACAGCGACGGGCGTGTCACCGTTCTCGGCGATCTTGCGGGCGGTGTCGGTGGCGGCTGCATCAAAGGGAATGCCGAGAGATTGCAGGAACGCGGGCGAGCCGACGGCGAGGTTGCGCCCGCCGACCTTGGCCTCCAGTCCGCCGCCGATGGTGCTGCGGAGGTCGGTGACCTCGTGCGTGCGCCCGTCGTCGAACTCTCGAGCGATTGCGGCGGCCAGCGGGTGATTCGAGTGCTTCTCGAGCGCGGCGATGAGCGGGCGGAGCGAAGGGTCTCCTGTAAACGCGGTGACGCCGGGGCGGCCTTCGGTGAGCGTGCCGGTCTTGTCGAGGTAGATTACTCCGGGGCGGGTGAGGAGTTCGATCGCTTCGCCGCCCTTGATCATCATGCCGCGACGCGCGGCGCGCCCGGCGGCGATGGTGAACGTGAGCGGCGTGGCAAGTCCCAGAGCGCACGGGCAGGTGACAACCAGCAGCGCGACAGCACGCTCAACGGCCTGGGCGGGGTCGATGAACATCCACGCGATGCCGCCGACCAGGCCGGCGATCGGCATTCCGATGTTGAAGTACTTCGACAGACGATCGGCCTGCTGGACGACCGGGGCCTTGCGGGCGGAGGCGTCCTCGGCGAGGTGGAGCAGGCGCCCGACCTTGGTTGATTCGCCGGTCGCCTCGACGCGGACGCGAACGGTGGACGTGAGGTTGATGGAGCCGGCGACGCACCGATCGCCCGCGTGCAGAGCGATCGGGTGCGATTCGCCGGTCATCAGAGACAGGTCGGCCTTGGTTTCGCCCGAGAGGATCACGCCGTCGACGGGAAAGGTCTCGCCTGGGCGGACCTCGACGGTTTCGCCGGCGACGAGGGCTTCAACGGGGACGTCGGCCACGCCGCCGCCCGTGACACGGCGCGCGACCGAGGGCGTGAGCGCGAAGAGTTCGGCGACGGCGTCGGAGGCGCGGCGTTGTTGACGGCGCTGGACGTAGCGCCCGGTGAGGAGGAGGAAAACCAGGCCGCTGAGCGAATCGAAGTAGACATCGCCCACGCCGGCGATGGTGCAGTAGACGCTCCAGATCGCGCCGACGACCAACGCGAGCGTAATCGGGACGTCGAGGTGGGGCGTCCGCGTCTTGAGGGCGGCCCAGGCGCTGGTGAAAAAGACGCGCCCGGGCCAGGCGAGCGAGATCGCGGAAAAGCCCAGCGAAAGCCAGCGGAAATAGCGGGTGTGGGCGGGGTCCATGCCGGAGAAGAGCCCGGCGTAGAGGCAGATCGCCAGGAGCATGACGTTGCCGAAGCACGCGCCGGCGACGCCGATGCTGACGAGCTGGCGGCGATCGTCGGCGATGAGTCGATGGCGGTTGACGCTGCCGCGCGCGGGATTGGGCGGATAGCCGATCGCGTCGAGTGTTCGCGCGATCTTTGAGAGCGAAGTCTTTGCGGAGTCCCATCGGAGATCGACGCTGGCGCGGCGCATGTTGAGGCGGGCCTCGATCACGCCCTCGGCCAGCTTGGGCAGGCGCTCGACGAGCCACACGCAGGCGCCGCAGTGGATGCCGGAGAGAAGGAACTCGGTGCGGAGCTGGTTGTCAGCGTGCTTGATGACGTGGATGGCGTGAAAGGCGGGGTCGTCCATCTCCGCGTAGGACCGGTCGGAGGCTGTGACGGGGGCCGATGCTTGGGCGTCGAGGCGATCGCGGATCGCGTAGTACTTGTCCAGGCCGCAGGAGTGGATGATGGAGTAGGCGGTTTCGCAGCCGTGACAGCAGAATTGGAGATCGCGGCCTTGTGCGACGAGTCCGTTGGGAACGTCGAGCGCGCAGTGCGAACACGCGACGCGCGCGGCGGGAGGGCTGATCGTGCTCGATGCGACGGCGCTCACGCGATCACTCCGGGTGGCACAGTGGGCAGACGGGCTCGGCGGCGTGGGTGGACAAGATGGGCCACGAGCGCCAGCCGACGCACGCCACGCCCGCGACGATCATCACGATCGCGCTGGCGATGGGTACATGGCGGCGAAGCGGGGCCGCGAGCCGGCGGATGCCCACGCCCACGCCGGTCATCACGGGCACGGTGCCCAGCCAGAACGCGGCCATCACCAGCGAGCCGTCGAGCGGATGCGCGGTTCCGGCGGCGGCGGTGACGAAGGCGTAGAGCCAGCCGCAGGGGAGGGCGGCCGAGAGCAGGCCGATGAGCGCGGCGCGAGCGCCCGCGGGCAGGCGCGAGGCGGCGGCGTGCAGGCGCGAGAGCTTCGAGGTGAGCCAGGCGGGGAGCGAGAAGACGGACTTGGAGAGGCCGAGCCACTGCGCGGCGACGACGAGCCCGGCGACGATGAGGACGAGGCCGCTGGCGATGGCGGCGACGCGTTGCACGCCGACCAGCGTCCCGCCAAGTTCGAGCACGCGCCCGAGCGAGCCGGCGATCGCGCCCAGGGCGGCGTACGCAACGAGGCGCGCGAGGTTGTAGATCGTTGCCAGCGAGAGTTCCGCGAGAAGGCGACGCCGAAGGGGCGCGTGGTCGTGCGTGAGTTGGACCGGGGCGGACGGCGACGACGCGATCGCGGCCAGCGGGCCGCACATCCCGGCGCAGTGCAGGCTGCCGAGGAGACTGGCGGCGAGCACGCCTGTGAGCGTGGCGATCAAGGGCGGCCCCCGGGCGTGTTGGGAAGGAAGACTTCGAAGCCCCCGTGCTCGGAGAGTTCGATGTCCTGCTGCTGCGTGAAGCGAGCGCCGCCCGCGTCCACGACGAAGGAGAGTCGCCACAGGCCGGGTCGATCGAGCGCGAGCGTGGTTCTCAGCGACTCCGAATCGGCGGCGTCGATCGTGGCGTTGAGCTTTCGGGTCGGATCAGCGAGGTGGAAGGCCTCGATCGCGACGTTGCAGGTGCGGATCGGCTCGCCCTTGCCGTCGACGAGCGCGATGGAAAACTCAACACCCGCACCGGACTTGGTGAGCGAGGGGGCGAGCTTCCAGCCCAGGGCGGTGTTGACGGCGTGCTGGCGCGCAGATTCGTCCCAGTGCAGGGCCTTCTGGTAGTAGTCGCTCTCGACCGGAGAGCGCGAGCGCTGCGAGGCGTAGACGGTGATGGCGACGATCACCATGTTCGCGCCCAGGAGCGCGAAGATGGCCCACGGCCAGAGGTAGTTCTTGACGGACTTGGCTGGGGCCGCGCCGGTCATGGGTGCGGTTGCTCCTTGGGTTTGGTCGAATCGTCGTGCTTCTGGGGCTCGTGCCCGGACTCGCCCTTCGTGTCCTCGTCGTTCGCGTGCTCGCGCTTGGTTTCCTCGGCCTTTGCGGCGTCGTGCATGGACCCCGGGCCGACGAGCTGGAAGGTGCGGACGAGCGTGGTGTTCTTGTCGTCGGTAATGCGTAGCGAGGCGGTCGATTTTCCCATGTTGAACTTGTGGCGTGGCGCGGAGATGACGACGGGGAACTCGCGGAGTTCGCCCGGCGCGAGCGTGAAGCCCGAGGCCTCGATCCTGAGCCCGGCGCCGTCGAGCGGCGCGACTTGGAGGCTGACGGTCCGGTCCTCGCGGTTGACCAGCTTGAGGCGCGCGTTGTTGCCGATCGTGCCGTCGGGGAGTTCGAGGAACGGCGCGCCGCGGGTGCGCAGGATCGTGGCGTTGAAGGGGGTGCGGGTGAGAAGCACGATGGTGAAGGCAGTGATCAGGACGGTGATAATGAGGGGGTACACGACGATGCGAGGGCGGAACCAGCGGCGCGGCTCGCCGGCGATCTCGGACTGGGAGGCGTAGCGGATCAGGCCGGCGGGTCGCTTCAGCTTGGCCATGACCGCGTCGCACGCGTCGATGCACTGGGTGCAGTGGACGCACTCCATCTGCAGGCCGTTGCGGATGTCGATGCCGGTCGGGCAGGTCTGGACGCACAGGCCGCAATCGACGCAGTCGCCGATGACCTTCAGGCTGACATCCCCCGGCCTGGCGGCCTTCTTCCCGCGCGGCTCGCCGCGGGACTTGTCATAGGCGACGATGAGAGACTGGCGATCGATGAGCGCGGACTGGAAGCGGCCATAAGGGCAGACGACCAGGCAGGTCTGCTCGCGAAAAAATGCGAAATCGAACATCATCAGGGCGGTGACGATGGCCATGACGGCGAAGGAAGTGGGGTGCTCGGCGGGCGAGCGCGTGACCCAGACCCGGAGCTGCTCAACGCCCACGAAATAAGCCAGGAATGTGTGGGCGAGGTAGCAGGAGATGAGGAAATAGACGCCGAGCTTGATGAACTTCCGCGCCGGCGAGTTCTGGAGCCAGGTCTTCTTGGCGCGCCCCGGCGTTCCCTCGAAGAGGCGTTCGATGGGGCGGAAGACGAACTCCATGTAGACGGTCTGCGGGCAGCCCCAGCCGCACCACACGCGACCGAAGATCGCGGTGAAGAGGAAGATGCCGATCCCGATAATGAGGAGGGTGAGCGCCAAGAGGAGTGTGTCGGTGGGGAGGAAGGTGTAGCCGAAGATCGTGAAGCGGCGGGCGATGATGTCCAGGAGCACGGCGGGCTTGTCGTTGATCGTGAGATACGGGATCGCGGTGAAGATGGCGATGAGGAAATAGGCGACGGCGCGGCGCGCGTGCCAGAACCTGCCGGGGCTCGGGCGCGGCCTGAGCCATCGACGCGAGCCGTCGTCATTCAGCGTCGACAGAATCAGCAGGTCCCCGTTGGGCGCGGTGCCGACGGGGGTTGTTTCCTTGGGAGCGGCGGACATCTCGGGCTCCATCGTTGGGTGTCTCGGCTCGCGGGGCTACGCACGCGGGACGCACCCGTTACTTGGCGGCGGGCCAGGGCGGGATCGGGTCCCCCTCGGGCGCCTTGGCGCTGGCGGGCTTGGTGCCGCGGAGCGAGGCGACGTAGGCGGCCAGGATCACACGCTCGTTCTGGTTGAACTGGTTCTTCCAGCTGGGCATCACGCCGGCGTTGGCGCCGTTGGTGATGACGTTGTAGAGGTCATCGAGCTTCTTGACGTTCTTGTAGTGCTCGTCGGTGAGGTTGACGCCGACGTTGCCCCCGCCGTCCTTGGCGTGGCACTGGGTGCAGGTGGATTGGAAGAAGCCCTGGGCGACGTTGAGCATCTGCTCGTTGCCCATCATCTTGAGGATGGTCGCCTCGTCGGGCTGGAGGTCGCCAAGGGCGCCGAAGAGCCGCTTGTACTCGCGGGTCTGGGCGGCGGCCCAGCGCGACTGCGGCGAGGAAGCATTGGGGTTCATTTCCCAGTACACGAAGTAGAAGAAAGAGAAGAAGATGGTGGCGATGAAGATGGCGTGCCACCAGCCGGGGGTCGGGTTGTCGTACTCGCGGATCCCGTCGTATTCGTGGTCGCTGAGGAAGTCCTTGACAGCCATGAACGGTGCTCCTACATCGCCCGCGCGGGGGCGAGGGAATTCGGGGTGAAGGATCAGTCGTCGCCAAGGGGGATCGAGGCGTGCCGGTTCATCTGGTCGCGCTGCCCGGGGCGGAAGACCTTCCAGCACAGGGCGGCGAACGCGACCGTGAAGATCACCAACGCCACGATCGGGAACGTCGTGAGCTTGAAGCTGCTGATGAGTTCGCTCACGGCTGACCTCCCGCCGCGGCGGTGGCCGGCGCCGCGGGCGCGGCCGGCGGCGGCTTGCTGATGTCGGTGCCAAGCCGCTGGAGGTAGGCCAGGAGCGCGATCACCTTCTTGTCGCCCATGTCCTTGTAGCCGTTCTGGGCCACCAGGGCATCGGCCAGTTCCTTGGCCTGCGTCTTGGCGAGCTCGATCGCCTTGCCGCCCTTGACCGCCTCGCCGTACGGCACGCCCAGCATGGCCATGGCGTCGACGCGCCCCTGGATGGACTCGAAGTTCAGCGGGTCCTTCAGCAGGTGGGGGTACGAGGGCATGATCGATTGCTCGATCAGCTGGCGCGGGTTCTCCAGGTGGCGGACCTGCCAGTCATGGCTCTGGCGACCACCCTCGCGGGCCAGGTCGGGCCCGATGCGGCGCGAGCCCCACTGGAACGGATGGTCGTAGACGAACTCGCCCGGCTTGCTGTACTCGCCGTAGCGACGCGTCTCGGCCCAGATCGGGCGGATCATCTGCGAGTGGCAGTTGTAGCAGCCCTCCGAGATGTAGATATCGCGCCCGGCCAGCTCGAGCGGCGTGTAGGGCATGACGCTCGCGATGGTGGGGACGTTGCTCTTGATGAGGAAGGTCGGGATGATTTCAAAGAGAGATGCGGCGGCGACGGCCAGGAAGACCCAGACCGTGAAGCGGGCGGGCTTGCGCTCCCACACGCGGTGGAACCAGCCCTTGATGTAACGGGCGTCAACGTCCTTGGCCCACTCGGTGCTGGCGGTGATCTCGGTGGCGGGCACCGGGGGGTCGACAAAGACCGGGCCGAGCGCCGGGGCTTCGTGGACAGGCTCTTCATACTTGGCGGGCCGGGCCTTCCAGGTCATGAGGAGGTTGAGGAGGCACAGGACGCCGCCCAAGAGGAACAGCGTGCCGCCCAGGACGCGGATCCAGTACATGGGCATGAGCACCATGACCGTCTCGACGAAGTCGGGATACTGAAGGCGGCCGGTCACATCGAAGGCACGCCACATGAGGCCCTGGGTGATCCCGCCGGTATAGATGCCAAGGACGTAGAGAGCGATGCCGATGGTGGCCAACCAGAAGTGGGCGGCGACGAGTTTCTTGCTCCAGATGGGCGCCTGGAAGAGGCGAGGGGCGAGCCAGTAGGCCATTCCGAAGGTCATCAGGCCGTTCCAGCCAAGGGCGCCGGCGTGGACGTGGGCGATGGTCCAATCGGTGTAGTGGGAGAGGGAGTTGACGCTCTTGATCGAGAGCATGGGCCCCTCGAAGGTCGACATGCCGTAGAACGTGATGCCGACGACATAGAACTTGAGGATCGGGTCGGCGGCGACCTTGTTCCAGGCGCCGCGGAGCGTGAGCAGGCCGTTGATCATGCCGCCCCACGAGGGCATCCAGAGCATGACCGAGAAGAGCATGCCGAGCGTGCTGGCCCACTGCGGGAGAGCGGTGTAGTGGAGATGGTGCGGGCCCGCCCAGATGTAGATGAAGACCAGCGACCAGAAGTGGATGATCGAGAGGCGGTAGGAATACACGGGCTTGTCGGCGGCCTTGGGCAGGAAGTAGTACATCAGCCCAAGGAACGGCGTGGTCAGGAAGAACGCGACCGCGTTGTGCCCGTACCACCACTGCATGAACGCGTCCTGCACGCCCGAGTAGATCGACCAGCTCTTAAGCCAGTCGGCGGGGGCGGGGGTCTGCCCCGTCTTGATGAGCTGCACCAGCGCCAGGGGGAGCGAGAGGTTGTTGAAGACGTGGAGCATCGCGACCGTGACGATGGTGGCGATGTAGAACCACAGCGCGACGTACATGTGACGCTCGCGACGCTTGGCGAGGGTCATGAAGAAGTTCACGCCGAAGAACGCCACCCACACCACCGCGATCATGAGGTCGACGGGCCACTCGAGTTCGGCATACTCCTTGCCCTGCGTGAGGCCCAACGGGAGCGAGACCGCGGCGCACACGACGATGAGCTGCCAGCCCCAGAAGTGGAGGTTGCTCAGCTTGTCGGACCACATGCGGCACTTGCACAGCCGCTGCGTCGAGTAGTAGATCGCCGCGAACAGCGCGTTGCCGGCAAACGCAAAGATCGCCGCGTTGGTGTGGAGCGGACGCAGACGCCCGAAGTTCAGGAACGACGTGGTGGTGAGGAACTCGAGCCACGCCAGCGGCTTGATCCCGCCGATCTCCCAATTCAGGGCCGGCGGGAGCGCCAGCTGGATGGCGGCGAGCACGCCGACCAGAAACGCCACGATCCCAAAGACGATCGAGGCGAACAAGAACTTCCGAACGACCGCGTCGTCATAAACAAATCGCTCGATCGGTCCGGTTTCCTGGTGCTGGGAATGTGACGCGGCGCTGCCGTCTGTGGCCATATGCGGTTCCTCGTGCTGCGGGCCGATTCGTCTGTCGAATAGTGGATCGAATGGTCAGCAAGATCATCTTTGCGGATTTTTGCCAATCTGTCAAGTCAGGGGCTCAGAATCGACCAGAATGGGCGATCGTGGCACAGATTTTCGGACTCGCGGTCGAATTGACGTGGATTGTATGGTCTTTATCTCTTGACACATCGATCATCAATTGATAGAGTCAAGGTTGTTCCCGGGGAGTTCGTCCTTATGCTGAGCCAGGGTGTCGGATACGCCGTCACGGCACTGGGGTACATCGCGG
>JAEUJA010000270.1 GCA_016793195.1 Phycisphaerae bacterium
CTCGACAAGGCCGCCCTCGACGCCGCGCGTGCCTGCGGCCTGCAACTCCGCGAGGTCGAACTGCCCGATTGGCCCTACGAATCGCTGCTGCCGATCCTGGTCTGCGAGGCCGCGTCCGCCTTCGAGGACCTCACCCGCTCCAACCAGGACGACTCGCTCGCCTGGCAAGCGCCCGAGGCCTGGCCCAACACCTTCCGCCAGAGCTGGTTCATCCCCGCCAACGAGGTCATCCAGGCCGATCGCTTCCGCCGTCGCGTGTGCGCCATGATGCACACGCTGATGGAGCCGATCGACGTGCTCATCACGCCGAGCCTGGTCGGCCCGACCTGCCTCATCACGAACTTCACGGGCCACCCGGGCCTGACGCTCCGCAGCGCGATCGGCCCGGAGAAAAAGCCGCACGCGATCACGGTCATCGGCAAGCTTTTCGACGAAGCGACCGTCTGCCGCGTCGGTGCAGCGCTCGAACGCCGCTTCGACGTGTGGCATCTTCGCCCGCCCGTCGGCGGCTGAATGGAAAAACGCGCACGACGCTCTTGCGCCGCGCGCATCACCGGCGGATCCACGGCCAGCGCGCAAACCACTTCACCATCCGCGACGAGAGCGTCGGCTTCGGCTCCTCGCAGCCCGAGGTCTCGTCCGCTTTGGCCTTGGGTTCATCGCACGGCTCGCAGAGCGGCCGCAGCACCGGAGGTCCGCCCAGGTCCGCCTCACCAAGGAAGTACGACCTGAGCAACCCCAGCGCCGCGTCCGCGGTCGCCTGCTCGGACGCGGTCAAGGGCCGCGCGTTCTGCACCGCCGAGTCCGGGCAGCAGGGGTCCGTGATCTGCTTGCAGTGGCACAGGAACCCCATCGCGGCCGTCACCCGACCCGGAACCTCATCAAACACCTTCACATGATTGTTCTCGTTGTTCATGGGTCACCAACTTGGGCGCGAGGGAGGACCATCCTCCCTCGCGTGCGGGAACACTCGACAAGAAACTCCTTCCCGCCGAGGCTTCACGCGCCAGGCGAGCATTCATATTGAGATCGAGCTGTCGCCGGCGCACCTCACGCGGGCGTGCAAAGCGTCCACGCGTCGCGACGACACGATCCGGCCGAAGTTGACACATTGCCCCATCGAACGCCGAACCGTGCGCGTGTTTTACGCGAGCGTTCGCCCCGCCAGGGCCCGGCACGAATTGTGAGAGAGGAGTCTCAGCCGTCGTGCCGGCGCAGCCACGTTCCGAGGTTCAACTCGCAAACAGGCTGGCGTTCATTGGTACTGAATTGCACGAACACGGCGAAGCTCCCATGAAAAGCCGAAGAATCAGGTGCAAACACATAATCGACGGAATCCCCGCCGATTGGACGCACAGCATAGCCGCGAGTTCCGCGTCGTCAAGAAAAATGCACGACGCGTTACTCGCGTGTGACAAGCAGGCGGCGTTCCGTGGTGGCGCTGCTTTCCAGTGAGATGCTCCGCCGCCGCCTACTCCACCGTCACGCTTTTGGCCAGATTCCGCGGCTTGTCCACGTCGTGCCCACGCAGTACCGCCGCGTGATACGCCATCAACTGCAGCGGCACCACCGTCAGCATCGGCGACAGGCATTCCGGCACGTCCGGCACATAGAACACGTCGTCCGCCATCGCTTTGATGTGCTCGTCGCCCTCGGTCGCCACCGCGATGATCCGACCGCCGCGGCTCTTCACTTCCTGGATGTTCGAGATCACCTTCTCGTACTGCCGCCCTCGATTCGCGATGAACACCGCCGGCATCCCGTCGTTGATGAGCGCGATCGGCCCGTGCTTCATCTCCGCCGCCGGCATTCCCTCGGCGTGGATGTACGAGATTTCCTTCAGCTTCAGCGCGCCCTCCAGCGCCGTCGGATAGTTGTACCCGCGCCCCAGGAACAACCAGTTGTCGCGGTCAATGTACTTCTCCGTCACCGCCCGAATCCGCGCGTCGTGCTCCAGGATCCGCTCCATCTTGTCGGGCACCTGCTCCAGCTCGCGGATCATGTCCGCGCACTGGTCCGCCGACATGTGTCGCCGCCGCGCCAGGTACAGCGCCACCAGCGTCAGCACCGCGACCTGCCCCGTGAACGCCTTGGTCGACGCCACGCCGATCTCGGGTCCCACGCGCAGGTACACGCCCGCGTCGGTCTCGCGCGCGATCGACGAACCGACCACGTTGACCACACCCAGCGCCAGCGCGCCCCGCTCTTTCGCCTCGATCAGCGCCGCCAGCGTGTCCGCGGTCTCGCCCGACTGGCTCACCGCCACGACGACGGTGTTCTCTTCGATGATCGGGTTGCGATAGCGGAATTCGCTCCCATACTCCGCGACCGAGTAGATACGCGCCAGGTCCTCGATCAGGTACTCGCCGATGGTCGCCGCGTGCAGCGCCGTGCCCTGCCCGGTCAAGACGATCCGCTTGGCCATCGTGAGCTGCTTGGCGAAATTCCCAACGCCGCCCAGAACGATCTTGCCCTCGCGAATGTCGGTCCGCCCTCGCAGCGTGTTCCGCAGCGCCTTGGGCTGCTCAAAGATCTCCTTCTGCATGAAGTGCGAGAACGAGCCAAGCTCGATCTGCTCCAGATCGATCTCGAGCTGCTGCACCTTGGGTGTTACCGGCACGTTGTGAATCGTCGACGTGCGGAATCCCTTGGGCGTCACCTTCACGACCTGGTAATCCTCGAGCGAGAACGCGTGCGACGTGTGCGCGATGATCGCCGAGCCGTCCGACGCGATCACGAATTCCCCGTTCCCCACGCCCACCATCAGCGGCGAGCCCTTCCGCGCCGCCACCAGCGTCTCCGGCTCCTTCTCGCACATCACCACGATGCCGTACGCCCCCGTTACCTCGCGCAGCGCCGCCTGCACCGCGGCCTCGAGGTCCCCGTCATACAGCTCGCCGATCAGCATCGCCAGCACTTCCGTGTCCGTCTGGCTCTTGAAGACGTGCCCACGCTCCTGCAGGTAGGTCTTGAGCGACGCGTAATTCTCGATGATGCCGTTGTGGATCAGGCAGATGCCCGCGCGATCGTCCGTGTGCGGGTGCGCGTTGGGGTCGGTGACGCCGCCGTGCGTCGCCCAGCGCGTGTGGCACATCCCGATCGTGCCGCGAACGCCGCCGATCGTCTCGAGCTTGTCCTCGAGATTGGCGACGCGCCCGATCGTCTTCACGACGTTGATCTTCCCGTTGGTGATCGTGGCGATCCCCGCCGAGTCATACCCGCGATACTCCAGACGCCGGAGCCCCTCCAGCATGAGGTTCTGGCACTGCTTGTTCCCGACATACGCGACGATTCCGCACATGGCAGCGAGTCTCCGTTCCGCCCCGACATCCAGAAACACCCATCGGCCCGGCGCCCTGGGCGCCCGGCCAATTCAGATCGGCCCGATCCGTCCCCAACCCCACAATCCACCGCCCGCAGCTACTCCTACGCCCCTCACCGCCCCCGGGATCGTCCGATTACTCCGCCCACACGATCCCGCCACGCGGCCTGCCTCCCCTGCCTCCGAGTTATGGCCCCTGGGTGTGCCACCGATGTCGTCCTCGACATCGGTGCTCTTCCCGTGCCACGGGCCCGTGCTCGTCGCTTGCGCCACCGACGGCGCTCCGCGGTCAGTGCTCTTCGGTACCTCGCGGCCTCCGCCGGTGCCTCTCTCACTCTCTTCCGATCGACCGATCGTCGATGGAGTACGCCCTGTCAACCGCAGGTCTCTTGCTCCTCGTTTCTCACTCCGCCACTCGACCACTTCGCCACTCCGCCACTTCTTCCCTCCCGACTCCCGCTCTCACGGATAATCCTGCCGCGTCGGCCGCAGCATCACATCATTCACATGCACCTGCCCCGGCTGCGAAGCGGCAAACGTCACCACCCGCGCCACGTCCTCCGGCACAAGCACCGGCCCGATCCGGTCGAACGTCTGCTGCACCCACGCCGGGTCATACCCCGCCACGCCCTGGAACTCGCTCTTCACGAATCCCGGCGCGATCAGCGTCACGCGGATTCCTTTGGGCCCAAGCTCCCGCCGCGCTCCCTCCACCAATCCATGCACGCCGAACTTTGTCGAGCCATACATCGAAGAGAACGGCGAGACATTCCGCCCGACCGTCGACCCCAGCACCACCATGTCCCGACCCGTGCGCACCAGGTCCGCGCCCGCCTTGCCCTCGCTCGACTTGAGCATCCGCAGCCCGGCCTGACGTATCAGCTTCGCCGCCCCCAGCAGATTCGTCCGGATCATCTCTTCCCACTGGGCCGTGTCCGACGTCATCACCGAGCCGTTCAGCCCGCGTCCGGCGTTGATCACGACCAGGTCCGCTTCGCGCGTCCCGCCGCCAAAGCGATCCCGGGCCGCATCCAGCATCGCCGCGATCACGCGGTCATCGCTCGCATCGCCCGCGACCACCGCCGATTTTCCCGCCGGCAGCGTCGCCGCCAACTCCTTCAGCGGCCCCTCGCGCCGTGCATTCAACACCACCGCCGCGCCCTGCGCCGCAAGATCACGGGCCACCGCCGCCCCGATCCCCGCCGACGCGCCCGTCACGATCGCGATCCGTCCATCGAGCGTCTGCATGGCCCAAGCGTATGTCGCGTGCATCCTTTCCGATTTCGCCCCTCGCTCTTCCCCTCCGTGCCCCCCCGTGTCGCTCCGTGGTGAATGTCCTCCATCCCTCCTTCTGATACCCTCCTCCCCATGTTCGGCTCTCATCTCTCCATCGCCGGCTCCATGCTCACCGCGCTCGACGAAGCCCAGCGCCTCTGCTTCGACACCGTGCAGGTTTTCACGAAGAACCAGCAGCAGTGGGCCGCCAAGCCGCTCGACCCCGCGATGGTCAGCGATTGGAACGCCCGCGTCGCCACCCTCGGCTGGGGCGACCGCATGGTCAGCCACGCCTCGTACCTCATCAACCTCGCCACGCACCAGGACGAGCTCTGGCGCAAGAGCATCGACCTCATGACCGATGAGATCGAGCGCTGCGAGGCCCTCGGCATCCGCTACCTCGTCCATCATCCCGGCTCGTTCGTCGGGCACACCCTCGACGCCGGCCTGGCCCGCATCGCAGGCGCTTACCGCGAGCTCTTTGGCCGCACCCGCGGCTATCAAACCGTGTCCTGCCTCGAAGACACCGCCGGCGGCGGGAGCACCATCGGCGGCCCGTTCGAAGACCTCGCACGCCTCCGCTCCATGATCATCGATAAGACCGGCGAGCCCCCGCGCATCGGCTACTGCCTCGACTCCTGCCACATGCACGCCTTCGGCCACGACCTCTCAACCCGCGACACCGCCGAGAAAGCCCTGGATCACTTCCACGCGACCTGCGGCATCGAAAACCTCCGCGTCGTCCACCTCAACGACTCCAAAGGCGCCGTCGGCTCCAAGCTCGACCGCCACGCCCACATCGGCGAGGGCACCATCGGCGCGCCCGACCTCGCCGCCAGCGGATTTGCCGCCATCGTCAATCACCCCGCCATCGTTAAGATCCCCAAGATTCTCGAGACTCCCAAAGAAGATCGTGCCGACGGCGTGCGCTGGGACATCGTCAACCGCGCCCGACTCGTGTCTCTTCAGACCGATGCAGACCCCGAGACGATGGTGGGGGAGTGGCTCGCGACGCACCCGGCTTCGCCGCCCGCCGCCAAGACAATCAAGTCCAGGCCGAGCAAGCCCTCCGCGTCGAAGCCCGCATCGCCAGTTCCAAAGCAGCCCGCGAACTCTGCGAAATCCGAGCTCGAGGCCAAGCCCCCAATCAAGCCCGGAGCCAAGCCCGCAACCAAAGCCAAGGCAGCAAAGCCTGCCAAGCGAACCAAGCCCGCGCCCGCTCGTACTTCCACCACACCCGCTCGCAAGTCCTCGGCCCGCCCCAGCGCCAAGGCTCCCACCAACCCCGCGCTCAAATCCGCCCGCTCACCCTCCCAATCCTCGTCCAAATCAGTCAAGTCGTCCCGGGCCTCCGGCGCGCGAAAGATTGACTCTTCCCGCCGCCCATCGCGTCGGGCCTAAGTTCGGAGATCCTGAATGACCCAAGTTCCGGGGCCGCGTGTGTTCTTCTCCCGCCTCATCAAGGGCCTGAGCGCCGCCGCGCTCCTCTCCGCCCCGCTCTCGGGCTGCAATATCCTCGACCCAAAGCCCCCGGTCGAGCTCGTCACGCCCGAGCCCGAGCCCGCGATCAACCAGGCCAACGTCGCCGTCTCGCGTGCCGAAGCCCTCAAACGCCAGGGCATGCTCGACAAGGCCCGCGAGGAGTTCGAGAAGGCCATCGCCATCAACCCCAACCTCACCGTCGCCTATCTCGGCGCCGGCGACATCTACCGCGAGCAGGGCGACAACAAAAACGCCGAGGCCCGCTACTCACGCGCCGCCCAGATCGAGCCCGGAAACTTCGACGCCCAATACCTCCACGGCCTCACGCTCCAGCTCCTCAACCGCCTCGGCGAGGCCGTCCGCGCCTACCTCCGCGCCCTCACCATCCGCCCCGACGACTTCTCCGCAAACCTCAACCTCGCCACCGCCTACCTCCAGCTCGGCGAGCCCGCCCAGGCCCTGCCTTACGCCCAGCGCGCCGTCAAGATCGACACCTCCAGCGGCCCGGCCCGCACCAACCTCGGCTCCGTCTACGCCGCCCTCGGCCGCCACTCCGAGGCCGTCAGCGAATACCAGCAGGCCTCCGAGCTCGCCGACCTCACCCCGCCGCTCCTGCTCAATCTCGCCGACAGCCTCGGCAAGGTCGGGCGCTACGAGGAGATGGTCAACACGCTCACGCGCCTGCTCGAGCTCCAGCCCTCCGCCCCCGGCTTCGAGCGCCTCGGCTCGGCCCAGTTCCGCCTCCGCAA